>NZ_SJFM01000048.1:0-19350 GCF_029478545.1 Vibrio sp. 1180_3
ACACCACCGTACACTTTTGCAAGTGTAGTACAGATAGCAGCAGTTAGAGTTGTTTTACCGTGGTCAACGTGGCCGATAGTACCAACGTTTACGTGCGGTTTCGTACGTTCAAATTTTGCTTTAGACACGATCGTGTTCCTTCCTAGTTATGATTCGCCTTGAGTCACATATAGCTCAAGACGCGCCAGAAATTGCTATTTTATGCGCCAACTCTCGTCAGCGCAATAGATTCGTTATTAAACAAATAACTGTTAAGTGCGCTCTGCAATAATTGCTTCTGCAACATTCTTCGGCACATCAGCGTACTCAGCAAACTCCATAGAGTAAGAAGCACGGCCCTGAGTGGCAGAACGTAAGTCTGTTGCGTAACCAAACATTTCAGATAGAGGGACTTTAGCATGGATAATTTTTAGGCCAGCATGACCTTCATCCATACCTTCAATCATGCCGCGACGACGGTTTAAGTCGCCAACAACATCACCCATCCAATCTTCTGGAGTGGTTACTTCAACTTTCATCATTGGTTCAAGAAGAACAGGTTGCGCTTCTAAAGCACCTTTCTTGAACGCCATCGACCCAGCAATCTTAAACGCCATCTCGTTTGAGTCGACATCATGATATGAACCATCGAATAATGTCGCTTTGACATCCATAATAGGATAGCCAGCTAACACACCGTTGTTCATTTGCTCTTCGATACCTTTCGCAACCGAGCTGATGTATTCCTTAGGAACCACACCACCAACGATTTCGTCGACAAAGACAAAGCCTTCACCGAGTTCCGCAGGTTCAATCTTAAGCCAAACGTGACCATATTGACCACGACCACCAGATTGACGAACGAACTTGCCTTCAACTTCCGCTTTACCACGGATAGTTTCGCGATACGCCACTTGTGGCTTACCGACGTTGCAATCAACACTGAATTCACGCTTCATGCGATCAACGATGATGTCTAGGTGAAGCTCACCCATACCTGAAATCAATGTTTGACCCGTTTCCTTGTCGGTTTCAACACGGAACGATGGATCTTCTGCAGCCAGTTTACCTAGCGCAATACCCATTTTTTCTTGGTCTGCTTGAGAGCGAGGCTCTACCGCAATTTGAATTACAGGCTCTGGGAATTCCATGCGCTCAAGTACCACTTTATGGTCTTGATTACACAAAGTATCACCAGTAGTGACATCTTTAAGGCCAATCGCTGCAGCGATATCGCCAGCGCGAACTTCTTTAATTTCTTCACGCTTATTGGCGTGCATTTGAACGATACGACCAAAACGCTCACGCTTTTGTTTCACAGAGTTGTAAACGGCATCGCCTGAGTTTACGACTCCAGAATAAACACGCATAAACGTTAGTGTACCAACAAATGGGTCTGTCGCAATTTTAAAGGCTAACGCTGCAAATGGTTCGTTGTCGTCAGCATGACGCTCAACTTCATTGTCATTGTCATCAAGACCTTTAATTGCTGGAACATCAATTGGCGAAGGCAAATATTCGATTACTGCATCAAGTACGGCTTGAACACCTTTATTTTTAAAGGCACTGCCACACGTAGCTAATACAATTTCATTATTAATGGTACGAGTACGTAATGCTTGTTTAATTTCCGCTTCCGTCAACTCACCTTCTTCAAGGTATTTATCCATTAACTCTTCACTTGCTTCAGCCGCTGCTTCAACAAGGTTATTGTGCCATTCTTCAGCAAGTTCTTGCATGTCAGCCGGAATGTCTTCGTATGTAAACGTCATGCCTTGATCGGCTTCATTCCAGTTGATTGCTTTCATCTTGATAAGGTCGATGACACCTCTGAACTCTTCTTCTGCACCAATATTCAATTGGATAGGAACAGGAGTCGCACCAAGACGATTTTTAATTTGGTCTACAACACGTAAAAAGTCTGCGCCAGCACGGTCCATTTTATTAACGAACACCATGCGAGGAACACCGTATTTATCAGCTTGACGCCATACAGTTTCAGACTGAGGTTCAACACCAGATGAGCCACAGAATACAACCACTGCACCATCAAGCACACGAAGTGAACGCTCTACTTCGATTGTAAAGTCAACGTGTCCTGGGGTATCAATGATGTTTACGCGATGATCTTGGAACTGTGCTTCCATACCACGCCAGAAGGTTGTTGTAGCAGCAGATGTGATAGTAATACCACGCTCTTGCTCCTGCGCCATCCAGTCCATGGTTGCAGCACCATCGTGAACTTCGCCGATTTTGTGAGAAAGGCCAGTGTAGAACAGAATACGTTCAGTAGTGGTTGTTTTACCTGCATCTACGTGAGCACAGATACCGATGTTACGGTAGCGCTCAATAGGAGTTTTACGAGCCACGATTGTATCCTCTTACTAAGGTATTCCTTAGAGTATAAAGATGTGCTGCGAGAGAAACTCGCAGCACTAAAGGTATTACCAGCGGTAATGAGCGAATGCTTTGTTCGCTTCTGCCATGCGGTGAACGTCTTCACGTTTCTTAACAGCAGAACCTTTGTTTTCTGACGCATCTAGCATTTCAGCAGCTAGGCGAGCAGCCATAGATTTTTCACCACGCTTACGCGCAGCATCAACTACCCAACGCATAGCAAGTGCGTTACGGCGAACCGGACGTACTTCTACAGGTACTTGGTAAGTTGAACCACCCACACGGCGAGATTTAACTTCTACCGCTGGACGTACGTTTTCAAGAGCTTCTTCAAATACAGCTAAGTGATCTTTACCAGATTTCTCAGCCATAGTGTCTAGTGCAGTGTAAACAATTTTTTCTGCAGTAGATTTTTTACCGTCAACCATAAGAATGTTAACGAATTTTGCCAGCAGTTCAGACTTGAACTTTGGATCTGGAAGGATCTTACGCTGACCAATAACGCGACGACGTGGCATGGATATTCTCCGTTGTCTTTTTCAGGTTATCCAAAACTTTTCAGTTTCTTCAAAAATTAAATAATTTAGTGTTTGGCCTTACTTAACGGAAATCCATTAAGACTTAGGACGTTTCACACCGTACTTAGAACGAGCTTGTTTACGGTCGTTAACGCCTGCACAGTCAAGTGCACCACGAACTGTGTGGTAACGAACACCCGGAAGGTCTTTTACACGACCACCGCGGATTAGAACAACTGAGTGCTCTTGAAGGTTGTGGCCTTCACCGCCGATGTACGATGTTACTTCGAAGCCGTTTGTCAAACGTACACGACAAACTTTACGAAGTGCTGAGTTAGGTTTTTTAGGTGTAGTAGTGTAAACACGAGTACATACACCACGTTTTTGTGGGCACGCTTCTAGTGCTGGCACGTTGCTTTTAACAACTTGCTTTGCACGAGGCTTGCGTACCAACTGGTTAATAGTTGCCATTAACTAGCTCCTGAATTTACTTAAAGTAAGCTTTGTGAAAAATCTAGTCCCTACGTACTTAGTACAAATAGGGACGCAAAATTCTATGCAGCAGTGAGAGGTGTGTCAAGAAATATACAGATCTTTTTTAACCACTAAAAAAGGCTGTTGATTTTTTAAATATAAAATCAACAGAAAAACATTACCAAGTTATTGATTTATCATGTTTAACGGTTAAATCAACAAAGCCAGAAAAATTGACTTTCATCATATGAGGCGAGCAGAGATCTTCCACACCTCGCGCTGCGAGATCCTCGGAAAGGACATAAACCTTCGTTAGATCGATAATTTGCCCAAAATGCATAGCGTTTGGGTTGGACATGTATACAGCATCTTCAATCAAAAGTATCCCATCTTCATCGGTAGAATATCGCTGTACTAATATCATTTTAGACGCGTCTTTTACGATATGAAGCATTTGCTCTCCTTAGAAGGTTAACACTTGATCACACTGTGCCAATAATTGTGCGATTTGCTGGGGAGATACCTTTTGAGCATCGATCACCCAACCAGCGTCCCCTAAGCCAAATTCATCAATACTTTGCTGGCAAAGGTAGATTTGTTCAATATCGTATAGGTCGAGTAATTTAAATGCGCTGATATAGTCGCGGCTCAATACCTGTTCTGGTGATTGACTGGCGATGAGTTGAGCAACGCCTGAACCAACAAAAAAAAGGGCAATATCATCACTGTACGCTGACGCAGCGAGTACAGCATCTAAGCCTTCTCTTCCTGCCGACGTTGAATGAGGAGCCGATTGAAAAACAAAACCTAATTTTTTCAAAACTGTACCACTCTATTTTGCGTCAGTAATGCTTCAGCCAAACTCCCTAAACCAGCTTGCTCAAAGTTATCCGCTAAATTATGCGTAGCAAGTTGATGTTGTTGCGCTTCACTATCACTGATAATGCCACGGCGGAGCGCCGCCGCCACGCAAGTTTCTAATTTAACGTTATGCTCTACCGCAAGCTGTTGCCAAGCTTTGACTAAATCAAACTCATCGTTAGCTGGAGCGGTAATCGACGAACCATTAAGCACACCGTCTTGATAAAAAAAGACGCTCGATAGGGTGTGGCCTTTTTCTATCACAGCACAAGCAAAGCGATAAGCACTGCGCGCTGACTGAGAGCCATAAACCGCCCCATTGACCAGTAGCGTATAAGTCAACGTTTGGCTCACTACGATTCTTCTCCAGTCTTACGCTGGCGAATGTAGAGGTACACGGTATGCTTGGAAATATTCAGTCGGTCAGCAACACGGTTGATGGCATCTTTGATATCAAAAATACCTTTGTCATACAACTCCATCACGATCTGACGGTTTTTGGTGTTGTTAGATACCGACTTGTCTGCATTGATATCTTCAATCGTGCGCTCAACAGTTTGATCCACCAGCTCTTCAACGTCGCTAGCAAAGTTCACTGAAGACGCCGCTTCTTGCGCTTCTTGTGTTGGCATGAAAGATTGCAGAACCTGAGAAAATGGCGCATCTAGGTTGACGTTAATACACAACAAACCAATAACTCGATTATCACCATTACGGATTGCCACTGTAATGGACTTCATCAACACGCCACCTTTGGCTCGAGTAAAGTAAGATCGAGAGAAGTTGCGCTCTGAACCTTCAATATCTTTTAGCATACGCAGTGCTAAATCGGTGATGGGTGAACCAACTTGACGCCCTGTATTCTCACCGTTAGCGATTTTGATAGCTGATGTATTGAGATCTTCCAATGAGTGCAGCACGATCTCACAGAAAGGGCCAATCAAACTAGCAATACCATCCACGACGGCTTCATAGGAACGAAGAATAATTTTATCGTGCTCACTAAATGGCATCACATGTACGGATTCCATTTCAAGCAACATCTCCGCATTTAGAGTTTCTGTCATTGTCACTGTTATCTAGCCTTAGTGCGAAAAATCAACAAATTGATGTAAGTTTATCAGAAAATTTTAATTTTAAACCTAGTTAAGTCTTGAGCAAGTGATTTAGAACAACTAATCAGAGTATGCGGTTCAAAGAAAAGGGCCTGATAAATTCAGGCCCTTAGCGTAATAATGACGTTGAAAAGCAATTATTTTGCGGCTTCGTCACCGTTATCAATCTTCAGTAATTCAACTTCAAATACGAGTGTTGAATTAGCAGGAATGGTTGGTGTGTCTTGTTCGCCATAGGCAAGCTCAGGTGGAATAACAAACTTATACTTAGAACCCACTTGCATTAACTGTACGCCTTCAGTCCAACCTGGAATAACGCGATTTAGCGGGAATGTAGCTGGTTCGCCACGGTCGTAAGAACTGTCAAACTGTGTACCGTCTGTAAGAGTACCTTTGTAGTGTACTTGAACAGTATCGGTCTCTTTAGGTAATTCACCAGTGGCTGGTGTCATTACTTGATAAAGTAAACCTGACTCTGTTTTCTTCACGCCTTCTTGCTTTTCAAATTCAGCACGGAACTCATCTCCTGCTGCTTTTGCAGCTGCCGCTTTTTCAGTAGCTTGAGCTTTCATCGTTTCTGCAACACGCTTATCGAGCGCTTCTAAAGCGGCACGAGTTTCTTCTTCACTTAGCTCTGCGTTACCCGCAAAAACGTGCTCGATACCTTTAAGTACAAAAGCTTTATCAAGATTGATGCCAATTTCACTTGGTTTCTCAATGCTTGTACTCAAGTAATTAGCAAAAGAAACACCAATTGCGTAAGCTGCTTTGTCATCTTCAGTTTTAAAGTGAACCGTTTTTCCGGTTTCAGCTTGCACTTGTTCTGCCGCTGGTGCTGCTTCAGTTTTTGGTGCTTCATCTTTCTGGCAGCCAACTGCTAGCATTACGGTTGCCGCAAGCAGTGACACTTTAAACAATGATTTCATTTATTTCTCCAATTTGTAGGCAAACCTTTTGTTATTGTGCACAAATCTCAGAGAAAGACTGGTGCACAAAACAGAGTTGTACCAATATAACGGTATGTTGATCGATTGTCTTTACACTCAAAGCGGATAATTAGACGTCATGCGGATAATTTCTCATTCAATCCTATGCTGCATTGTCATATTGATGTTAAATGGTTGTTTTTTCTCTAACAACGACGTGCAACGCTGGGAACTAGAACCGAATGGATCGACCAGCTTCGGCCTCAGCCGTGATGGTCGTTTTGCGCTTATCTACTCCAAACAAAAACAATTGGTTTTGTGGGATCTTGAACAAGATAAAATGCTCGCAGACCTAGGGCCTCAAGACCCTCAAGCAAATACTGTCTCACACATTCGCATCTCCGATAATGGCCGTTTCGCTGTCACCGCAAGCCAAATTAATTTTGCGGTATGGGACTTAGGTTGGACACAAGCACAGGGCTTATGGTCCATCTCTGACGGCCTCATTCGAAGTATTGATATATCAAATGATGGCGAACAAGTACTACTTGGTTTATCCAATGGTAAAGCTATTTATGTGGACTTAGTCAGCGGTCGCCGCCTAGAGTTCCTTGCTCATAGAGAAAAAGTCAATTCTGTCGCCCTATCTCCCAATGGTCGCTTTGCTCTCACTGGTGGCAATGATTATTTCGCTTATCTTTGGGATACCAAAACAGGTCAAATTTTGCGCTCTTTTGAACACGAACAACGCGTCAACCGAGTTGCTCTACAACGAGATGGTTTGATGGCATTTACTTCCGATGGTGGTAATCAATCCGTTATTTGGGATCTAACTTCTGGTAAAAAAATAGCGCAATTGAGTAGCTTTTCCAGACAACTGATTTTCACAACCGCGCGTTTTTCCGATGACGGCTCCTTGTTAGTGACTGGTTCACCCTCTAGCCAAGTAGCTATTTGGAATGCTAAAAACGGTAAAAAGCAGCAAGGATTCGAGGTTGAACCGTTAAAAGATGCCCGTCCACCACGAGCTGTAGTGTATGATGCGGCCTTTGACCACCAGCAGCGAGTCATTACTGGTACATCAGCAGGTATTGCTCAAGCATGGAAATTAAACGATTGGTGATAAGTGATGAACGATAAAAATATGCAGCAATTAGAACAGCGTGTTAATGACTTAGAATGCCAACTGGCTTTTCAAGAACAAACCATCAATGAACTCAATGATGCTCTGACACAACAGCAAATGTTGATCACTAAAATGCAAGATCAAATGAAATACATGGTGGGTAAAGTGAAGAATATGGATACCTCTAATTTGGCCGATGCCTCAGAAGAGACACCTCCTCCTCACTACTGATTTCTAGCTGGCAAAGTAATAAGCTATTATTCCGCCTGCCACCACCAAACAGCCACCGATTCTACGCAATTGGTTATTGGGCTGCTGGCTAAGCTCTGCAACCATTTTACGCCAACCGTTGGGGGCGATTAGCGGTCCAAGACCTTCCACAATCAGCACCAAACCTACCGCAAACCAAATTGAATTAGACATAGTATTATCTCTATCGAACAGTGAAATATTATCCCAATAAACAACAAAGGCTCCGAGAAGGAGCCTTTGATTAAACAACTAACGATTATTTAGCTGCAACACCACTGGTGTTATTCATGTATTTGAAGAAATCACTCTTAGGATCCAACACTAGGATATCGCTTTTCTCACTGAATGATTTTTCATACGCTCTCAAAGAACGTAGGAAACCGTAAAATTCAGGATCTTTGCTGTAAGCATCAGAGTAAATCTTCGCTGATTTTGCATCGGCATCACCACGTGTTACACGTGCAGTTTTATCCGCTTCAGCTAAAATTGTCGCCACTTCAAGCTCAGCTTGGGCACGAATGATTTCAGCTTTCTCACGACCTTGAGAGCGGTGTTTACGAGCAACCGATTCACGTTCAGCACGCATACGACGGTAGATAGACTCGCTGATCTCATCAGGTAAGTTGATTTTCTTCATACGGAAGTCAACCACTTCAACACCCAAATCTTTCATAGCGCTTTCGCGAGTATCAGTCAGTACGTCTTCCATAATCTGGTCACGCTGACCATCAATTTCCAACGCTTGCTTAGCCGCTTCAGTCGTCACCACTTCCGCATCGGTACTGTCAGGCAACACATCCTTATTACGAGGACCGGAAACGATTTGCTTGATTTCACGTGAACCGATTTCAGAACGAAGAATATCCGTCACTTTACGCTCAAGCAGTGCTTCTGCTGTTAGTGCATTACCGCCACCTGTTGCCAAGTAGTATTGACCGAAATCTTCGATACGCCATTTTACGTAGGTATCAATGATCACGTCTTTTTTCTCAGACGTGACAAAGCGGTCAGAACGGCCATCCATAGTTTGAATACGTGCGTCTAATGTTTTCACACGGTCAAACAGTGGCATTTTAAAATGCAAGCCAGGCTCGTAGATGCGGGCAATTTCGTTATTGTCTTTCAATACTCGACCAAAACGAACCACGATTCCACGCTCACCTTCAGGGATGACAAATAATGACATCAGCATCAGAACAAGTGCAATCACCAATACAGGGATCATTAACTTACGCATTATTAGTATCTCCCTTGACGTGTACTTGTTGAACGAGACTGAGCATCAGTGTCAGCCGCCGTATCGGTACGCTGAGATTCAAGCTCGATCTGATCATACGCTGATGATGATTTCGCTTGACGTTTGGTCTCTGATTTTTCCTGACCGGCTAATTTATCAATCGGCAAGTACAACAGATTACCGCTAGATTCAGAATCAATCAGCACTTTAGAGGTATTAGAATACACTTCTTCCATCGTATCGAGGTAGAGACGATTACGAGTAACCTCTGGAGCTGCATTGTATTCAGGCAACAGTTTCTCAAATTGAGCCACTTGACCTAATGCTTCATTGATTGTGCGCTCAGTGTAACCTTGTGCTTCTTTCTTCAAACGCTCAGCGCGGCCGGTTGCTTTCGGCAGAATTTCATTTTTATACGCTTCGGCTTCACGGATGAAACGCTCTTCATCTTCTCGTGCAGCAATCGCATCATCAAATGCATCTTTTACTTGCTCTGGCGGACGTGCAGATTGGAAGTTGACATCAACAATCATCAAGCCCATATCATAGCTGTCGATGATTTGATTTAATGTCGCTTGAGTGCTTTGACGAATTTGTTGACGACCACTGGTCAAAATACTATCCATCAATGAGTCACCCACGACAGCACGTAGCGCAGAGTCAGTTGCTTGGCGTAAGCTATCGTCAGCATTCGTAACACGATACAAGTACTTGTATGGATCAGAAACGCGATATTGAACATCCATTCCTACTGTCACCACGTTTTCATCTTTGGTCAGCATGAGGCCAGATGCACGTAACGAGCGAATAGCTTCAACGTTAACCGCTGACACTTCATCAATAAAACGAGGACGCCAGTTTAGACCAGGATCAACGATGCGATCATACTTACCTAAACGCAGCACTACACCACGTTCGGCTTCACCAATAGTATAGAAACCGGAAAAGAACCATACCGCCACCGCAATAGCAGCAATGACACCAAAGCCAATTGCACTACCACCAGAGAACGAAGGGCCTTTACCACCTTTCTTACCAAACTTTCCACCCAGTTTTTGGCTCAGTTTATTAAAAACTTCGTCCAAATCTGGTGGTCCTTGATCACGGCCACCGGAGTTTTTGTCACCACGATTATTATTACCCCAAGGGTCATTATCGCGGCCATTGTTGCCGTTGTTATTACCAGGCTCATTCCACGCCATTAGAAAGCTCCATCATTTGATATGACGTTATACTGTAGCAGTCCTTTAAGTAACTATAAAGTCACGCAAAACTGCTTCTTCTCTTTTTTCTAGTCTAGACCAATCGACTTGCTGCATTCGAATATGAATCACTAAGTTGCCTTCTGGGTCATATTCTTCTTGTTGAATACATTTCATTTGTGAAAATGTACTACGAATGCGTCCTTGATGCAGTGGTGGGATACACAATTGATATTGAATCACCTGACTAGCTAGTCGCTCCGTCAGTGCTTCGAAAAGCAGGTCAATACCTTGACCATCCATTGCCGATACCCATACTGTTCGGGGAATCCCCTCATCATCTCTTTCAATTCGAGGTTGTTGGCCTTCTAGATTGTCGATCTTGTTCATAACGACAAGAGTTGGCACCTCATGGGCATCAATTTCTTCTAATACATCATGAACAGCTTTGATATTCTCACGAAAACGCTCATCACTGGCATCAACAACATGTAACAAAATGTCAGCTTCTTGAGTTTCTTGTAACGTGGCTTTGAACGCTGCAACTAAATCATGCGGTAGATGACGAATAAACCCTACCGTATCCGCCAAAATAGCGGTACCCACGTCGGCTAAATCAATTTTACGCAGTGTTGGGTCTAACGTTGCAAACAGTTGATCTGCTGCGTATACACCCGCTTCGGTAATTCGATTAAATAAGGTCGATTTACCCGCATTGGTGTAACCCACCAGGGATATTGTGGGAATTTCAGCTCGATTTCGAGCTCGGCGCCCTTGTTCTCTCTGCTTCGCGACTTTTTCTAAGCGACGTAATATCGCTTTAATGCGCTCACGCAATAATCGTCTGTCGGTTTCTAACTGGGTTTCGCCTGGACCACGCAAACCTATCCCACCTTTTTGGCGCTCAAGGTGCGTCCAGCCTCGAATTAATCGAGTTGAAAGGTGACGTAACTGCGCCAGTTCAACTTGCAACTTACCTTCATGGGTTCGAGCGCGTTGAGCAAAAATATCGAGGATAAGACCAGTACGATCAATCACTCGGCATTGGCACAAATGTTCTAGGTTACGCTCTTGAGCTGGAGAAAGGGCATGGTTAAAGATCACCACATCAGCTTCAGTTGCCTGCACTGCTTGGGCGATTTCTTGGGCTTTGCCTTCACCGACATAATATTTAGGGTGTGGAGTTTGACGACTGCCAGTAATCACTTGCAGTGTCGACACTCCAGCAGAAGAAACTAGCATTTCACATTCGCTAAGATCTTCCCACTCACCCTTATGCGTGAAGTTGATATGAACAAGTACGGCTCGCTCACCGGCTTCGTAACGGTCAAACAAGCAACCAACTCCTTTGTAAATAAACGATGCTAATCAGAGGATTAATCTTCTGATTTGTCTGATGGTCGATCAGATCCAGTACGCGGTTCCGCGGTATGGTGGCTCACTGCACGTGCAGGAACAACCGTAGAAATTGCGTGCTTGTATACCATCTGATTAACTGTATTTTTCAGTAGGATCACGAATTGATCGAATGATTCAATCTGACCTTGAAGTTTAATACCGTTCACAAGATAGATCGAAACGGGAATGCGCTCACGACGTAGTGCATTTAAGAATGGGTCTTGTAGAGATTGCCCCTTAGCCATTTTATTTTCCTTATTTGAATTTTGTTGTAGTTATTTAGCTAGTGGTGCACTGCATTATTTGTGCGGCCTTTGCATCTGAGCTAAACGAATAAAAACCCCGTGATTACTTGTTATGGAGATGAATACGTCCAAATTCAAGTAACGGATCCTTTACAGGGTACATCACGCAAAAGCGATCACATTATACACAGCTAATTCAGTCAGATGCTATCGCATTTGAGAGAGTTTCTACTGCATGATCAATGTTTTCGCTATCTAACCAAGTTAAATCATCCCAGCTGCGTAACCAGGTGATCTGACGCTTGGCCAATTGACGGGTTGCACAGATTCCACGAAATACCGCTTCATCCAATGTACAATTCCCATCCAAATAGTCCCACATTTGTCGGTAGCCAACACAGCGAATGGATGGCAAATCTGGATGAAGATCTTTTCGAGCGTAGAGCGCTCTCATCTCATCTTCAAATCCAGCTTCGATCATTTTTTCAAACCTAAGTTCGATCCGACGGTGGAGTTCAGCCCTTTCCTTGGGAGCTATTGCAAACTGCTTAACTCGAAATGGCAGGCTTTCACCTTTGGTTTGAGTTAGCTCAGTAAGAGTTTTACCTGAAATTCGATAAACTTCCAATGCCCGCGACAATCTTTGTGGATCATTGGGGTGAATTCTGTCAGCTGAAACAGGATCAATCTCTTTCAGCTGATCGTGCAAAAAGCTCCAGCCATGTGCTGCTGCTTCTTGCTCAATCTGTTGTCGTATTTCTGGGTTTGCAGCCGGAAGTGGCGACAACCCCTCTAGTAGAGCTTTGTAATACAACATAGTTCCCCCGACCAATAGAGGAATTTTTCCTTGTGCGGTAATGTCATGCATGGCTTGTAGAGCGTCACGACGAAAATCAGCCGCCGAATAAGCTTCGCTAGGGTCGAGAATATCAATCAAGCGATGAGGAGCGAGCGCAAGTTCACGTTCATCGGGCTTTGCCGTACCAATATTCATACTCTTATAGATCAGAGCCGAATCGACACTGATAATTTCAACTGGGTATTTCTGACGCAAACGGATCGCAACTTCAGTTTTACCCGATGCGGTTGGCCCCATCAAAAATAGAGCAAGTGGTAGTGTCTGATTCATCATTACTTTAATTATTTATGCTAACAACGCAGCAATCGTGGTGGAAAAATCAACCGGCTGAACAAAACGAGTATCGTGTAAAGGCAGTTTGCCCTGCCAAAGCTGTTCCAATTCCGAAATCATTTGAATCGCTTCCGATAAAGTGTAGTCACTTTTTACTTCAGTTGTTTGCTGGGCAAGCCAATCGGCTAAAATATCCGCTTTTATTTGCCCGCCAGATTCATTCAAATTTAAGGAGGCGTAAGATAACAGATCTGGAATTAAGTGTTGCAGATTTTGCTGTCGAAGTGGCTGAGGGACTCCCATCACCATCATGTTTTGCGCATTACGTTCTTTTAACTCAATTCCCAACTCACGGAGTACAGGTTGACACAGGGCAAGTGTTTTACGTTCTGGTTCAGACAATTTCAGTGACAGTGGCACTAATAACGGTTGGCTTTTTAAATCCCCAGTGGTGGTATTAAGTTGACCTCTTGTTTTAAGCCATGCCCCTTTGATAAGAGAAAGCAATACCACACCTTGCTTAGACCCCATCAGTAAATATTGTCCTTGAATAACGGCAATCGCCTTACCTAATTGCTCTAGTTTTAGTGGGTGATTAAGAGTTTCAGGCAGCTTCGTTGGAATTGGCGCAGCTGGTACGGGTTGAACGGTTTTCATCAACTCTTGGTATGCCTTCACTTCCACTTTAGAAGGTGACGGCTGTGGTGAACGCTCATAATTCGAACGAGGCACACTTTGGGTAGCCGTTTGCTGCCACTCACTACGTTTAGGGGCTTCTTGAATGGAATGTCTAGCAGTACCCGCCTCAGCGTAGCTACTATCCGCCTTGCGAGGGTATGCAGGTAATTTATCTATAGCCAACCCTATCTGCGCAGCTAGGTCAGTGTCACTCTTTTCTATTTCTCTATTTTCAGCGCCTTTGTTTGCTAGCTCAACACTGGAGTGATGAAAGGCAGACTGGTTAACTTCAGGCTCTGTGATATGTTTGCTTTCAGCAAGCGCACTACTTAATGCCTGGTAAATAAAATCATGAACTAGACGAGCTTGATGAAAACGCACCTCATGTTTTGCAGGGTGCACATTGACATCAACTTGATGCGGATCTAACTCGATAAACAGTACATAAGTTGCAAATTGATCCGCTTTTAAGCTGGTCTCATAGCTCTGTCTGATAGCGTGATTAATCAATTTATCACGCATCATACGACCATTCACATAACAATACTGTAAGTCACTCTGCTGACGAGCCCCTTCTGGGGTTGTTATCCAACCGTGTAACTTTAGCCCTTGATGTTCAAGTTCAATCCTCAGCATGTGACGCACAAAGGCATTACCACACACTGCAGCAATTCTTTTTTCTTCCTGAGATGTAGTTTTAGCGGCGCGGTACTGTCGTACCATTTTACCATTATGGCGTACATTGATTGTCACATCAAAACGACTCAAAGCGATACGTTTTAGCAGTTCATCAATATGCGTAAATTCTGTTTTTTCGGTGCGAAGAAATTTACGCCGAGCTGGTGTATTGAAGAATAGGTCTAACACTTCGACTGATGTACCGATCGGATGCGCGGTGGGTTCAAGTTTCACCGCCATATCTCGCCCTTCACTGTGCGCTGCCCACGCTTGTTCTTGTGTCGCCGGACGAGAGGTTAAGGTTAGCCGAGAAACCGAGCTAATACTGGCCAGTGCTTCACCACGAAAACCTAAACTGACAATCGCCTCTAAATCATCTAGGGTGTGGATTTTAGAGGTGGCATGGCGACTTAATGCTAATGCCAATTCCTCTTTATCAATCCCAGTGCCGTTATCACGAACACGAATCAACTTAGCGCCACCTTTCTCGATATCGATATCGATACGGGTAGCACCAGAATCGAGGCTATTTTCTACCAACTCTTTTACTACTGATGCAGGCCGTTCTACCACTTCACCAGCAGCAATTTGGTTAGCGAGACGAGCCGGTAGAATTTTAATTACCATAATGATTATCTACTTATTGGGAATGATCAGCACTTGACCAATCGCCAGTTGATCTGATCGCAATTGATTGGCTTGGCGAATACTACTAATCGATACTTGATACTGGTTAGCAATTTTGCTCAAAAACTCCCCTTTTTGCACTTTGTGCTTGCGAAGTGGTTTGTCTTTTAAGCTCACCGTTATTTTCAGTTTTTGCCCTAGCTTTAATGTGTCAGAACGCAGTTTATTTTCTCGTTTGATTTCTTCAACACTCACTTTGTAATTAGCAGCTATCTTTCCTAAGTAATCACCAGATTTAACCACATGAGTAATGGTTTCTGTCTCAACAGGGTTATTCACCACCGGCACTGAGATTGGTGCAGAAGATCCGGGAATACTCAATACTTGCCCAATGGCTAAACTCGCGCTTTTGAGGTTATTTGCTGTCATTAAAGCTTGCGTTGAAGTGCCGTATTTCTTGGCAATCACAGATAAAGATTCACCGCGTTGGACTTTATGCTTTTGCGCTTTGCCACGGTTAGCAAATAGAGTGCCTTCTGGTGGGTTCTCTTCAAAATATTGCACGATAGCTTTTGCCAATGCACGGGCTAACTTATCTTGATGGCTACGTTGGAATAATAGCTTTTCTTCTGTTGGGTTCGAGATAAAACCAGTTTCCACCAAAACCGATGGAATATCAGGTGATTTCAATACCGCCAAACTTGCGTTTACTGGCTCCTTTTTATGTAAGTGAGCCACTTTCCCCATCTCTTTGAGTAGATGAGTCGCCACTTTGTAGCCTTCTTTTTGCGAATGACTAAATTGTAAATCCAGTAAAGTTTGGCTGACATTACGATCGCTATTATTTTTTGCCAACACTTGTCCTGCTCCACCAAGCAATTCCGATTGCTCTTCGTGGTTTTCGACCCAACGAGCAATTTCGCTATTCGCACGCTTAGTATTCAATACAAATACCGAACCGCCTCTTGGTTGTGGCGTATGGAAAGCATCGGCATGGACTGACACTAAAAGATGCGCTTTATTGCGCCGCGCGATTTCTGAACGTTTGTTGAGGTTAACAAAGTAATCGCCACCACGAGTCAGAACCGCTTTCATTCCCGGTACAGCATTAATTTGGTCGGCAATTTTTTTGGAAATACTCAGCGTGGCATTTTTTTCATATTTACGAGTAGGACCAATTGAACCAGGGTCTTCGCCACCATGCCCAGCATCGATCGCCACTACAATATCGGCTGTACCTAATAACTGTGAAGCATCACGACTAACCTGAGTATTGCTAGCTGGTTTTGCCGACGCTTTTTCACCCTGCTCGCCATGGGGTAAATCAACCACTAAACGATGCCCATATTGACCACCGGGCGTCGGTGAAAGTTTGAAAGGTTGCGGATTAACCTTACGCTTAAGTTCGAAAACCAAACGATAGGTGCCTTTCTCTGGGGGAGAACTACTGCGGATCTGTTTAAGAATCGGGCTATCGGAAACCTGTAAAGGTAATTTAGTACTGAGTGTCGTTTTTTTTAAATCCACAACCAGCCGCTCAGGACTACTAAGTGTGAAGTAACTGTAATCTGCTTCGTTTTTAAGATCGATAACCACCCGAGTTTCATCAGGAGAAGGCCAAACACGTACCCCTTCTAAAGCATTCGCCCAAGCCGTTGATGTGAATAACCACCCGCTGCAGCAGGCAAGCGATATAACAAAAGTTCGAAATAAATTAGCGCTCAACATAACTCCAATTGGCTAAGTAATGCCGTTCCATAATGGCTATTAGCGGTTAACATCGCTTGTCGTTGCTCACCATCGTAGCGTAATTCAATGTCCAAGTCCGATGTCGGTAGTAAGCCATAACCCTTCTCTGGCCACTCAACAAGACAAATAGCATCACTGGTGAAGTAATCTCGGATCCCCATAAATTCAAGCTCTTCAGGGTCAGCTAAACGGTAAAGATCAAAGTGATAAACTTGCCAGTTCGCCAGTTGATAAGGTTCAACAAGTGTATAAGTCGGGCTTTTGACGTTACCGACATGCCCTAACTGACGAATAAAACCACGGCTGAATGTTGTTTTTCCTGCACCAAGATCACCATGCAAATAAATGGTTGTCTGCTCGGAACACAGTGTCGCTAGCTCTGCGCCTAATTTTACCGTTTGCTGTTCGTCTTCTAAGGTAAAAATCTTCGTGGTCATGAATTACAAGCTCTCTAGTGTCGGTAGTTGACTATATAAAAATCAAAAGAACTCGAATAGTAAACTGGGTTGGAATTGGGAGACAAGATCTCTTCTGTAAGTAAAAGGAAAAAACTCTGCCCAAATGTCAGTTTAATCGATAAAACTGACGATCATTCGCTAGATCCTTCATTCATGATCCGTTAAGATCCCGCCCCCTTTTCGATGAACTCGTTGATCATGAATTACCAAGCACTGGCAGACAATATAAAAATGTGGGCACGTGAGCTTGGTTTCGAGAAAGTTGGGATCTGCGATGTTGATCTTAGCGAACATGAATCGACGCTGCAAAAGTGGTTGGATGCTGGCTATCACGGTGAAATGGATTGGATGGCTCGTCACGGCATGATGCGAGCAAGGCCTAATGAACTACTTCCGGGAACTGTGCGTGTTATCAGCGCGCGCATGAACTATCTCCCTCCAGAAGCTCGCTTTGCCAGCAACCTAAATAACCCCAACCATGCTTATATCAGCCGTTATGCGCTTGGTCGTGATTATCATAAATTGGTCCGTAACCAGTTAAAAAAACTAGGTGAAAAAATTGAGCAAGAAGTTGGCGCATTAGGTTATCGGCCCTTTGTTGACTCGGCTCCAATACTTGAGCGGCCACTTGCCCAAAAAGCAGGCCTTGGTTGGACTGGTAAACATTCACTAATCTTAGATAAAGACAGTGGCTCTTGGTTTTTCCTTGGCGAGTTATTAATTGACCTACCCCTGCCGATTGATACACCAAGTAAAGACCAATGCGGTAAATGCAGCGCTTGTATAACATCATGCCCAACACAAGCAATTGTGGAAGCTGGTGTGGTAGATGCGCGCAGATGCATCTCTTATTTAACCATTGAGTATGATGGTATTATTCCTCACCAATTTCGCCGGGCGATGGGCAACCGCATTTATGGTTGCGATGATTGTCAGTTAGTATGCCCTTGGAATCGGTTTTCAGATCTGACTAAAACAAGTGATTTCCATCGTCGTAATGTGTTCAATGAGCCAGATTTAGTCGAGTTATTTGCATGGAGTGAAGATAAATTCTTACGCAATATGGAAGGTTCAGCGATTCGCAGAATTGGCCACCAACAATGGCTACGTAATATCGCGATCGCATTGGGTAACGCACCTTATTCCGAATACATTTTGACAGCATTAAAAGCCAAGATGGGTACGTCAGAACTGTTAGATGAGCATATTCTATGGGCAATTGAAGAACAAGAACAGAAACGCTCTCGCACTCTAGAACAATCCAATCTCAAACATCAGCGGCTAATAAGAATTATCGAGAAAGGGCTACCGCGTGATGCATGAACGCTAAGCGTTTGCATAGCTGATCGGTATTTACTTTGATATGCATCTCAAAATATAGCTATGTGGACAAAAATTTTAACACAACGCTGTTTTCTATAATCAAGAAAAGTTAGTCACATCTTCAATAAATGATGAGGATCAAAGATTCATGCATTAACGATCCTATCAATGAGCACAATCAGCCTAGAAAAAACAAGAAAACCCAATAAAAATCAACAGGTTGATGAAAATCCTAATGGATGAATGAATTAAAATATTATAGAAAGATCTTTCCTTTTCACTTCGTATTATCATAAAAAAACACGTTACTCACCAAGTTATCCACAATTATTTTTTGTGGATAAGTCTGTTAATGAAAAATCATAAGTGCCCTTGAATCACTAGGTTTCATTGATTTTCACTGTGTATTGAAGTGCAATACTGAAGTTGTTAAGACGAAAATAAATCCGCAATGATTGCAGATTATTTATATTTTTTGGGGTGATGCTTCACAGCATTAAAGAAAGAGCATAGACCATATTTGGTCCAAGTTCAGAGGCTAGTCTGAAGGAAGTTAGAGCGACAGCGACACACGAGGTTCACTTTCTTTATACAAAAAGGCGTTTCCTCAACCTTAACTAGGTTGTGCGGCGCTATTCTTTTCTTCGAAAAGAATTTGGAGCGACACACGAGGTTCGAACTCGTGACCTCAACCTTGGCAAGGTTGCGCTCTACCAACTGAGCTAGTGTCGCATGATTAAACGCTGTTGCACTTAATCGAAATTGGTTGCGGGGGCTGGATTTGAACCAACGACCTTCGGGTTATGAGCCCGACGAGCTACCAAGCTGCTCCACCCCGCGTCCGTATTTCATCATTCAAAGCATGATGAGCGCTTTAAGCTTTCTAACAAAAGAAGCTGGAGCGACACACGAGGTTCGAACTCGTGACCTCAACCTTGGCAAGGTTGCGCTCTACCAACTGAGCTAGTGTCGCAT
>NZ_SJFM01000049.1:0-18514 GCF_029478545.1 Vibrio sp. 1180_3
ACCAGCCTTCGTTACATTGTCAGACTCGCTACTTTATTCAGAGTCCTAGGTTCATCTGGTGATACAGATGGTTCACACATTAAGCGGTGAACAGCGCTTCATACGACCTCACGTCGCACGCCCCTTTTCTGTTTAGAGTTGTTACTCATAACATGTCTGTTCAGCCTCATTTGAATAAATATTACTAATGCTTATATGGTTTGGTTACTCTACTATTCAGAAGATTAAGAAATTAATTCGATGATAAAGCTAACGTTCACTGTCGATAAGATGCAAAAACGCCTCCATCTTAATCAGAATAGAGGCGCTTGAAGGAGCAGTGGGGGATAACTTAATTACTCAGAAACGAGGGCAACCGCTTCGCGAGTGAGCTTAGCCAGTTCATCCCATTGGCCAGCTTCAATCAGCTTTTTATCAACCATCCATGAACCTCCACACGCCAGCACTCGTGGCACAGCTAAGTAGTCTTTGATGTTGGCAGGATTGATTCCACCCGTTGGCATTAATCTCACGTTCGTGTATGGCGCCAGCAGTGCCTTAACCATATTTACACCACCTGAGGCTTCCGCAGGGAAGAACTTGAGTGTGGTTAGGCCCATTTCTAATGCCGCTTCAATGGTGCTAGGGTTGTTGATACCCGGGACGATATCAATACCAATCTCTTGGCACGCTTTTACAGTATTTGGGTTAAAACCCGGTGACACTATAAACGTTGCGCCCGCTTCTTTTGCTGCCATCGCTTGTTGTTTATTTAGCACCGTGCCTGCACCGATCAGCATGTCAGGTTGGGCTTCACGCAGGAGTCGAATCGCTTCTACTGCCGCTTCTGAGCGAAAGGTAATTTCTGCTGCTGGTAGGCCGTTTTCCGCCAACACTTTACCCAGTGGGATAATGTCTTGTGCATTATCAATCGCAATAACAGGGATAACTTTCAGCGCTTGTAGCTGCTCGTTTAAGTTAGGCATTGTTTTGTTCCTATTTGAATCTATGCTTTGCGGCGTCTGTGAACGCCTTAGAGATGATGGCGCCCTTATGCTGAATCACTTCACCAGCCAGCACATTACCATTATGGCAAGCTTGTTTTATGTCGCCGGTTTCAAGGTATGTCGCTAAAAAGCCGCCATTAAATGAATCACCAGCAGACGTTGTATCGACCACATTCTCAACCACCGTTGTTGACACATTATAGGGTTCATTAGCGCCCTGTTCCGAGACTAAACAACCGTTAGCACCGAGTTTGACGATGACCGTCTTTGCCCCAAGAGCAGTGAGCCGTTCGCAAGTTTGTAGAGGAGTTTCATCTCCCCAGATGGCTTGCTCATCATCAAACGTTACTAGGGCTAAATCGGTTGTTTGATACATAAGGCGATAAGCAGACTGAACGGTTTGATGATTGTCATCAGGCCAAAGTGCCAGTCGATAATTGCTATCGAAAGCGATTTCGACACCCGACTCTTTTAACTGCGCCAGTAACTCCAGCATCTGCGCCCTATCTTGCTTAGGTAAGATCGCCAAGCTGATGCCGCTGACAAACACCATATCTGCGCTTTTTAAAGATGACGTCACCTGTGCAAACTCAGGGTGCTGAACGAGATACTTAGCCGCAGATTGGTCTCGCCAATACAAGAAGGTTCTTTCACCTTGCATGTCGAGCTGAATCAAGTACAGCCCGGGTGAACGCTCGGTATCGGTCAGAACTAAGCTGGTATCAACGCCCTCTTGCTTACAGCGAGCCGTCATTTCTTGGCTAAGAGCTTCACCTCCCATGACCGTGACATACTTCACTGACAGTTCAGAGGTTGAGTGTCTTTGACTTCGGCATAGATAAATCGCGGCGTTTAAGGTGTCTCCACCGAACGTCTGCTGCATCTCCCCAAACGGTTTTCCGTTCAGTTCAATCATGCATTCCCCAATGATGGCAATTGTCTTCATCGCACTATTTCTTTAAGCAAGTCAGGCCAGCCAACCTAAGCTGAGCAGGCCTGATGTTATATTGAAGGATTATTTGTTGTCTAAGCGAACAAACATCATGGTCAGGATAAATGACAGAGTAAACACGCCAATCACACCCATCACAGCTTGAATAAAGTTCTGTGTACCGCTCGCTAAGTACGCAGGAAGACTGAATACTGACGATAGAATGTAACTTGTTAGGTGCGTATCGATAGTTACTGAGATAGCGCCCATAATACCGGTTGCCAAGCTCGCCATGAACAGCGCTTTGGTGTATTTAGTCAGCGTACCGAACAGTGCTGGCTCAGTAATACCTAGAATCGCTGTCACGCCAGAACCTACCGTCATCGAAGACTGCTCTTTAGACACACTGTTACGCTGCTTGTACCAAATCGCCATCGTCGCACCTGCAATTGCTAGGTTACCCAGACACATGATTGGCATTAGCAGGTCTTTTCCGTAAAGCGCAAAGTTATTTAGGCTGATTGGCGTCATGCTGTGGTGAATACCAAACACAATCGTAATTGGACGAGTTAAGCCGAACACAAAACCAGTCAAAGTTGGTGAGATTTCTAGTAGCGAGCTAACCACCCAGCCAGCACCATTACTTACCCACATGCCAGCAGGCGCAACCAGTGAAAGGACAACAGTTGATGTGACGGTAAAGGCTAGCAGTGGCGTAAATACCGGTTTAGCTGAGCTCGGAACCAGCTTATCCACCATCGGAGTGATCTTAGATAGCACCCAGACCGCAAGGATCGCTGGCACAATCGCACCACCGTAGTTCATTAGCTCAATTGGCACCACTCCAAACACGTTAAGCTCGGCTTTGCTGCCTGCATCAGACAGTAAGGCAGCCTTTTCTACTAGCTTTGGAGACATCATTGCCGCTGCAACCGCCAATGCAATGTACTCATTCACTTTGAACACTTTGGCTGCTGAGAACGAAACCAGCATAGGTAAAAAGAAGAACACAGCCACAGATATAGAGCGATAAAAGAACACGGTATCGGAAGATTCCGAAATCACATTGGTAGCAATAAGCCCTGATAATAGGCCCATCAACATACCTGCACCGGCAATGGCAGGAACGACCGGACCAAAGATGCCTGCGACGATGCGCATTGCGTTTTGGAACAGTTTACCTTTCTCTTGTTCAATCTCTGCGTCTTCTGGCGCTGCACTTGCACCGGATAGCGCTAGGTACCATTTCTCGACTTCAACGCCGATGATCACCTGAGTTTGACCTTGTGCGAGAACCACACCTTTCACGCCTTGAATGGCTTCGAGTTTTTCTTTATTCGCTTTTGACTCATCGACCAATTTAAAACGCAGTCGAGTCATACAGTGAGTGATGTTTGCTATGTTTTCGTTACCGCCAAGGGCAGCAACCAATTCTTGTAATTTCATGCTAAAGCTGTCTGCTTTCCCTGGTGCACTATCGCTGATAGCCATGTTAGTTTCTGTCAATTGCATCATACATTCCTATGTGCTGGTCTGCTCATTTACTGCGATAATCTTAGCGATTGAGCGTTTTTATCCAATCGACAAAACAGTGATAAAACTCACATTAAAACAGCTGAAAAATTAATTTTGGCCGTTTTTTAGCAACTGGTTCGTTTTTTTATCCTAATTCGAAACAGGAACGAACCAGTTAATTTTCAGTATAAATTACCGCTTGAAATCTGCATTTTTTCACGCTTATATAAAATAAATCCTGTTGATCGAGCTAGTTTTAAAGTGAATAAAAATATCATTTCAAATGTTGAGTGTGTGATAACCAAACCTGACCGACACAACCTGATTACCGTTATTGTGGAAACGGAATCAGGGATGAAAGGTTTTGGTTGTGCGACTTTCCAGCAACGACCATTGGCGGTAAAAACAATGGTTGATGAATATCTCAAACCGTTATTAATTGGTAAAGACGCTAATAATATTGAAGACCTATGGCAAATGATGATGGTTAACGCTTATTGGCGTAATGGACCAGTAATCAATAATGCTATTTCAGGCGTTGATATGGCGCTGTGGGATATTAAAGCGAAATTAGCCAACATGCCGCTACATCAATTATTTGGTGGTAAAGCTCGTGATGCTATTCAGGTCTATACCCATGCAACAAGTGATACAATGGAAGGGCTGTATGAGCAGGTCGAAAAATACCTAGCGCAGGGCTACAAACATATTCGCTGCCAGTTAGGTTTTTATGGTGGTGTGCCAGAAAATATCCACACGGCAAATAACCCAACTGAAGGGTCTTACTACGACCAAGACCAGTATATGGAAAACACGGTTGAGATGTTCAAATGCTTGCGTGAAAAGTATGGCAATCAATTCCACATTCTTCACGATGTCCATGAACGCCTGTTCCCAAATCAAGCAATTCAATTTGCCAAACGAGTAGAACAGTACACGCCATATTTTATTGAAGATATATTGCCGCCAAACCAAACTGAGTGGCTGGATAATCTTCGCAGTCAAACCAGTGTTTCGCTAGCGTTAGGGGAGTTATTTAACAACCCTGAAGAGTGGAAACTGCTGATCATTAATCGCCGTATTGACTTCATTCGATGCCATGTCTCTCAGATTGGGGGGATTACTCCGGCATTGAAACTGGGTCACCTATGCCAAAGCTTTGGAGTGCGCATTGCATGGCACTGCCCACCAGATATGACACCAATTGGCGCAGCAGTGAATACTCACTTAAACGTGCACCTACATAACGCTGCGATTCAAGAGCACGTTGAATATAATGCTAATACACAAGCGGTATTTCCTAATGCTGCCGAGCCTATCAATGGCTATTTGTATGCATCAGAGTTGCCAGGGATCGGGGTTGAAATGAACCAAGATGCTGCACAAGATTTTCCGGTCACTTATCGCCCTCATGAATGGACTCAGAGCCGACTGCCTGATGGCACTATTCATACGCCATAGCGCTAGGCTCACTTCATTTAAATAGAAAAACGACCGCTAATCGCGGTCGTTTTGATCTCGGTAATTTAAACTCTCTGGGTTGAACTTGGAGTGGTAAGTACACTGGTAGTTGATATCAATGATGTCACTGACGACAAACACCTCACCAGAAGTGAGAAAACCACGATTGGTGATGTTCATTGCTGAACTAGAGCGCTTACATCCCAATAAATCTGCATCTTCCTTTGAAACACTGATAGCTTGGTAGGTCGTGAGGTAGCTGTCGATTTCCAACCCTAACGAAAGTGCATGCTTCTGAAGAGAGCTTTCGATAATATTATCGTTCACCACTGGGAATAATTTCACGGGTAGCCTCGCCTCTTCAATCTGGGTGACTTTTCCTTGAATTAACCTTAAGCGTTTCACATTCCAAATATATTCATCTTCTTCAATAGAGAATACTTGCATTTCATGTATGGTCGGTAATCTCTTATTCAATTTTATTTTCTTATAAGAAATTTCACCAAATTTATTCTCAGTTACTGAGTTGTATATTAATGGTGAATCTATACTCGACGTATTTACATAATACCCCGAGCCAGCTTTGGATTTAACCATACCAATTGCTTCAAGTTTAGACATTGCCTTTCTCACCGAGAAACGGGAAATATCATATTTTTCAGCTAATTCTCTTTCTGAAGGTAATTTTACATCAATAATATTTTGGCAAATCTTACTGATTATATCTTGAACAAGTTCTTGGTACTTTTTCATGGAACGCTTAATGTTTGGCGGTTCATTATAATTTAACGCATCTGGGCTACTTTCTCCATGAAGCAAGCCTAAAATAGAGGTTTAGATCAAATAGGCAGCCCATGATGAACTGCCTATTTACTAGAGGTGTTTGCCTGCTCTCATGCTAGTGAATCGCGGGCATGACTAAGATCGTAGCCACCGCAGTGGATAAGGAGACTTGGCTAGTTGCACGTAGGCTGGTCGCATAATGGTGATACTGGAAGTCATCCGAAAAATCAGAGTGCTCTACGGCTCGTAACTCAGAATTGTCCATCTTCGAGCTAGCTTCTTGTAGCTAAATCAGGTTTGTCCAACTCATTTTTTGCCAAAACCGCTATCCCCTGATCGGCTAGAGCTTTATTTTACCAAGGATTCTAAGCGAATTGCTGGCAATGGAATCTATGATTTGAGCAGGAAAGCCGTTAGGTAGCTGGTTAACTACTTGTTCAATGGCGTTAGGAAATGTGACAACAAACTCGTCAAGTATCTCTTGCATTCGAACTGTGCAGAAACCAACAGTTTCTGCTGTTGCAATAAAGTGACGCGGATAGATTTTTTCTAAATGCCACTTATTGCCGCTTGAAGTGGATTTGAGAGCCATCGCTAGTTTTAGTTTACGTGTGTTAATGCCTCTGCCACTTGATGCGGGGAAGGCTGACATAATGTCGTAGAAGGGGGTTAGTCTATAAGCACCATTGGCCTCAATAAAAATTGAAAAGTTTTTTGCATGCCCGTCGGTTGCACCGATCAACCATTGAAATACTTGAAAGCGCATAAAATCGTCGCAGTCGTTGTCTGCGCATCTAGAACGACTCAGTAGTTGCATGATTTCATTAATACCAACGCCACCATCACTCTGATATTTCAATCGTGAGGGAAGCGAGAATACTTGGCACATGTCTTCTTGAGTCAATCGAATAAGTGTGTTCCCATCTTGTGAGCAGTGTCTATCGAAACGTTCAATAACTAGAGCTTTCATTCCTTCAACTTTTAAGATCTCAATCTTTGGAACTTGGAAGCCCATTGCTTCTGCAAGTTTTATACAGAAATACTCATTTTCAACGCTCCCCGTCATATCAAGTGTTGCCGCTGGCTGCTGAATAAAGCCGATCGGAAATTTGAGAATGTGAGTGCTTGGGTAATCCAAACTGGGTAAAAACCAATCATTTTTGATTTTAAGAAGCGCAGTTTTCTCTTGTGCTCCAGAGATTGTGAAGCGGAAGTCGTGTTTATTGGACATGCCAAGAGGGAACTGATACTCATGAGCCGTAACTATATTGTGTAAATTACGAACTGAAAGTGGTTCCAGCTGCGTTGAAGCACGACTATTATGTACTTCATTTGCTGGCAGCAATGAGAATGAACCGACGCAATCGTGACCGATTGCATGCAATAAATCAAACACGCCTGTTGAGTCGGTGCTATAGCGCCGCTGTATGTTCTGACGTGTTGAAGTTAAATCTGGCAACAGATTATCAAAATAATTTGCTACAGGGTCACCTTCGTGTAGTTGACTTTGAAGCGGAAGAGATAGCGAAATCGGGCATGCATTCGGTTTATCTAACCAATTATCGTCATAGCAAAATTGCATTGAGCCATCGGTAGTCTTGGTTAGATGGCCAATTTTTGTGTTGTTGATGTGTGCTATTAATGACGGCATTGGCTGCTTTGACTCTCGGTTAGAACGGTAATTACTCAAATATCATATTATCGCACTAATAGTTGTTTGTACGGCTCTTTGGAGATACCAATAATCCATATAGGCTGAAATGTTTTAGTAGAGTTTTACTCTTGTCCTATTGTTGTTGCAATGCCCAACGTGCCTACAGGAAATTGATAATACAACTGCATCAAGGTTAGGTTCTTTCGACTCTTATCTTCGTACGTATCCCGCTGCAAACACCTGTCTTGTTTTGCCGTCAAACGCTCTAAATTAAAGGATTAAGCTCATTGGTAAGGAGAAAACGAGTAGGTGATTAGACATGCTGTATGTGCAGAATGGGTTACAAAGTAGATGCGATACTAATAGCACCCCAACCAACGAAGAATTCGTCATTGCCCAGCAGTCGGTTGAATTGCTGTAATTACATTTAAAATCAAACAGATAGAAGCGAGCTTTGTGCTCGCTTTTTTTGTGTTCATATGTTGGATAGACCATCGCAAAGCACGCGAATGGCGACACAGCGATTACTCACTACATTGACTGCTGCAATTCACTTTTTTAGCTCCAAACGGCGTTGTTGCCTAAATAATTTGAACCTTTTCCAAGTCCTGCGATCTGATCCCTTGTGACGGTAAGAGCGGTGGTGACATGGGCAAAGCGAAAAAAAAGATAACTAACTGGGCGGAGTACAATAAGGCTCTGTGCAAGCGTGGTTCGGTTACGTTCTGGATAGATGACTCAGCCATTGATGCATGGCAATGCAAAACCCACCATGGTAAACGCGGTAGAGGCTTCCAGTACTCAGATACAGCGATTGAAACTGCTTTGATGATTAAGGGCATCTTCTCTCTGCCATTACGTGCACTGCAAGGCTTTATCGACTCGATTTTCAAGCTATTGGATGTTCCTCTGACGTCCCCTGACTACACCTGTATCAGTAAACGCTCGAAGACGGTTCAGGTCAAATATCGCAATAAATCGAGAGGGGCTATCCGCCATATCGCCATTGACTCGACTGGCCTCAAAGTCTTTGGTGAGGGTGAATGGAAAGTGAAAAAGCATGGGGCAGAAAAACGCAGAACATGGCGCAAACTGCACTTAGCTATTGATGTGGATACTCACGAGGCGATTAGTGCGGAAGTCAGCCTTGTCAATGTGGGCGATAGTGAAGTACTGCCTACGTTGCTCAACCCACTACGCAGAAAAGTCATTGCCGTATCTGCTGATGGAGCATGTGACACAAAGAATTGTCACGAGACTCTGAAAAAGAAAGGTTGTACACCGTTAATACCACCTCGAAAGAATGCAGCACTTTGGGAAGATGGCCATCCCAGAAACGAAGCGGTAACAGCGCTGAAAAATGGGGCAATAGCAGAATGGAAAGCCGAGTCTGGTTATCACTATCGCTCAATATCTGAGACTGCAATATCCCGATATAAGGGACTCACAAGCGGTAAACTGAGCTTGAGATGTTACAACGCTCAAGTGGGCGAAATCATGGCGAATGTCAAAGCTATAAACAAAGTCATAGGACTAGGTATGCCCGTAAGGAGCTAACCGCTAGTCAAATATGGCATCGTTGATCCTCAAGCTGATTTGATCAACAACGCCGATCAAAACTGTCGATCTCGGTCAAGATGGTGCCGTGGTTTTTATGAAAAACTGATCGCCAGATCACGCTATTTAAATTCTGGAATTAGCTGCGGAATGACGGTTACACAGTAGAAAGTTCAGCAATCAACAACAAGAAATGTTAATTGGATGTAGTATTTTAAATCGGTTTGTTCACCTTGGTATGCCCAATAGCTATCGAGTCGCCTAGTTGTATCAAAAGACAGGTTATTTTGAGTATTGCAACAAAGCCTGTGCATGCTGGACTCCCTAAAAAGAGAGTATAAGATCACAGGTAAATGTGATCGTCAAATCGTTCTTTTTTTGTTCAAAAAACGTTCACGTTCTTGCCCTGATTCCAATAAGAAACGCAGAAGCCTCGAGCTTTATTTCTATATTTGAAATCTTATTTTTCATATAGGAAATAAGAGAATGTAGTATACATCACATTTTGCGTAAATATATAATGATTAATTATTAGTTATAAAAACTCACTGATATTTATGTTGAAGTATATGGATTAAATAGCTATTATTGATATGTTACTTACAGATTTATAGTTGATTTTATAATTTTTCGGACTATTAAAGTAAGTTTAAAATTATATATTTATCATCTATTTTCCATGAGGGATTGCATACTTAATTAGTACTAAATATGGAGGTTTTATTTGATTGACCGGATGAATTGTTTAATTTACTCTACGTTAGAATTAAATAGGAAAACGTTTTTTATTCGTGTTTACGGGTTAGCATTTCTATGGGCATTAATCTTTCTTTTTTTTGATTATTTCCTTCTCAAGGGCTTTGGTAATATACTTCTTGAGACTAGTGATGATAAAGTTTTTTCTGTGTTATTTTTTTTATTAATTGATGCACCATTTACTGAGACTCTAATATTTCAATGTTTTATACAAACGCTCCTTCGTCACGCAAAAGGAAGCCCAACATTCTCAATTGTAGGTTCAGCTACTATATTTTCTTTGTGTCACCTAGGTAATTCTACTATAAACGCAATTATAGTATTGGCAACTGGACTTGCTCTAGCGTTAACATACGAATATGTACGAATGAGATATGGTAATATTTATGCTTTCCTTTCTGTCTTTATTTCTCATATGTTATGGAATATAAGTTCAGCGGTGGTTATGCCATTACTATTTATTATCTTGGACTTAAAATAAAACAAGATCTATATCAAATTAACACTAATAAATACGTATACTCTGTGAGAGTGATGGGCGCATAATGAAGACTCTAAGTCAACTAAATAAAATTATATCTCAGAACACACCATATATTCATGTAGGGGATGACATGAATTGGGTAATAGGTGCTTTTATAGAACTTTGCGCTAGAAGTAATCAATATTATGATATTGATATAAAATCCTTTTTACATTGGGTTAAACCAGCAATTCTCCATGGGCAATATAAATTATTTTATACCGAAGATGGAGTTGTAAAATCGGGTTTTATTTTATGGGCTTGGGTGGATGATGATACATTAAGTCGATATCACACATCCAATCGATTTTATTTACACCCAACAGAATGGAATGAAGGTAGAAATTTGATAATTATTGATTATCTTGATTTACATTATTCTAAAAAAAATATTAGAGATACGTATCGGTTGTTTAAATATATAAAGTCATATGTTAATTCTTGTTCATATTGCATTAGAGATATATCAAATAAACCTATAAAAATTGGCCATTTATAAAATGATTAAAACATTTAAAGAACCTAATGCTAAAAATACGTTATTACTAGAAAAGGAACTAAGTGAAACCAGTTTCGTACGCTTTAAAACATATAAATTAAAAAAAACCAGTATAATTTGGTATAACAAAAGTTTAGTCAAGGAATTAAATATAGACGAATCTAAAGTAGAGTCTGAAATTTTAGATAATTTTTCATATGTAACTAAAGAATATACAAATAATATAAATATATTTACAAATGACAGTAAATTTTTTTTGGCAGATCGTTATGGCTCTAGATATGAGATTTGTAATGGTGGCGGAGCCAGATGCGGTAGCAATGGTAATTTTCAAATAAAAGGAATCGGAGCTAATCCCCTTGTTAGTTTGCAAATGGATGAACATCATTCACATGGAAAATTATGTATTCTAGAAGCTGTAAACGAAGCCATATGGGGAGAAGTGTGCCATAAAAACTTACCTTATGGAGCTGTTCGGACATTGGCCATAATTAACACAAACACAGCTATAAGAAGTTTTTATGGTTTACCTGAGCCAAGAGATCTTCCTTGTGTCTTAGCTATTAGACAGGTTTCAATTAGACCTGCACATTTTGTAAGAGCTCCTTTTTTCTTTCCAAAGTATGAATACCAGTACTTACGCGATAACGATACACTAAGAGTAAAAAAGGCTATACACCTTTTGAAAGATAATTTAATAGTTAATAAACTACATATTGAAGAGCCACTACAAAATGCTTTATCTCATTTTTTGATAAAATTAGCAGAACAAATCGCGGCATCAAGAATTTTAGGCATACCACATCGCTCATTAACTAGTTCAAACATTTGCCTTGATACTAAGTTCATTGATTTTGGCACTATAAGTGCGGTACCAAACTTTTCAAACTATAGGTATGGCCATGAAAACTATGGCGTTTGGGATGACCATAAATTGATTGTAAAGTGGTTACATAATTTAATTTTCTTTATTAATAAATATAATAAAGAAAAAATAAGTGATCACCACTTAAATTTATTAACAACCACATTTATAGAGAACCTTTCATATTTTGAAAATGTATTGTTATCTAACATATTGAGAATAAAAAAATCAGATTTCATTAAGGTTAACTCATTTAAAGTTGCACTTCAAAATCAATCAGAAACCAATTGGAATCGATTAGATTTAATGGAAGACATAGTAAGGTTGGCAAATAAAATGGATATGTATGTAGATAAAAATGCAGTTTTTCATTTAAGGAATGAAAAGTTTTCGCAAAAATATATTATTAATCAAACTTTAAAAATGATTAACAACACTACTATTGATGATAAATCAATTAGTGATTTCATTAATGTGTACCAAAATATGTAATTTTTTATACTAAAGAAGGAAACATTTATGTTCTGCTTAACAGAGTCTGAAATTTTAATGGTCGATGGTGGAGGTGAAGGTAGTGGTGCTCCGGCTGGTTATGGTAGGGGGAGCTATAGTGGTAGTAATGGAAGTAGTAACTACCCATCTTACAACAATGGTGGACGTCATAGTAATTCAGATCTAACCAATAACCCTTCAGTTGCATGCCTGACAAGTGCGATCAATGATGGACTTGCGGCTGCTAATGTTAGCTTAGGGTCTCGTAGTTCTCCTGCTAGTGCAGCCACTGCAGGAGTAATGACAAGTTTTGGGAGTATGTACTCCGGTGGCTGCTTTAGCATGGGACCTGGTGGGCATAATTAAAGCTTGTTTTTGAATATTACTATTTCTGTCATATTTATAGCTCTTCAATAAGGCTATTAATTCACAGTTAATGAATGATTATAAAACAACCAATAAGAATAAGTTATTATATTAAATAACATACAGGTATATTATATTTGTTGTAGTCTACCTGTATTTTTATATTTTTTGTCGATTTTAGATTATTCAAGATGTTATATTTAAGATTGGCGCATAATATTTATATGAACGAGAAACTTAAAGTTATGCTTGCACAAAGGAAAAATATTTATCGACCGGGATATTTCGAAGCGCAAAAGTCAGGTAATGAAGGTAGTATTTTACTCAATATATCTTTCAATCAAAATATAAACCTTGGGCTGTCAATCTTTGTATTAGTCGCTATAATCGCTTTCATTACTTTTGCAGAATATACAAGGCGGGAAACCCTCGTAGGTATTGTTAGTCCACTAGGGGGGATGGTTAAGGTACAAGCAAATAACTCTGGCTATGTTGAAAACTTATTCGTAAAGGAAGGGGAACATGTAGAAATAATGGCCCCTCTATACAGAATAAAAACCGAACGATTTGATGGAACAGGTATAGGGGTAAAAAAGCGAATACTTACTTCAATCAAGAACCAATATCAACTATTACTTGAACGTAGGCAACAAGAATCAGAAAAATCAGAGTTCGATCAACAGTCTTTAACTGAAGATATAAGCCGATTAGATTCAGAGGTCAACATATTAAATTATGTGCTTACATTGTCGTACCATGAATTAGAACTCACTCAAAAATTAGTTAACAAGCAGAAAACTCTACTTAATAATAAATTTATGTCAGAGATTGATTTTCAAAAACAACAGCTTGACCTGCTTGCTAAAGAATCACAAACGCAAACTCATAAGTTAAATCTTAAAAAACTATTAAGAGAGAAACAAAATCTTATTACTAAAAAAAGAAATATTGATATTAATTTAAATCTTACCCTGAAAGATATCGATAGACAATTAGAAACTATCAACCAAAATAAAGTAGAATTTTTATATGAGAGTGATAATCAAATCATGTCCCCTATTAAAGGTGTCATTGCATCAATACTTACGGAGAAAGGGCATTCAGTGATAAATGGTCAACCCTTATTAGTTATTATTCCGGAGAGTAAGAGAGCGTTTGTTGAACTGTATGCTCCTAGCAAAAGTATTGGTTTTATGAGAATAGGACAAAAAGTAAAACTAAGATTTGACGCCTTTCCTCACGAAAAATTTGGAGTTCAAACAGGCATAATAACTAGCGTATCTAAATCATCGGTTGCGCCAGAAATGATTCCAAATCGAGATTTAATTAAAAGTGTAGCTATTGAGGGGCTATATCAAGTTAAGGTTGAACTTTCCAAGCCAACGATCACAGTTTACGGACAAGAAGAACATTTTGTATCAGGAATGACAGTTGTTGCTGATGTTGAGCTTGATTCTCGTAAAATTTATGAGTGGATACTTGAACCATTATATACAATCAAAGGGAAGATTTAGTCCATGGAGGTCATCAACCAGCTGGATTGGGGGTGGAAAAAAAAACTAACTTTAATCCGCCAAACAGAAAATGCAGAATGCGGTGTTGCTTGTCTTGCCATGATCTCCGATTGGCATGGATATAAAATAAGCTTGAGGAATTTACGAGCCAAATTTGGCATAACGCAACATGGCATGTCGTTTTCGCGTCTTATTGAGTGCGCAGAACTACTGAAACTCTCTGGTAGAGCGGTAAGATTGGATTTAGATGAATTACACCAACTGAGCACTCCTTGCATCCTTCACTGGAATTTAAACCATTTTGTAGTTCTTAACTCAATAAAAGGAAATAAAGTTGTTATTCATGATCCAGCAAATGGTGTAACTCAGTTAAGCCTTGCCGATGTAAATAAGCACTTTACAGGTATTGCACTCGAATTAACTCCAACTCACGACTTTAAAAAATTAGATGAAAAAACCAAAATAAAGCTGTCTGAACTAGTCGGTAATACAATAGGTTTAAAATCTTCACTAATTAAAATTTTTGCTTTTGCTTTGGTTCTTGAAGCCATCGCTTTACTACTTCCAATGCTTAATCAGATTGTTATTGACGAGGTATTAGTTGGTTATGATGAAAATTTACTCGTGCTTATCATTCTTGCTATTCTTCTAATAACAGCGACACAAACTTTAATTGGTTTAGCAAAAGAGTGGGCAACAGTAACACTATCAGTTAATTTCAACACGCAGTGGACTGCGAATGTTTTTCATCACCTGTTCCGGTTGCCTATTGAATGGTTTGAGAAACGAGATATCGGTAGCATTAGTGCTAAATTTTCAGCAATCAATGTAATACAAAACACGTTAACAACTAGCATCATTCAAGCCTTACTTGACCTTGTTTTAGTAGTCGGTACGCTAATGGTAATGCTGCTGTATAGTCCAACTCTTTCCGTTATCACTATTATTGCCGCAATTATTTATGTGTGCTTACGTTTTGCATGGTTTGGATCGTTCAAAAGAGCAGAAGAAAACACTTGGGAAGCAAATACGAAAGAAGAAAGTTACTTCATAGAAACAGTAAGAGGAGTATTAAGCCTTCGAGTCAATGGAACACTACCTTGGCGGGAATCTGCATGGCGTAATTTAAATATCAATAGGCGTAATGCACAATTACATGAATTCAAGCTGACCATAATTTATAACACGATAAACACCACAATTATCAGTTTGGTGTCAGCTTCTGTACTTTGGTTTGGTGCAAATTTAGTGTTAAACGAACAATTTACGATTGGTATGCTCGTTGCGTTTCTGTCATATCAAGGACGTTTTTCGGGTAGCATCAGTTCATTAATAGATAAATATTTTGAGTACAAAATTCTCTCCGTTTACAACGAGAGATTAGCAGATATTGTACTTACTCAGAAAGAAACAGACAATGATTATGCAATTACAACTACTCAATCTAAATCCATTTTCGCTAGTGATAATTTGATTGATTTTGCGAACGTATCTTTTTCTTATGGCACAAATGAACCTCTTCTATTGAATAAAGCTTCATTTAAAATCAAACAAGGGGAGATAGTTGCTTTGGTTGGTACGTCCGGATGTGGCAAATCGACAATTTCTAAATTATTGCTTGGTATTTACAAACCTACTGGTGGTCATATCAAATTCTTTGGTAATTCAGTTCTTTCAATGAAAGAGGTGAGGCAGCGTATCGGCTCAGTATTGCAAGAGGATCAATTGTTTAGTGGTTCAATTATCGAGAATATTACTTTCTTTGGGTCAAAGTCAGATGAGGAATGGTTAGTTCAATGTGCACAAAAAGCAGGTGTACATGATGACATTGAACGATTGAATATGGGATATCACACGTTAGTTGGTGAGATGGGGTCAAGCTTGTCTGGTGGACAAAAACAAAGAATTTTAATTGCGCGTGCGTTATATAAAAAGCCAGAACTATTAATACTAGATGAAGCAACAAGTAGCTTAGATATACACACGGAATCACTAGTTTGTCAAACATTCAGAGATATTGGTCTGCCAATTTTAATGATTGCTCACCGCCCAGAAACCATTGCATCTGCAGATAGAGTCTTACTATTGCAAGGAGGTGTGATCATTGAAGTGCCAAATACATTCAGAGTGGGGTGAGAGGTGGGTCTTTTGCTTCTTAAGTCTGCGGAGTGGCGTGAAGAAATTATTCATGCCGAAAGAAATCCGTACTTCAATGGTCAGATTGGCTTTTTGTTGAATTTTTCAGGTGTATTGGAATTTTATCGTAATAACAATCATTTTTCATGGGTTCATGTTCAAGATATTAACTACCTTGAATAATTCAGAAGTTACAAACTTTCGGCAAGTGCTGTATTTAATTTGATGGGTAGTGACTCTTCTTAATAGATTATGTTTGGGAGCGAGCAGTTCTCAGCAAAGGTATCTACTTTACCGAAAAGACAGGGAGTAGATTCAATCTACTCAGCAGTAATGATACTCGTAACAATATTCGTCGAGATCATAGTTGGCGTCAATTATTGAGGGTCACTGTAAAGCTATCTTCAAGTGAAGATAAGCAGCGATACGTTAAAGCTGTCTTTGATGATCCTCGTTATAACTCAAAAAACCTTCGAGCATCTCTAAATCAGATATGTATTGAAGCGTTGGAAGAAGCACTTTATCCGATATCCAGTTTTGTTTAGTAAGTGTCGGCAAGGCTTCATTTCTAATGATGGCAAAGAGATTATCTTGTACCGAGAATCTCAGCGGAACCATTATCAATTTGAAGCTATTCATCCATTTTTAGATGGTAATGGAAGAACTGGTCGAATACTCAATATATTATTTCTGATTGAAAATGACCTACTTTCTCAACCAATTCTTTATTTAAGCCGTTACATCGTGCATAACAAAGAAGATTACTATCGATTGCTGTTAAAAGTCACAGAGGAGGGGGATTGGGAGTCTTGGATTTGTTTTATGCTTGATGCCGTTAAAGTGACGGCTGAATGGACTATCGACAAGGTAAATGCCATTGTTGAACTGCAAAAACAAACCTCACTCTATATTAAAGACAGTGCCTCAAAAGTTTACTCACATGAATTGGTTGAGCTTCTTTTTGAAAAGCCTTATCTAAGAGCTAAGGACTTACTTGAAAGAGAGATATACCGCTCCCGACAAGCAGGGCTTTGTTGCAATACTCAAAATAACCTGTCTTTTGATACAACTAGGCGACTCGATAGCTATTGGGCATACCAAGGTGAACAAACCGATTTAAAATACTACATCCAATTAACATTTCTTGTTGTTGATTGCTGAACTTTCTACTGTGTAACTTAGGACCAATTATTTTTTTATAACGTTGCATTGCTGTTTCCGATATATTCCTTCGGCCATAATGTTTGAGTCTTTGCCACCGTGCTACACCCAAAGCAGAATAGGCAATAAGATTGCTCATCCTTTTAGGATGATGCACCTCATCTGCAAAGCTATTGTCTTTCGATGGAATAACAATATCTGCATTTTGAAAATAAGTGTCTAACGTTTGAAATACGGCATCAGTGTCATACATTTTATCTGCCGTTATATGCTCTACTGAGTCTGTGATTTGGGCGCAAATCGCATCAACAACCTGGTCATCCATTACATCTTTGTGTGTTAATACTGCCCCTTGAATTAGGTGATTTCCGTTAACGCCTAAATGCGCTTTTCGCCAACTTCGTTTGGCGTTAACCTTATGTTTTTCTTGGTGCCACTCATCCTTACCGAATCGCTTTAGCCCTGTAGAATAAATGGCGATAGCGACAATATCATCATCAATACGCTCATCTTTTTTGAACTTTGGTGTGGTAAAGCAAAGTTGATTAAGTCGCTTTGAGAGCACAGTGTAATTTGGACATTGGTAAGTATGTAATCCTAATATTTCAAGGATATTTTCGATAAAACCTTGCGTTTGACGCAATGGAAGTTTGAATACCATTCTTAAATAGTGGCAAGCTTCAATTGTGCTATTCGGGTATTTAGCTGAGGAGCCAGAGCCATCATAAATGCGTTCGTCATCTTGCCAGCAGGCAAGAACATCATCAGATATCCATACGTCTATCCGACCTCTATTTTTAAGGGCATTGTTATAATCTGAATAATTACTTTGTCGGTAAGTGTGCTTCTTAAAATGATGACACTTAGTTAGATTGGCTTTGTAAGGCATTTGTTAAATATCAATAAAGTAGATACGAATTGAACATGATATGAAAATTAAATAAAAACACCTAATTGATGCTTATTTGAGCGCTGCAACAAAGCCTTATGGTAGCGAAGGGAAAATTGTACAGGCTTACACACCATTGCCAACATTTGGCGAAAACCATGTATTGATCGGTAGTTGGTTAGTGAATGGTACTGTGCGGCAGGAATTGGAATTCGAGAAGATGAAGGGAAAATAACTAAAGATTCTAGCCGATTTATCCCGCATATCATTTTAGGGTGATATGTAATGAGACAGAAAGGAGAAGTGGACCCCGATGGTTGGACACATAAGCTCATTTCTTAAGTGATTGACCCAGCTCATGCTGCGTATCTTTGCCTACCGAAGTAGGCCTCATCAGGAGTGAGGTTATTCAGTCCTTGATGGTTA
>NZ_SJFM01000004.1:0-185800 GCF_029478545.1 Vibrio sp. 1180_3
AGCATCTCTAACTGCGCCGGTTTATCCACCAGCTGCACAGCTTTGAGGGTTGATTGACGACTCGCCAGTTTTATCTCGTAGCGAAAACCGTAACAGGTTTGACCGTTATCTAAGGGCTTATCCGACAACGATTCGACCCCTTGATATTCACGCACCATTAAGGTGTCGTCTGCCAACCCATCCACTTTGAGCCTAAAACTTAACGTCGCCATTCTGTTTTCCTTTCCACTCATTTTTATTACAAATAGAATGTCTATAGCAAATGCAGTGCCATCTATTTTATCTTATTATTCATGTGGTTATATTTTTGGTGAGTTTTTAAAGCAACATACTGCCTACGTTAAGCAAAAAACTGCTTCAAACTCACCATTTTTTGCTTAACCCCACACGCTATTGAGCCACTTCACTCTCACTTGCCAAACGTTCAAATTGCAGATCCAACTCGGCTATTTTCCAACTCAAGTTATTGAGTCTCTCTTTCAAAATAGTGAATTCCTGATTCGCTTGAGTGATATCACCTTTTTCCACTAACTCTTCAACGTAAGCAGCACGACCGTAAATCGGCGACAAACTTATCGCAAAATCCTCTAGTGATTTAGTTTGCCGTTGCAATTCAGACAACCTTCCTTTTTGCGCAAGCAGTGCAATGTTAGCCATTTTTGTTCGAGTTTCACTGAAGCGTTCAATAATGCTCTCTGTCTGCTGTATAGCCTGTTGTTTCGAACTTAATAGGGTTTGCTCAACCTCTAGCACCGCGGTAGATTGTGGGTACAGTAGTAGCAAAGCATTCAGTACTTGCTGAGCTTCAACTCGCGCGGATTCAAAAGAGATCGCCATATTCTGCTCGATCGCACTTCGATACAGCGGGACAATATCTTTCGATAACTTACTGATTTTTTCAGCAGAATGCTGCTGTTGAAAAGCCCTCACCTGATCTGTGCTACCCAGTGCAGGGCGCGCTTGTGATGTCGCATAAGGCATCGAATGGAAAAACGGTAAATACATAACTGAAACATAGACGACCGCCACAACCAAGATGCCGGCAACAAAAGTCATCACATGCGTAATACGAGCACGCTTTTGGTTACGTTTCGCTTGCGCTTTATCGACTTGGTTATGGCGTTTGAGTAATGAGTGATACTGAGTTTCTAAGCGATCGATATGCTCAAAAATCGCAAAACCTACCCCTTCAAAGTCAACTAAACAATCCGGTTGCTGAGACTCCAAAATGGTATTCAATCGTTCGCAAAACCGCTCACAACGATAAAGATCTCTTAACGATTCATAGTTAGGGCGAAGATCTTTCAACTCCCTCACAACTCGAGCGTTAACCCAATCTAAAACCTCTTTACGCATTTTGGCTGCTTTCACATCAGGTTGATGCAAATTACTTAAACAAGCGCATAACAGCTCTAACCCATTGGCATAACCAACTAACCCCTGCATTTTTAAACAAGCAACGGTGTAGTAACCACATAACAAAAGGTCAATACCTGGACCTTTTGCCAATGTTTCACAAGCCTCTTTAACCACAGCCCAATCAGAACCACCCGATAACGGATTATGACGACGATTGATCTCATCTTTGACCCTTTGATAGGTATCAAGGTTACGAATCGCAGCTGAATCTTCTATTAGGTGAAAACGAGCGTGGTCGATAAATATCGTATTGGACATAGCTACTGCGTCCTAAATTATGTGAGGAGCGATGACCAATCGCCCCTCATTATTGTTAGTAAAGGGTTTTAGATAGTTTGAAAGACTTAAATAACCGTTCAGTAAAGGGGTTAACATCTGCTTCTGAGTTGAGTCGGTAGATCATCTCACCACCATCAACTGCAAATTTAAAGTCCACCGATGTCTCACTTGCGCCCACAACATCACCTTGTTCCAGTAAGCGGAAAAATGCCCATGGTCCTTGAATATTAATGCTTCGCGGCGACATGTTATTTTTGGTGGGTACCAGCGTCACTTTAGATATCGCGGAATCACGCAACGTATTTGGCCAAATAAGTTCAACGCTATCTCGAGGTCCATGGCTATAGGCAAGGTATTGACCATCTACATTCAAAACACTGCGACGCTTGTTCCCACTTAGGCGTAATGGCTCAACAGAGAAACTTACATCCAAAATACCTTTGCGGTTAAAGAATGCTTGCTGGATTTTTTTCGCTTGTTTGAGCTGATCAAGTACATCTTTACGAATAATCGACTGCGCTTTATCGTCGTCGTTCACCGTAATATTCTCTTCCACAAACATTTTTAGTTGGTTGTTATAAAAGTTATCCAACGTACCATTCGGAGCAAAGAAGGCTTCAAAATCCGACAATGAACTGTCTTTATTTGATGAAGCATTGAACGGATAACGGCCAGCTAGCTTCTCTTTGAATGTCTTATAAACGTCATCATGCCAACGCACTTCGAGGTGTTTAATCGCCTCTTGTTTGACGACATACCAACTTTCATCGGCCAATTTAGCAACCATGGTATCTAGCGGTTTAGGCAGCCCTGAGGCAATACGCTTTAGTGTATAAATTGGGTCGGCATTGACTAACTTCACGCGTGCTTTTGTTGCATCAAGAGCCGCCATACCAACATCAGGAGCGTCTTGAATAGACTTGAGGTAGTTTTGCAAATCCTCCACTGCAAGTAAAACCTCATTGATGTAAGCAGGCTTGTCACCCACTGGCGTTAGCATCGCGTTAAGCTCAGCAAAAGGAGCATCAATCAAAGAAGCCACTTTATATTTTGGGTTCTTTAGCAACTCTTTTTGCGCCGCTTCGTCTTTTGGCACACCCGCATACATTTGAGTATTACTTTCAAGTGTGCGTAATAGGCGCTGCATTGGCTCAATATTACCGGTGAAGTTTTCTAATACCGACACCGCATCATTAATATCACTGAAATACTTTACGTTAATTTCATTTAATGCAGCACGCCAAGTATTGGTGTAATCCGCTACGTACAAATTGCGAATTTTGTCACGCAAAGACTGCTTATCTGCTTCACTAAATTGTGCAGACTTCGACTGACCTAATACCCAACTATCGATAAGCGCAAGTTCTGATACTGACTCCGACTGTGGCATGAAGTAGTCTTCAAAGCCTTTATGCGTCAGCATCTGTGGAACATACAATGCACTACTGTTGACAACCCTTTCCTCAAACACCACATCAAATACCGGGCCGACAAGGTTACGTAAATTGATGGAGGGACCAAGCACCGTTTGCGCATTCAACTTTAAGTTACGGTATACACGTTGATCATTGGGCATCGAGCCTAATTGCATTTGAACGTTGGCCACCACTTGATCATAGGGTTTCATCACTTGCTCAGCATTGAGATCACCATTTGCTCGCTCACTGGCTAAGTCGGTATGCAGCATGGCGTAATCTAAGTGGCCGAGTAACTCTTCTTGAATCAAACGCTGACCGGCGAACTCACGCTGCCAGTACTTGGAAAAATAATCGAGAACGTAATCTTTATAACGTCCACTTTTGTCAACCATCATTCGATAAACACGCAATACAGCCAGTTTTTCCTCATCCGTTTTCGCTTGGTTAAGCTGTACCACCACATCCGCCATCAACAGAGGTAAGAAGCGACTTTCCAATAAGTTCAGATATGTGGCTTCCACCATAGGACCAATCGTGTGCCCTTGATACAACCCAAAGTCAGAAATGTATTGTGGTTTTTCACGGAAGAAGCCAAATTCAAGTGTCGCTTCACGTATCTTATTTAGTGGTTCTAATACATCTTGTTGAGAAGCAAGATAGATATTGGATGGAAACTCATGTTTGTACTCATTGACCTTAGTTAACACCGCGTCTGAATGCTTTACGTTGGCTAAGTAGTAACGGTGCCAAGTCCCCACCAACAAAACGGTGGCAATAGAGCCGGCCACAACAGACAGCCCGATTAATCGTCGCTTTTGTTTTGCTACACGGAAATTATCAGATGCCAAACCGGCTTCTGGGTAAATGACGTTATTGAATAACTTCTGCGTGAAATAAACGGTTGAATTTTTGGCTTGCTGCGCTTTGTTAATTGCATGGTCTAGGCCATAGCGGCGCGAAGCTGCATCATCAAAAGCGTTAGTTGGAACACCTTGCTGATAAACCGAGGTAAAGTAAGCTCCACGCACTAAAGCTGATGTAGAAAATTGATCACTTGCCAATGCGTCATTAAAAAATTGCAGCAAAATCTCTTTCAAACCCGAAATTTGACGAGTAAAGCTATAGATTGCATTACGCTCTTCCAGATCCATAGGTACCGAAACAGCGTGAGGTAACACGGCGTTAATGCGCTCCACAAATTGGCTATAATCTACCGAAAATTCATTCAGCCAATTGTCTAAATCATCAATTGAATCAAGAGAGAAGGTAAAGCCAAGCACTTCTTCACGCTGACTGCGCGTGTAGTGTTTGAAAAATGGTTCAAAGCCATTGAGCAAATCAAGTTTGGTCAGCGCAATATAGACAGGCAGACGAGTAGACAGTGTTTCCATCAATTCGCGCAAGCGAGCTCGCAGCAAGTTAGCGTAAGCTTTGCGTTCAGTTGCTGTTGCGGTGGCTAAGTGAGACACATCCAGTGCCAATACAATACCGTTTAGTGGTCGACGGCTGCGCGTTCTTTCTAACCAGTTAATAAAATGCAACCACAAACGACGCTCCATCGCGCCATCATTATCGCTGCTGCGGTTACCCTGGGTGAGTAGTTCCCCATCCGGGTCAATCAATACCGATTCATCACCGATCCACCAATCAAACGAATAAGGGTTTTCACTTTTTTGTCCTGAAGCTCGCATGACTGAAGAAAAGACAAAGTTTTGTCCCGAGCGGTTGATCAAACTGGTTTTACCGGCGTTTTCTAAACCAAGCACCAAGTACCATGGCAGTGCATACAGGTAGTCGCGCTTGTTGAGGTTCTCTTTCATGCTGACCATCACTTGGTTCAGCTCAACCTCTTGACGCTCTTCATAAGCTTGTATCGGGTCTTGGCGTAACTGTTCTTCTCGTTTTTGCTCCGCTTTAAAACCTTGTAGCTTACGCCACTGCCAAATACCCCAAACTGCCAAACTACCCAATGTAAACAAACTGCTCGCAACCGCGCGCTCAGTAATTGAATCTAATGGTTTGTTATTTGCTATCTCTAACCAAGGGCCAGCCCACCAGATAGCTACATTCAATAAAATAAATGTGCTAAATAGCAAAATAGGCATCGCTGCCGCCATGCCAGGCTTTAATTTTTTCGCTATCCCAACAATAAATTTCCACATGGGTTCGTGTCCTTCGTTTACTCTGACGTTGTGTATTGTTCTAATTGATCAACTAATGAGGGTTCCCAATCAGTCACGCTCATGGTCGTCGCTTGAGCATGCAATGTTTGGTACTGTTCTTTCGCCATCGCATCTAAATTATTGGCATTCAATAAATCGGCTGACAGTAACCGCCAATAAAACTTGTCTCGCGGTTCACTGGCACCAACCAAACCATCGTTTAACATCGAAAGGGCGACCGCAATGCCCCCTTCTTTTGCCAAGGTGAACGCTTCTTTGCGCTTTTCTTGCCAATCACCTGTTACTTGACCTTGTGAAGAGCTATTGTGGCTACTCACCAGCCACTCTTTCACCGCATTACTGATAAACGGCTCTCCACCTTTAAATTTGAGATCAATTAATGAAGGCAAACGCTCAAGAAATTGCTGACTTTCACTAAGAATCGCTTCACACCACAGCGTTTTTCCTAAGCTTTGCGCGATGTGGTAGCTCATCATCTGACCTTCAAACCAATAAGGTGCCATGGTTAAGCTTTGCTCAACCTTGCGCCATAACGCTAAATCAGGGCTACGCATTTGGTCTTGATACTCTTTCACTCTTTCCTGTGACATGGCCCGCAGCAGTGTTTCACCACTTGCATCATGTTCAGGAGGAGAAGTAATACTCGACCAAACTGCATAACGTCTAACTCGAATCGCAAGGGTTAAGCCAAACTCTTGCTCTGAGAGAAACTCCGAGACCTTAAGCAACGTCTGCTTAGCGGCCTTATCACTTGAACTATCCACCGAAATTGAGCTTGAACTTGCCGGGCTCGTCTTACGCTCAACGAGCGGTGTTTGTTCGGCGCTTTTGTTGACTTGTTCACGCTCTGAGGCGCGTCTAAGTTCACTATTGATCTTAGTGACTAACGTTTCGACGCTATCAGACATTAAGCCAACGCTAGTGACTGATTTTTGCCAAGCATCAATAGCTGAATTAAGGTCATCACGGTCTTGCAAGTCGAACTGGGCAAAGTCTATTTTGTCGATAACCAGAGCCAATCGTTGCACAATTTGGCTGAAGAATTTACGACGCGGTAAACCGCCTCTTTTCCCCGGGGCTGGAAAACAGTCCTCCCAGTACAGAGACATGAAGTCACCGAGTACCAATAACGAAGTGGTAAAACGTTGTGGCGTGACTTGGTTATGCAAACACTGCAAGAGATAGATTAAGAGTTTTAAATCCTTACTTTTCTCACTGAGTAGCTTAAGCGTGCTGTGCTCGACTTCATCCCATTGCACACTGCTATGAGCCAGCGAGCCCACCTTCATCATTTGGTCTTCAACAAAATCAAAAAGCGGGTCGTCAATTAATCGCTCGCCAACGGGGTTGCCGCGCTCTATTGGCTGAGTAATACAGCGTCGATAATCGATCAATTCCATATTGACTCCTTACCAGCCACAGCGCTGTTTTAGCGCTGTCAATGATTGAGAAAGTTGGCTGGTATCAAATTGCAACCCGTCCACCAATGCTGAATTGGAACGCAACACCAAACGATTTTCGCGCGCCATGGCTTTCATCATGTCAATAGCAGGCATGCCCCGCCCCGATGAAAACAACAAGCCCAAATCATCACTACGCCACGATTGAGCAGGTGTGTGAGCCACCGCCACTTTAATGCGTGGATCAACCACAGCATCAGGAAACGCAAGTTCCACTCGGCTCAAATTATCAATACAACTCATCATCAGTATGGGTTTCGCATTTTCCGTAAAACCCGTATTGCCGTTTAGTGCAGCTAAGGTTATCCAAGCATTCCCATTCGTTTCATCGCCTTCAATAGTTAAGTGGCTATTTGCCCCTTCTTGATACTGACTGAGGCTATCAAAAGCACGATGCCAAGACAGTGGGGCAGAGTGCTCGGGGGCACTGGAAACCAACATGCTAGATGGGGTTTTAAAAACGTGGTCAAAGCAGCTTAACCTATCTAAACGAGAGGTGATGGTTGTACATTGCTGAGCTTGATCTAATACTTCTGTCGAAGCGTTAACCATTGAAGAGCATAAACCTAAAGCGATGGTAGATAAGGTCAACATCATTGTTTTCATGGTGTTTTTATCTCCAGTTTCTGGCATTTGTAAGCTAATGTCCGCTTGGGAATGCCTAAACTTTCGGCCGCTTTTGCTCGGTCACCAGAAAAGTGTTGCAAGCGTTCACGAATAATCCGTGACTCAAATTCACTGATGGCTTGTTTTAAGTCATCAATTACTGCGAAATTGGTCGTTTCTTGCGGCGTGACTTCCGCTTGAATGTACTGTTCAACTGCTGAGGCTGACTGCATTTGCATACTTACTAAACGATGCACAAAACAGTGTTCTTCTACTTGAGTTCCGTCTTGTGTTTGAGCACAACCAAATTCTATGAGGTGTTTAAGTTCGCGCACATTGCCAGGAAAATCATAACGTTTCAGACAATCGATCGCTTTATAATGCAAACCACGAATGTTTGTTGCATGTTGCTGATTAAAACAGTGTACAAAGTGCTGACTCAATTGCTCAATATCTTCCAATCGCGAGGCTAAGCGCGGCAACGTTATCGGATACTGGAATAATCGGTAATAGAGATCCTGACGAAATGCTTTGGTGCGAACCTGTTCGAACAAGTTGACGTGTGTTGCCGAAACCAAGCGAAAATCTGACGATAGCTCTTTCTTACCACCGATTGGTCGAAAGGTTCGAGATTCAAGAACACGCAATAATTTGGCTTGTAAACTCAGTGGCATATCACCAATTTCATCGAGAAACAACGTGCCACCATCAGCTTGTGCGATTAGCCCTTGCTTGTCAGTATCAGCACCAGAAAACGCACCTTTGTTATAACCAAACAGCTCACTTTCCAACAAACTCTCTGGAATGGCCGCACAGTTAATCGCGACAAAAGGTGCTTGTTTTCTGGATGAAAGTTGATGAACCGCTTGCGCTGCAAGTTCTTTGCCCGTGCCCGTTTCGCCTTGAACCATAACGGACAGATGCGAAGAGGCGGCGCTGACTATTTGCTCACGCAACTTTTGCATTTCTAAGCTGTTGCCAATCAATTGATTGGACAAATTAGCCATTAATGCACGACGAGCACTATCGCGCTGCGCATCAACCAACGATTGAGACAAATCTTGGCGACTCTGCTCTTCACGGATCATGTCATTAAGCAGTGACCATTGATGTGTAAACACATTCACATATTTAGTGAATTCAGGTTGTTTAAACACCATTTCTAAACTGCAACTTTCACCAATCAATAACAGTATAGATTGTACTTGTTTGTCACCAATCGGCAGGGGGTGTATCAACACGCTATCGAACATACCAACCTGATTGGTCAACTGGCTAAAAGCACGATTCGATTGCCAAAAAACCAACTCATCTGAGGTCAATTGCATCGGTTTGGCCGATTGCAAAACATGAGCAAGCGGACAGTCAAAATCCGTCACAGACCACTGCAAATTCTGCTGATCGGTTTGCGGTTCTTGAGTGTGTGTGACTAATGAACGTCCATCCGAGCTTGGCACTAATAATAGACAGGTATCTAACTTGAGCTCTCGGCACATCGTCTCCACAAACATAGCCGCTAATTGACTAGGTTTTCTGGCGACCACAAGCTCGGTCGCATAAGCTAACCAGTGGCCCATGATCACTCAACCTCTCCAATAAACTCACTATTTTCAGCCGCTAGATGAATACGATTTACAGGCTGCTTTTCTGCAAGTTTGTTTAATAACGCGAGAGAAATTGGCGGCAACAGTTGACCTTCAATGATAGCTTCTAGCATGCGAGCTCCATTTTCAGAGCGCGTGGCACGGTTTAAAATCTCTTCGATTAGGCTGTCTTCTATCACCACTTCAGCGCAGTAGCGCTGCTTGAATAGTTGTTCGAGACGAGTGAGTTTTCCACGTACAATCTGCTCTAACACTTCTTTATTCAGTGGTAGATATGGAATGATCTCCATACGAGCTAATAAGGCCGGTTTGAAGAAGGCCGCCAGTTCAGGGTAAAGCTGCTCATCTAACAATTGTGGTTGTTGTGCGTAGTCAACAATCGTCTGATAGCCTAGGTTAGAAGTCAGGAAAAAAACGATATTTTGACAATCGATCACACGGCCTTCGCCATCAGCAAGCTCACCTTTATCAAACGCCTGATAGAAAATATTCAATACTTCTGGGTGCGCTTTTTCTACTTCATCAAGCAGAACCACTGAGTAAGGCATTTTGCGAATGGCTTCAGTTAAAATTCCGCCTTCACCGTAACCCACATAGCCCGGAGGTGAGCCAATTAAACGAGAAACTGTGTGCTTTTCTTGATACTCGGACATGTTGATGGTGGTTAGGAACTGTTTACCGCCATAGAGTTGTTGCGCCAGTTGTACAACGGTTTCGGTCTTACCTACACCACTTGGTCCTACAAGCAAAAATGCACCTTTCGGACGCCCTGGACGACGTAAATCAGCTCTCGCGGTCAATAAATGACGGTGTACACGCTCTATCGCTGTATCTTGACCTTTGATGGCTTCGCCTAAAATAGAGGTTAAGTGGGTAATTTTATGCAGTTCATCACTGTTCATTTGATCAACAGGAACACCCGTCCAATCAGCAATCACTTCAGCGATTTGTTGCGAGTCAACCTGTGGGTGCATTAAACGTTCAGCATGTGGTATATTCTCTAGTGTTTGGTATTGCTCTTGAAGCTGAGCAAACAGTTTGTCGCGGTTTTGTTGCTTATCCTCTTCGTCAGCATGCACTTCATCTAATAGCTGATCGCGCAGATTAATGATCGTTTCAATGATGGTTTTTTGTGCTTGCCAACTTTGAGTCAATGCTTCTTTTTCCGCTTCGTCAGCGATTTCTTGGCTGCATAATTCATCTAAGCGCTGAGTATCAACCACTTGACCTAAATAACGTGCGCGCTGCAACATGTCGATTTCAAGCTGGCGTTGATGACAGGCTGTCTCTAACTGTGCTAAACGTTTAGGTGGTGTGGTGATATTAATCGCGATACGTGCACAGGCGGTATCAAGGACATCAATCGCTTTATCTGGCAGTTGACGACCAGATATATAACGCGCTGAAAGCTCTGCGGCGGCTTTTAATGCATCGTCAGTAATGAGTACGTTATGCGCTTTTTCATAGACACGATTCAAACCACGTAGAATATCCACGGCTTGCTCAATGCTTGGCTCTTCCAACTTAACCAGTTGGAAACGACGAGTTAACGCGGGGTCTTTCTCAAAATATTTTTTGTATTCTTTCCATGTGGTCGCCGCGACGGTACTTAACTCACCACGGGCTAAAGCAGGTTTGAGTAGGTTTGCCGCATCACTTCCACCTTCTTGGTTACCAGAGCCAATCAGGGTATGCGCTTCATCTATGAATAAGATGATCGGTTTCGGTGAAGTTTTGATGGCGTCAATAACGCCTTTAAGGCGTTTTTCAAATTCACCTTTCACCGAAGCACCCGCTTGTAGTAAGCCTAGATCAAGCGAGTGCAACTCAACATTTTCTAGCTGAGTAGGCACATTGCCAGCAACGACTCGTAAGGCAAGCCCTTCAATCATCGCACTTTTACCGACACCAGCATCGCCGACGACGATCGGGTTGTTTTTACGACGACGACATAAGATGTCAATCATCAAATTCAGCTCGTTTTCACGACACAATACCGGATCAAGCTCACCATTACGGGCTTGAGCTGTCACATTAGTACAATATTTATGCAGTGGAGAGGAGACTGCATCTAATGCCGCAGTCGGTTGTGCACTGCTGGTTTTCTGTTTTTCAACCACCGTCTCAGAAGAGTCTTGTAATAAAGAATCAAAACCTTTTTTGAGGCTCTCTTTATTGATGTGCTCAAATAGGCGGATCAAGTTTAATGGCAGATAGCGGTCAGCACGGGTCAGCGCCGCTAGCAATACGGCACCAGAGCGCAAATGGGGCTGATTCAATTCCGTGGTGGAAAGTAACCATGCTTCTTGCAGCAACTCGACTAATAAAGGCGAAAATGCAGGATAAGTATCCAACACTTGCTCGCGGGCGTAGCTTGCACTGATCGCCTGTTTAATTGCATCGACTTCTACGCTGGCTTGCTTGGCAATAATGCGAACATCAGAAAGTGGGTTTTCAAGTAATACATCTAAGAAGTGTTCGTAAGTTACTTCAGGGTGTTGACGTTCAATACATAATGATGCGGCTTGCTCTAGGGCTAGCTTACTCTGCTCATTGAGTTTTGAAATTAATGTGGGTAATTCAATACGGATCACTACAATCACCTAGCCTTTTATAATTAGAGTATTTGGTTTAACTGGTTTAATACGTCGCTCGATTGGCTGTGTAATAAATAGGAATACCCTAAAAATACACTGACCCATATGGCGACAAAGCCGAGTAAGACAGACCAAACAGGCAACTGTCGGCTTAATTTATATTTTGATTTCACGACATGCTCAGTAGCACAAGTCAGCTCTTGGGGTTCACTTTCATCTAACGCGCTCAGTGCGTCATGCAAACGAGCGATCACCTTTTCACGCTCGTGGTGGCCGTTTTCCATCACTCGATATTTGCCTTCAAAACCGAGTACCAAACACTGATAGATAAACTCCAATAACGAACGATAACGTTTAGGTTCACCTTCTAGTCGGCTTAAAATAGTGAAGACTTTCTCGCCGCCCCAGGTTTCATTATGGAAGCGCGACAACATTGAGTGTTCAGCCCAAACACTAGAAGAGCCCCAGTCAGTTCCCATCACCGCTTCGTCCAAAAACGCGCACAAAATGTAGCGGTAGGCCATTAAAATCGCATGTTCAAAACCTTGCTCAGTGAGCTCTATTTCAATCGCTTTGATCTCTTCCACGGTCTGTTTGTAAATTTGTTCAATGTTGTCGCACTCAGATAAGCTTCTGACACGTAAAGACAAACCAAACAATGGTGTTGCCGCATCAATCAAGGTATTGGGGTTATCACCACGTAGTTGAAACCAATAATCTTGGTCGTGGTTCATTTGTTCAACGCTGTCAAAAAGCAAGTTGCTGTACTGCGTATTTTTCTTGTCGTTATCCATCATCAGCTCCTAATCGCCCAGAATTGCAGGTCAAGATCTTCAAATGCACCAGCCACATGGAAAGCAAAACCGCTTGAGTGACCAAGCATTGACCAAGCTGCGCTAGTTTTATCTAATTGGTAATAGGTGTAACCCGCGTGATATGGCAGTTGTCTCGGTGCTACTGGTAATGGTGTAATTGGAATACCTGGCAATTGCAGGGAAATTAATTCACGAATTTTCTCAACTGACGACACTTTCGTTTGCTGAGTGAATAAACGACGCAGTTCATCCAATGGCATGCGAGCTTTGACAGCAATAATGAATTCTGCACTCTCTACTAATTGAGGATCATGAATAGGCGCAACCATCAGGCCGTACTTACGCTTGTCTAACTGGATAGAGACCGCTCTCGGTTCTAGTACAATGCTGAGACTTTGTCTTAAGTTGCGAATTAACGGCCAAAAAGAGTTGCTTGGCATTTCATGGTTGTAACTTGGAATGGTCGGTGGCAAACGACTTTCATCGGTGAACGTTGCTAACTCTCCACAGACACACGACAAGCATTCAAATAATCGCTCTGGGTGCAGGCTACGAAGTTCAGCCAAGTGTTGCATTTGTGGCTGTAGACGATTGAGCGCTTGCAACAGCATAAAGTCCGAAACATCAGCAACACCACCTTGTGAAGGAGAGCTGATACGCTGCGCAATATTTTTTGCTCGCTCACGCATTAACCCAGAAATTTCATTAATAAATCGATGCAGCGCTGCATTACTGGCGACATTCAAATGGCAAGGGATAAAGTCCGGGTCAAGTACCACGCCGCCATCTGGACGCTTTTCTAAAATACGCGCGATCGCGATTGAAGCGTAAGAACTACGGTCTTCCCTTTCTAACATTAACTGCATGCGTACCGGTGATACATCCAGTGTGGTGGTATCACCACGCACGGTATGGACATCACGCACTTCTAAACGATTACTTTTATATCGCCCAGTTCCTCTTTCTTCTGGCCAGTTGATCTCCATCAGAGATTCACTACGTAGCGGGATCGCTAAATAAATTAACTGATTAGCAAGTGAGGCATCTTCAATCTCTAGTGCATCGGGTAACACATCTTCTTGAGGAATACGAAAAACGGTGCCATCTGGCATGATGCCCACCGCTCTTTCGATAGCAATGCGACCAAAAGCCAAATATTCAGGGTTTAATGACAGTTCCGATACACCATATAAATAACGGCTGACTGACGATACTCGCTCATCGATATGATATTCAAAATAGCGTTGTTGTTGCTGGAAATGCTGGGGTTTAATGAATAGACCTTCATTCCAAATGACACGGTTACGTGCAAACATCTTGTTATTCCACCCTTTCCAATTTTACGTTGTAGTCTTTGAAATACATCAAAAGGTGATATTCCCGACCAGTATTAATCACCTTCACCGCTTTTTTCCATTCACTCAGCTCAGGTTCAGCAAAATGCGCCATAACACCTATGTAGTTTGTGCCTTCTTTAACCTCAAATGCGTTAACGAATTTGAACTGACCCGGTGTTAAGACATAGTCATAATTGGCGATAAAATTACTTCGTAACGCTTTTTTGTAGTCAGCTTTTACTTGATCGTAATCCGCCGACATAAACATCGAATCATCTTCAAGTTCAAACACCTGAACTTCTATTGGCGACGCCTCACCCCAAATATTGGGGTTAGTGCCTTCGTCACTGACAAGACTGAAGGTCACTTTGGTCGGCGCTTTAGCTGGCTCATACTTTTCTGATGAGCTGCACGCGGTTAAAAGCGTAAGCAACGTCACCAAGACAAAAGAACGCTTGTTCACCGTTATAGCTCCAGTTGTTTTTCACGAATTTTCTTGTCGTATGACTGCTCGAAAATTTCCCAAAACAACTTCTCGAAACCTTTCTGGCGATTAGAAGTTAGCTCTTGATAGTAATTGCAATACATCTGCCACGCCCATGACTCAGATGACTGATTTTGCTGATCGCTGTTGCGTTTATAATGGTGGAAACGGCGCAACAATACCTGTGGAGAAAAAGCGTTTAATATCTGATTCAGTGCTTCCGTGGTAGCATGCTGCATGGCCTCATTATGGTCGCGAACATTTTTAAGGCTTTCAGAAATGGCAGCCGGAGCCGACAAATGCACTAAGCTTTTATCGGCGTCATATAAGGTTCGGATGGTTTCTTCGTACGACAGCCCGAGCCTTAATGGGTTATCTTCTATCGGTTGTAAGTTACGATTCATCATTCCAAAACGTCCTTCACGAACTTGCTGATGCAGCTCTAATAGCCCCTGCACACACGCTTGCAACGACTGGCCTAGTTCTTCAGACAGCATATGCATTTTTGCCATGTCATGGTTATCGCCAACCTCAACCCCGAGCCCATTGAGCATTGGGCCAGTAAGCAGGTGTGAAGCATTCTCTGAAGTACTGCGCTGTACGTCAGTATGTGGTTGGTAGCTTTTCGCTACTTCTTCTTCTAAAAGATCTAATACCTTATCGTCCATCGCTAAGCCCTCTGGTACGTTGTTATTGCTATCATTAAAGTCGTGTTGTTTTGTGTGAACGGCCTGAATCGTTGACGTACGATCAACCCCCGCCGTTAATTCAGGTTGGGTTGGACGTTTACCGAGCCCTAGAATTTTCTTTAAACGAATCGATGACGTCATTTCATACTCACTGTCTGCTTGCGGTGTGAATTGCAACGGCGTTGGTCCGCTATCATTTTCCGTTAATAACGATGAACCATGCTGAGGTTCAATTTTCTCGGCTTCTTCTAGCAACGACTCTTCTTGTTTTATGTCGTTGAACAACTCGTCCAAAGCCGTGATCGGGTCTGCTGAGTTTTGCTCAGGATTACTCTCTTCAGTGTCCAATTCATCCGATGATGCGTCTTTGAGCAAATCGATGCTCTGTTGCTCAAAAAGTTGATCGAGTGAGCCATGAGCCAAAAGGTCATCTTCTCCTACATTGCCAACCACCACTCGAATTTGGTAGGGACCCAACGTCACTTCATCTTTATGGCTAAGTTTGGCTAATTCACCTTGACCTAAAGGCATATGCGAACCGTTGACATACGTGTGACCACACAAGTCTTGGATGCAGAATGCACCATCAACAATACGAATTTCACAATGACGGTTATGGATATGTCCGGCTGAATCTCGGAGGCGCCAATGGGCATCATTAGCAGTACCGATTACGCCACCTTGTTGGTTAAAAATACACTGCGCCGCTAAACCCGATTCAAGGTGTTGAACGTTAGTTACGATCAGTGAAAGAGTGCGTTTTTGCTGCATAACTTACTGCCTTACCTGTATAAGAACGTTTTTATCGGCTAAATTTTGGCCTAAAAATGAGGACCAACCTAAGGCTACACCGCTGTCACGAGACAAGCTCATAGTTGGCGCTTCGCTTTCATGCATAGTCAGTTCAAGGTCATACGCCATTTGCTCACGAAGGATGAATTCCACCAATTTGCATAATGGTTGGTATTCCTTACCTGACGGCAGAAAATCTACAAATCGCTCACGAGTTAAGTTTTTGATACAAATAACAAACTTACCATTACAATCGATGACTGATGAGCCAAGCATGCTGTTGATACCTAGCTCACCATTTTGTTTACCCAAACAACATTGCTGATGAGGTTCTATCTGTACTTTTCGTCTTACCCATTGGCGAATACTGACATCTTGTAAGTCAAAACAGTGAGCAATAATCCCCGATACCACTTGTGGGGAACGACTCCTTCCTGCCAAGGTGCCAGCATAGGCCAACATTTTGCACCAGTTGATTGGCGTCTCACCACGCAGGTCGGCATCACCTAACCCAACCAGAGAAAACAGTTGGGAAGAAAACTGATCTTGAGCTCCGGCTTGAAACCGCACGTAATAACGATATTTACGCCACACGCGGTACACCAAATTAATTAAGCGGTTATTAAAAAAATCTAAAAATGGGCGCTTAAATCCACCGGGATCTTCTTCCGCCAGTTGCTGCAAAATAAACCCAGGCAGTGGTGATTGCGCACCAGTCAAACCAAAGAAGTTGGTTTGCAAAACCAATCGTTCATCATCTAATTCACGCAGATCAGTCACATCCGCAGGAGCGAAACCTAAGCTTGGGTTAGCACTAAACACCAACTGACACGCACGCTCCCAATCTTCAGATTCTGGATTCAGTGCATTCAGCTTTTGCAACAATTCAACCAATTGGTAAAAATTGTAAGTTCGAACGTCATTGGGTAAGCCAACCTGCGATTCCTGCAACGCAGTAATCTCTAGATCAACGGCTGCATTCCTGTCTGTGTTCCCCATGTATACTTCTCTTGGTTAGTCGCATTAATAACGATCAACTCATGAAACGAATTGATACTGGCATAAAGAGCAAAAAAGTGACTAAGTACAGTACCGAATAAGTAGAGTTCACCTTCCGAACCAAAACAGTTTTGATCGATGTAGATCGTGGACTGTAAACCGCGCACTGGCAGTCCTCGTAAAATTTTGTCTACCGGTTGAGATTCGATTTTTTGAATACCTTCCAACCGTAAGCGCGCAACGCGCTCTGCTTGCCTGTCAACTAATGCCCTAAAGTCATACGCTCTCAGCACACTGCTCAACGCGTCTTTTGAAAGAAGAGATAAATAATTAAGCGATAAATTCGATATCAACACCCACAACAAGCTACCATCAAGCACTGGTCTAAGTGATTGGGAAGGAACGGTAATATTACTGAATGTAGCGAATGGTGGTGAGCTATCTGTCGGCTCACAAATGTCACCAACACCAAGTTCTAATGGCAGTAAACGGTTAGTACAAGTCAGTTTCAGCGATACCGCTTCATCAACATGCATGGACTGGGTTTCGTCACCACGAATGAAAGAGATAAAATTATCAAAACCATCGCCACGAATGCTCTCTTTGACTCGCGTGCGGTAGTAAAGCGCTTCTCTGTTACGCACACGTTCAACTTCATGTTGAAAACTTTCAAAAGCCGAGTAAACACGCTTTTCACCACGAATTCTTTGGCTGGCTTGTGTTTTATCTTGCCATCCAAAAACACCATCAACGCTAAATACCTCATAGTGTGATGGGTAGCGACTTGATGGAACAATCCGGTATTCAGATCGTTTTCCGGTTAAATCGATAGGATCGGCATCATGTTCAAACAGGTTAATCACCGGCGTGCAGTACAACTGAAAATTGTCCTTACGGACTCGAACATCTGCTGGCAGCGTTTTACAAAAACTAATTTTCAGCTTAAATTCACCGGTTACAGATCTCGGCAAAACGCTCGCTAACCTATTGATATCAAAAAAATGAAATGCTTCTGGAAATGAAAGGTACTCTTGCAGTATCCGGTAGCCTTCATACACATTAGATGGATAGGGCAACAGCGATTGCTCACTATCAAAACCAACTGTTTTGAACGCACTCGCTGGTAACGTGAATTCGCTACCCGCCACTTCAACCGAAATTTTATCCAGATAGTGGTCAAGCCATAAATACAACATTTGCGAGCTGTATTTATCTCCTCCCAAGTAGAAGCGAAGATCATCGAGATGCGCGTCACCGACACTGTTATCCCCTAGCATCTTCAACGAGATCTCAATCGTCGTTGCTTCACGAGTGTGCTGAGCAGCCACATCTTGGCATTGCAGTGGATACAGTTGGACATCTCTACAGGTACGAAAGTGACATTTAGTGCCAAATACTGCTTTGCTGTCTAACTGTGTACCGCGGCTGATTTGCTGCTTGTCGCTGACACTTTTTTCTGGGGTGAAAGAGACAATGCTCATACTTGGCACAGGGCGTAAGTAGTTGGGCCAAAGCATATTAATAATAGAATGCGTTAATTCTGGAAATTCATCTTCAACTTTTTCGCGCAGGCGAGCGGTTAGAAAAGCGAAGCCTTCAAGTAAGCGCTCAACATCAGGGTCGGTCGTTCTACCGTGTAAAAATCGAGAGAGTTGAGGATGAATTTCAGTGAACTGCTTTCCCTGTTCCTTAAGGAAAGCAAGTTCTTCTCTGAAGTACTTATCTTGAGTCATAATTTTCTAAAACACTCGGTACTTTCTGTTTTGATCAAGCAACAGATTAAACTGCACTTTGTCATGCAACGCGTCACTATTGATTTCGGCTGTTATATGAAAGCGCAGCATTAATGGGCTAAACGCATCAGATTCAGAACGAATAATAATATTTTGTAAACGCGGTTCAAACGCATCTAAGCAGCTCTGAATAGCCAGTTTGATGCGTAGTGAAAGGTCTACTGTTTCTAACGTTGCGTCGTTAAAATCCACAAGACCCAATAAAGGCGCACTTTGAGCTTCACCTATCCGCGTATTCAAAATATTAGCGACATTACGTTTTATCGATTGGAGCACATCCCATGCATCTGGCCCTTGGGTTAACGACATAGGAAGAGTGCCAGCTTCTAAACGTTCAAAGAAGCCGACACCAAATGCACTCTCTTCAGGTGCGATATAAGTCATCGTCGTTATGCTTGGTCTAAACGGCCAACTAACGATAATTCAAAGTTCGCACCCATATATTTAAAGTGAGGGCGAACTGATAATGACACTTGATACCAACCTGGCTCACCTTCCACATCCATTACTTCAATTTTTGCGGCACGAAGAGGGCGACGGCTACGTACGTCTGCGGGTGGGTTTTCTTGATCAGCGACATATTGCTTGATCCAACCATTTAGCTCACGCTCTAGATCTTGACGTTCTTTCCAAGAACCGATCTGCTCGCGTTGCAGTACTTTTACATAGTGTGCAAGGCGGTTGATGATCATCATATATGGCAGTTGCGTACCCAGCTTATAGTTGGTTTCGGCTTCTTTACCTTCTTTAGTATTTGGGAATACCTTCGGCTTTTGAATTGAATTGGCTGAGAAGAATGCGGCGTTATCACTGCCTTTACGCATAGTTAGAGCAATGAAACCTTCTTCCGCTAATTCAAATTCTTTACGGTCTGTTACGAGTACTTCGGTTGGAATCTTGCTTTGTAGTGCACCCATTGACTCAAATACATGCACTGGTAGATCTTCAACAGCACCACCACTTTGCGGGCCGATAATATTTGGACACCAGCGGTACTTAGCGAAACTGTCAGTTAAGCGTGTAGCAAAAGCAAACGCGGTGTTACCCCATAGATAGTGTTCGTGTGAAGCACTGACATTTTCTACGTAGTTAAATGATTTAATTGGGTTTTCAGTTGGGTCATAAGGCACACGCAATAAGAAACGCGGCGCGGTTAAACCAAGGTAGCGCGCATCTTCAGATTCACGTAAAGATCGCCATTTAGTGTATTTAGGGCTTTCAAACGTTGACTTTAGGTCTTTGATGTTTGGTAGCTCTTCAAAAGAATCGATACCAAAGAACTCCGGTCCTACACTCGAAATAAGTGGGGCATGAGCCATAGCACCTAGTGCGCCCATGTACTGTAACAACTTCATATCTGGCGTTGATGGAGTAAACGCAAAGTTACCGATAATGGCACCCGTTGGCTCACCACCAAATTGACCATAACCTGATGAATAGACGTGTTTGTACAGGCCAGACTGTGTTGTTTCTGGCGCAAATTCAAAGTCTTCTAATAATTCATCTTTTGTGACATGCAGTAGGTCAACTTTGTTGTTTTCTCTGAAATCGGTACGGTCAATAAATAGCTTCAGACCACGCCATGAAGATTCCATTTGCTGAAAACGCTCATCATGTAGAATTTCATCCATCTGAGCACTAATTTTTTTATCGAGCTCAACAAGCATTTGATCAACCAACGATTTATTCACAGGTTCTTCGGTTTGATTAGAGCCAATAAGGTTTTCAATAAAAGCGGCGACCCCTTTTTTGGCAACATCATAGCCTTCTTCACTCGGTGCAAGGCGAGTCTGGGCCATGATTTCGTCAAGCAAACTGCCTTGTGTGGCACTTTGTCTCTCTAATACTGCTTCTGTAGTAGACATCAATTTCGTTCCTAAATTTGATTAAATAACACGTATTGTTGGTCAAGATTAAGCTTGTGGCTCTTCTTCTTTACCACTCACTAGGCTAAGTTCTGACAAAAGTTTTTCGCGTGACTCTTCAGAATTGAGAAGCTCTTGTAAACGATCTCTAAATGCTGGGATGTTGCCTAGGGGGCCTTTAAGGGCAACGAGTGCTTCGCGCAACTCAACTAATTTATTTAATTCTGGAACTTGTGTAGCTACTGAATCTGGGGAAAAATCAGAAAGTGACTTAAAGCTAAGCTCGATAGGGAGCTCTGCGTTGTCATCATCACTCAATTTGTTACGTACTGTCGTGGCCAGTTTCAAATCACTTTCGCGCATCACTGCTTCAAAGTTATTTTTTCAACTGAAACCGTTTGTCTTTCTTCTAGTGGTGTGTCTTCTGAGTGGCCCTTGAAGTCACCCACCACTAACGTTTTTAATGGTAACTCGACTTCTGCCTGTGCATCTCCCGTCGCTGGAATATACTTAATATTTATCCGCTCTTTAGGAGCTACACTTCCTTCTTTAGACATATTTCGTCTCCAATACCTATGCCAAACATTGTTTAAATTACGGACAGGAGCAAACCACTGCTCTAGCCGAAGGTTATACATAACGTTTTAAAAATCAAAGCCACATAAAAGATGCGACATTGAACATATAAGTGTTTCTTCTATTATTTATAATTACATCAGCAATCTTTTTATTAGGTAAGCCTAATGAAAATCAAAGCTTAATTTATTTTATTGATAACAAACATCTAGAATTTATCTATATTTATCTTGGTTTATCCGAGACATTCTATTCATATTAATACGACATAAATATAAATTTTCATAAAATCAAGATCTCCGTTCCAAAAAATACACCGCCACAAATTACTGTTTAATTTGTCATTAATAATCCCAGAAAATATCATGATTATAGAACGACATATTATTATAATTATCAATCAGTTTTTTTACCTGATATTCATCCTCAGCACTCATCTGGCTCCTAAGTATTTCTTCTTCTATTTCCATCATTGAATAAACAGATGTCATACGTTCACTTCCTGCGGCAGTAAGGTATAAATCTAAATAAGCTTTAGCTTTTATATCGTCACGAGCGACAAAGCGGTACGACGTACTTTTACCTAGAAGAATTTTAGTTACCGCTGCTAGAGAGACAATATCTCCTTCTTCTAAAGCAGACAAACGCCATTTATAGACATTTTGAAAATCACCTTTATTTTCTAAAATATCAATATAATAACGCATAGCTGGGATATAATGTGTTTTTGCAGCCTCGAGATACATTTTTCTAGCTTCTGTTTCTCGCTCGCCGGGCATGAAATACACCCCTTTCCCTTGTTGAATCCGCGCAGCTTTATCCATTAATGCTTGAGGATGATTAAAGCCAACTGCTTTATCTAAATAATAGATATACATTTCTTGATTGGAATTTTTGAAATAACGGGCCAGCTCATAAGTAGCTTGAGAAGGGTTAGTGCTCCCTAAACGAATCAAACTATCATAATACTGGCTTTTCCAGTACATAACGTCTCTATGTTTCAACCAATGAGCATTCGTATAGAGTTGATACATGGCTCTACGACTGCCAAGCCTAGCCGCTTTAAGTAAATATTCTCTAGCTTCAGGAGGCGTTCTAATAGTGGTGTTGTAATTGGCTAACTCCATCGCATAAAGAAAGGAGGCCTCAGAGTTACCATTGTCAGCGGAGTGCTTTAGATATGGACGAGATTCTAAATTCTTGTACTGCGCTCGAAGTAAACGACCTGTCTCAAAAGCCTTTTCTGGAGATAATGAGCTAACTTCATAAACGTCTTGACCAGCGGATACATCCGGGGTGATTAGCGATAAAAGTAATGATAAATATACACTAGATTTAACCCACATTGACACTACTTCCACCCGTTAACACACCACCACAATCTACTGGGTCCCCAGCTCTTGCTGCAGGCTTACCATCAATTTTGACGCTAGCAGAACCCGCTGCAATACTACGCTGGTGCGATGGATTCTTGGGCTTATCATGAGGCTCTAGTGGGTCACCTTGCCGTGCTGCGGGAATACCATCAAATTTTACGGTACCAGAGCCAGCTGTGATAGGGGTTGGTGGAAACCCATCATGCTCTGTTCCTATATTCCCAACTACGATACCATTTCCCATAATGTATATTTCCTTAATGTTAATTCAGTATTATCTAAACAACATCAGCAAGAAACATACCCCATTTATTAATTGATTAATTGCTACCTCATTCTAATAGTTTGGCAATACACTACCCGGCCAGGCAAAATCCTGCCTAGCCGGGTAAAAAATTGCCCTGAAAATTTTACATAGACGAACATCGATAAAAATATAAAAACACAGCCATCAGAAACAGAATCAATACAGCAAACAGACATCACAAAATTAAATATAATGACAATTTCATGACAAACTGAACTTACTAGATAGATGTAGACTTATTTTATTTGATCGTAGACTTGGAAACACACGCTACAGAATTTAGTCTGTGTGCACTAAAAATCTTACCAAGGCAGACCAATAAAGTCTGATTTATACCCGTTCAATTTAGCGAGATGTGTTAAAAATATTAGAAAATCTATTGAATAGATTTAATTTTTTTGTAAGCTCATTTTCAATACTAACTACACTGATTTGTACATCAGTAAAAATCAACACTTTGTCTTTTTTGACATTTAAAAATAGTTGTTCGTCTTCCAATAACATTTCCAGTAACTGGTTAGCTTTCATCTTTACTATACGGTTATCCCTAATCGGGATTTCGATAAACGTTTGTAGGCAATCTTCACCTAGATCGATATAAATCTCTTCCCCACTATTTAACTCGATACTGATGGGTTCATTACCTTCAATTCGTGAGAACATGTTAGCATCAACATTCAAATGCTCCACTAAAGATTTGAAGACAATTTCACGTAAATTTTTCATTATTTTCTCCTAATAAAATGTATTATTTGCTTTATAACTCTCTAAAAAGCAGATGAAACTGCTCATAGATCCCCCCGCCCACCTGGGTAACCAAAATGATAAACACCACCAATTTAGCAGCCATAGGTAAACCAGGATCCTGAACACTAAAAACAGTCTGTAATAAGCCGATGACAACCCCAGTAACCACAAAACTGAGTGAAAATATAATGATAGAGTTGGTTACCACCTCTAAACATGCAGCGGTAACATCAATAACTGTCATAGCCTTCCTCAAGATAGTTGGTCACTTGATTACCTTCAAAACGAAACAAGTAGTACTTCTGACGAAAAAAAACGCGATAGCTATTAAGTGCTGGCTGATGCCAAAATACCGACGGCGTTAGCTGTAATGAAATATTAGCAAGGCTATTAACGACAACAGGGGCCGATGCAATATTATAATGATTACTTATTGAAGGTAGCATTTTGCCAATAAAGGCAGAGTTTTCAGTTTTGACATTTCCAATAAAGGCAGTAGCTTCAACCTTGCTATTTACAAATACTCCTTTACATTCCAATAAGTTAGATGATGAAAGTTTAAATTCCTTGCCTATTGCGGTTTGGGAAGAAATGGGCGAAGATCTCGGCGGTGTCACTACAGAGATTTTCTTTTCAATACCATGATGCTTTGGTTTTGAATCTCTCAATGGCAACAAACCAAACGCTATATTTAGTGCAGTCCCTAACTGAACGCTTTCCTTTGAAGGCTCCTGCGTCTTAGGATCCAATACGGTAGGCCGATCTTTCGTGACAGGTTCCTCCTCATCTGTAGATAAACATTGAGCATCATCTACCTCTTGGCTGAGAACAAATTGATACTCTTTCTCAAAAGCATTCTCTTCAAGTGACTGATATCCACTTTCGGGGCTATCAAATATTTTCATCTAATTTTTCTCACCCATCAGTTGAACTTGTAACTCAGCCAACGCATCTTTGCGTTTTTCAAGCTGTTGTTTTTCTTTTTCTGTGACCATAATTTGTAAAGCCAGATCTTCGGCATTTTGGCTAGCGACCGAAACATCAAAGAAAATAGATTCAATTTTAGATTTAATGCTTTCTCGACGTTGGAACATACGAGTAATCGAATTATTTTCATTGATTACATTCAAGCTACGAAGACGATCTTGAGTATTGTTGATCTCTTGCCATTGATCAGTGATTGTCTGTTCAAGATCCCGCAGCTCTCGACGTAACTTTTCAAGTTTCATTTGCTGTTTCATAATTCGGATATTTACAATATCAATAAGCTGAGCAAAGTCTTTCCATTGTTTGGAGGGTTTCTTCATATTCTACCCCTGACAAATCTTGCTTGAGAAAATCCATAATGTACGGATACAATTCAATCGCTTTATCCGTTTCGAGATCATTCCCTTTCTCATATTCCCCGACTCGTATCAGTAACTCAACGTTCAAATAACGATAAACCATGTCTTTGATATGCTCTGACAACATCACATAATGAGGATCTTGAATTTTGTTTTGTAAACGGCTTTTACTTTTTAAAATATCAATAGCCGGATAGCGTCCAGTGGACGCAATAGTAGTTGAGTAAACTAAGTGACCATCAATCAATGACTTAACTTCGTGTGCTATCGGATCGTCATCAATTTCTTGTTCTATTAATATAGTAAATATCCCAGTTACGGAGCCGTAGACAGAATTACCACAACTTTCAACTAAACGAGAAAGTGCAAGTGAGACACCGATTGGAATTCCTCCCTTGATCGGAGTCCCATCAAGCATGGCTTGTGCACGAGCAAAACGGGTCAAAGAATCAAAATAAATGACCACCTTTTTACCTTGCTCCATGTAATGACGCGCAATAGAAACGGCAACTAAGCCCGAGCGCACTTTTTCGAGCGGATTAGCTTCTGAAGTCGATACAATAGTAATCGATTTTTTAATCACTTCAGGACCAATTTCACCTTCCAAAAACTCGACAACTTCTCGTGCTCGTTCACCTATCATTGCAAAAACAATGATATCTGCATCCATGTTATTCGCCATCATGGAAACCGTTGTGGTTTTACCTGCACCTGCTGGCGCAAACAACCCTATCCTTTGACCTTCTCCAATCGTAAATAGACCATCAATCACTTTGATTTTCGTTGGAAAAATCTCAGAGATCGGCGCTCGAAGGTTGAGATGTATCGGCTCTATCGCAATAGGAAGATCGTAAAAATGACCAGGCTGTTGAAGGTAATTACCGCCATAAAGAGACTCACCATAACAGTTAATCACCTTACCAATTAACGCATCTTCATTTAAGGGAAATGAAAAACGGCGAGGGGTAATTTCCACTTTCCCACCCCTTTGCACTTCACCGGGCTGCAACAGTTTTATCTCTACTTTGTTTCCCATTACTTTCATGACTTCGCCACGAATACGTTGATTACTTACGGTATGAATAAAGCACTCTTGGCCAACAAAAGTGTCCAAACTGACATAACATACAATCGTGTCTTGATAAGACTCTTGTACTTTAAAAAAGTGCTCCAACATTACTCAATCACCTGAAACGCAATAGACACATAGCGCTTGTATTTTCGTTTACTATCACTAGTGTACTTGAACAATTCGCCCAACAAAGGGATGTTCGCAAGCACTGGAACACCATTTTCCGTTTGTTGCGTCACTGTATTTTCAAAACCGCCGAGAATGATGGTTTGCTCTGGCTGAATATACACTTCCGAGCTCAATTCTTGTGAGTCAACGCGAGGGGGTTGAGATACACCACTAGTGTTAGTATCATCATTAAGGGCTTCCTCAATGTATTCTATTTTCGCTTGCACGGCCCCGTTAGATAGCAATCGCCCTGTCACATATAAGCTATTGTCTGCTTCAATTTTTTGAGTTTCTACCTGCTTATCAGATACCAAATTAATGGTCACTGTCTGACTTTTACCAAAGTGACCCTGCTGATTTTCAAGCACAAGAAGATTGGTTTCATAAACCCCTCTTGCAATACCATTTGAATATAACGCTTGAAAATTTTGCAGAAAATCTGTTGTGCTTGTAAAAGGTGGTAGCAATATGTCATAAATCCCCTTAGTCCCACTAACCCAAGAACTATCAATACCCAAGTTTTCAGTACGATCAGCGGCAATGTCATACACTTTAAGAGAAAAAAGTAATTGCTGGCGTTTGACATCTATTAATGCAGCAATACGTTTAGCCAGTTTGATTTCTTCAGGCGTACCCCGGACTAATAGAGCATTTGAACCTGGTAATGCTTGAACTTTTGATGTTTTTTCATTTTCTTCGAGTTGTTGCTTATCGCCTTCGCTCAGCTTGACTTTATAAGCACGATTAAGCATTTCTCCATCGCTCACGTTCTGAAATTGACCAATATTGGTAATGGCAGCGGCGATAACAGACAGAGCACCAGGAAAATTAACCATACCATCATAAGTCTTGATACTTCGATCCAGCACTGAAAGATAATGAAATTCGATACGAGCTAGTTCAATATCGTTGCCATTATCTAAAAACTGGTTTTTATCTACCATAGTGGCATAAGTAACCGCATCGTTAACAAACTTACGAGTCCCAGACAATAAGATTGAATTACCTCTTTCGGCTAGCCTCAGTTTGGTGGAACGATTCGTTTGAAATGTCTTTTTTAACTCACTCAGTAACGCTTTAGAACGTATATTTTTCGGCTTAAATACGTAATTAAGGTAGTCTTGCCCTGACTGAACGCTCAACGTACCGCCATAAACATACCAATCGAAATCATAAATTTCTGAAAGCTCTCCTAGCAACACAACACCTTCGCCTGATAAAGATTGCGTGATCAATTGACGCTCAGTTTTATCATCAAGGTTTGCAACTAGCTTAACTTGCATATCCTTAGCAATTGCACTTAACGCACCTTTAAGGTCGATGTTTTCTTGGGCAATGAAAACCTTTGCTTGCGCTGCAATAGCAATGAAACTCAGGAAAACAATCAAAAATCTACGCTTCATCAATGATCTCTTCCAAACGTTTTTGACTTTCTTCCATCTGACTTATGGACTGATTAGCCACATAATTCGTCAAAATCATATCGATGAGATCTTGCTCCGTAAACGCATCACCACCATCAACAATAGGCAACATTGGTTTATCCTTGAGCGATTTTACATCAGCTGCTATCTGTTCATATTCTGATAGATAGCTTGCTGAAATCGGTGAATTATTCCGACTAATAGCATCAACATTATTCATAACCCATTTTCTCCATCATTTGTTCAAAGACATAAAATTGATCGTGGAAAAACCATAAATTCAATAACAACACGACCACAATCGCTTTAAGATTCGGTGTCACAAATAATGACAACGATGCTTTTTTAAAAAACAGGTCAATATAGCCACAGCATACCGTTATCGTTAGCATCAAAATCATGTACTTACCTGAGACGATAACCATCATTTTGAGGCTATCAACAATCAGAAAAAATAAGTCTTCGAATCCAATTTCAAGCTGTGATTCTAAACTCTTATTGATTAAATCAAGAATTGGATAAAATACAGCCCCTGATTCCAATGCACACATCAGAAAGAGCAAACTACTCATTTTTGCTAACGCTTCAGACTCATCAGTAAAGCGGCGGTCTTGTACCGATTGTTCATTAAGCAACAACATCTGTTGAATAACACTTCCGACAGTTCCGCTCACCCAGTAAGGGACCGACGAAAAAAAAGCGAATATGACCACACTCACTACCCAAATAAAATTCGGTACTTGTTTAAGATGAGTGTGCTCTAAGAAGATGGCAAAGACAGTAGCTATTGCCAGGCACGTTATATTGTCTAAATAAAGCCGTGTAGGACTGTAGATTTTGAGAAACAGGTAAACACCGGCAAACAACATCCAATTAGGGAAAAGCAACTGCGCCATTTATCCCATCGCCTTAAATAAAATGGTCCAACTATCGGAAAAATAAAATACCGCGAGTTTTATTGGTGTGGATATTACGGTGGGCGATAACATCGTCATACCAACACCACTTAAAATAACAGCGATCAAAAAATCAATACTGACAAAAACCATATAAAGCTTAAGTCCTAATTCGAACCCCTGATAAAGGTCTAGAATCAAATTACCAATAAAAAACTTGAACGCTTCCTCCTCTGGTCCAAAATTCAACGGTAATACTACGATTTCGTTTAACTGGTTTGTTTTTCGTTCAGCTCTGCTCATTAACTCAGGGAAGTAATCAAATAAATTACTCACCAAATGATACATTGTTATATTGCTACGTTTTTCTTCAGGTAACTCTAACTCCATACTCATCTCAAGTTCTACATCTTGCTGAACTTGAGATACAAAATATGGCTTCACCCTCATCAGACCGGGTTTGATATCTGGCCAAATACTGTTCAGCGCCATCAATACAGCCAATAAATTCACGACCATAGAAGGTGGGATTTGTTGAGTACCTACTGCATTTTTTATGATGTTTAGTACGATGCTGTATTTAACAAACCCTGAAAAACAAATGAAAAACACCGAAGAAAGTAGGACAAGGACCAAGAGTAAAACAAGGTTTGCCCCTGAATACGCGTTATCAGGATTTAGTAACTCAATCATAGTGATACAGCTATAGAATAAAACACCATAAGTCTAGATAACTCCAGCAAGTTAAATATTGCGAGCAGATGCTGAAATCGAGTCTTTCACCGACTTCAATGTAGAGGTTGCCGTTTGAGCTGAAATACTCTGCTCTGCCATTAACTGCTGCAAACCGAGCATATCCGAACTGCTGAGTATCAAGGTTCCATCTTCAGTTTCTTGAAACTCCCCATCGTCGCCCACTATTCCAGTGTGTGCCTTAATAAATTCAGCGACTGCATCATCTGCATTGTCAATTAAAGAAGAAAATACTTCTGATATATAACCCGTTGATAATGACTGATTACTGGCCATAGGATATTCCCGTTGTGCGATATAAAAAACTACCCATAGAGAGGGATGAATATTTATAATTATCTACAACATGCACTACCTCCAGTGAATACACCGGAAAATTGATGAATTAAGTATTATTGGCAAGTTTCGGATAACGTCTGTTGTAAGCCTTGCTAGGTATAGTGAGCAATGATGACGCAATCTTATTTGTAATAGATATTGGTTTTTTCGTAGTTAAAATATCGTCATAATCGAATTCAATTTCCCCTAACTTTTCTGACAATTCAATCTGGCTATAATTGGTTATAGTAATTAATGGAAGAATTCCAGAAGGTTTTTCCCTAGAGTAAGAAGTACGCTTAAAGCTAATATTCTTAAGGCGATAATTACTTCGATCACTGTCATTACTGCGTGATAAAATATCCATATAACGCTGTATGACGACTTTTATTTCTTTGGGATTACCATTTTCCAAAGCTTCCTTGGTCTCCGATGTAAAACGTTTCGTTAAATCCGATAAATTTTTATCGGCAATTTGGTAGTATAAATGCGCGGTCACTACTGATGCTTTACCCATATTTTCCAATTGACTCTGACTTTGACTTGAACTACGGATAGCTGCTAATAGACGCAGACTTGATGGATAATTAACTAATAGCTGCTCTAAGGATGTGGAATGTTTGGGAGTAATTCGTACCAGTTTTCTCAACTTATCGCCAAAACGAGATTTCCACTTTAGACTTGCTTGGTAGTCGACTTTCACCTGTCCAATATCTTGTGCGGCAATGCTTTTCTCCACCTGATGAAAACCTTTATTTAAAGCTTGAGTAAGAATTTCAATTTGACTATTTAACCGATTCTTAACAATGTGAGAAACCTCGCTTTGTTCCGATAACCACACTTTTAATTTTTTTAACTCTTGCTCTCGTTGCTTTGATTCCCATTCAGAAGATGAAGTGTTTGACCATTGAGTGTTATCTGTGCTTTCTGGTACAAGATCTGACAAAAACGCCAGCTCGCTCTCAACCGCTCTACCATTTGTGAATGTTTGCGAAGCCGCTAGCAATGGCACCGGACTACCAAAGTTATTACCAGTCACAATCGGCATTACAATAGAACCGGAATCGTGAGATAAACCAGCCTTTGCCGTCCATTCAGTAGTCGCTTCAACTGAAGTTGTCGTGCCAATTTTAGTATCAACACTTCGCTTTTTTTCTAACGATCCAGAAGCCGTCATACTAGCAAAATATCTTGGTGCCACCATAAAAAGGTCAGAACTAACACTACTCCCATTCTGTACTCGGCATTCACTATTCAACTCAAGCACCAATTGAACGGCATTCTCCTGCTTAGACTCATACTGCATATCAGTCCATTTTTCTACTGTAGGTTCTTCACTACCTGCAGACTTAATTTTCAGTAAGTAGGCCAGAGTTTCACTAAGATATTCATTCCTTATATTAAATGCAAAATCACGCTTACTTTCCTGCATTATTTTTAAAATGAGGTTGGCTTCAAACGGCATAAAAGTAACCACCGACCCTTTATCGTATTTTACCAATTGAGTCAGGTCTTCAAACCCTTGACCTGTTCCGAATAAACCAGCAACACTTTTATTCTTTTTGCGCAAAAACTTCAGCTTTGCCTCTCCATTTCCTAAAGATTCTAAACAAACGCTGTATTCCTTCTCATAGGCTGCTAATACAGCAGCAAACCAACCTCCTACAAAAGGCAAACCAAACTTAGCAACGCCGACGAAACCTTCACACCCTTCCTTAGTCGTCAGAGTTAACGTATCTCCTTTTGGCATAGCACTTATTTGCGCTGCCATTTGATCAGCAAGACTTGCATCTGGCTTCAGGGAATTGTCCATCCGTGACCAGAGTTTACCTAACTCGTTATTTAACGAGCAACCGATTTGACGGCTCGTTTTCTCAGCAGTTTTCCAAGCTGTTGAACCAAAATGTTGTCGCTCAACGGCTGTTGTTAATTCATCCTTAACTTCGTGAAATAATTTTGTTTGCAGAGCAAGCTCATATCCAGGATTGGATTTCAAAGAAAGCAGTAAATGCACATTTAATATGGTTCGCTCAACAAAAGCGCACAACAAATCGAGTTCTTTAGATTTAATCGGAGAGTATTTCGCTTTGCTTAATGAATCTAAGACATCTTTAATTTCATTCAGCTTTTTCTTGACATCATCATCTGGTTTGTTTTCTAAAACTTTTAAACATTCTATTCTATTTGACTGACTCTTAAACCAACTGCCCAATTTGTTCGGTTTAGCGTTTACGTCTTCAGAAAAAAGTGGCTTAATCAGTTTTAGTTTCTCGGTGGCTAGCGTTATTTGCTTGCCAAGCTCATTCTCGAGGTTCACGCTAGTCTGACTTGATGAGATATGAGACTTTCTCATAGTGTCTGCATTTACTACCTGTAGAAGCATGAGGTCATTGCTCCAATAACCTAATAAGCTTTTGATATAAAAAATTTCGTTATCAAGTTCGTTTACCTTGCACTGTAGTTCTTCATTAATTATCGATGCACGCATCCTGCCCTTAATCCATACGATTAAACTTTGTACACCGGGATCTAAAACTTTCGCAAACGAAATAATAGCCGCCGACTTACGCCCAGCATTCCATTTCCTCTGACCACTAACGATTCGATGCTTAATACGGTCAATCAAGTGATTCAATGGCAAAAAATTATTACCGATATGTCGACGTTTACGACCAACAAACGGATTGGCATTAATAAAATGTTCACTATTATTGCTTGCACTATGAATGAAAGCGAGCGGTGGCGATGAAGAAATAATAGGAGGATATTTAACATTCCATGCGAATGAAGGAATGTTGATGTATAAAATTCTTCTTTCATTATCTTTAGATATAGTAACTTGCAACCAATTCCCACAAGGTTTTACGTCTATTATTTTTTCATCACAGCTCATAGGTAACGTAAAATATTTTATACTTTCACCTACTTTCAGCCGCACTGAATTACAATCATTCTTATCAAAAGTAACGTCTGCCTTTTCCCCTGATTTCAATTGTATTTTAAATGATTCTGAGCTTAGATTATATTCACTATTGTCTTGTTGCAAAGAATTTATACTGATCGAAAGGGGAAAACTGCACTGACTATTATCGACCATTAGATCTTGGTTGTATTGATTAGGATTAAGTTGCAATAAAACATTATGACTTTGGCCTTGACAAATAACCTTGGCACATAATCTTTGTTGGCGATTAACCCAGAGTTTTCTAAAGGAGATATTATTATCCGGCCAATCCAAAGTTGCTTTATATCGGTGAGATAGCGCATCACGACCACGAATTTGATGCTTTATCTCACGAAGCAAACCTTTATTTTTACCTGTGATTAATGTCAACTTACCATCTTGAATTGACATCATCATCTTCAAGCCATGAGCTTGGTTGACACACGCTAGGTCAACAAAATTTTTTGCGTTAATCGACTTAGTCTTAATAGGCTCAAAGGAAACACGCTTGATTTTTATGTCATTGAGGTTCAACGTTTTTTCAGAACTAGAGTTGCCTATGCTAGGATTAGGATTAGGATTAGGATTAGGATTAGGATATAGAAACGAACAATTATGACTATGACCAGAATAATACATCCGGCACCCCCATCTATATGATATCTATTCTGATCAATATAACCTAATTAGCTATAAACTCTTATATTAATTAATTGGATTAATATTGAAAATATAAGATATGTAGAGAAGAATAATCAACTAAAAATAAAAATAACTTATGAATACATAAATTATTCAAAAAATATGAGCAACAACTAAGTTGCTCATTAATTTTTGTAACGAGAAACTATTCATTCAGAATTTGGTTAACATGATCAATAGATACTGCATATTGATCGTCTACTTTTATAAGCGTCCCTGTTGCAATCAATTCATTACCACTTTTCAACATGACTTCTGATTGAACAAAATCGTCTAACATTTTAGCTTGACCCTTTTGTAAATGATTCAGTTCATCAAGCGTCATGTTGCAGTGAGCAATAACAACATCAATTAAGATCTTCATCCAGTTTATCCTTGCGCCATACTAACAACGGCTGTACGCACACTGCGGACTTCTTCTTGAACCGAAGTAATTTGAGTCATGTTATTTTTAAATTCTTGATTCAGTGAGTCTAGGTCCACTTGAATTGTATCGCAATAAGCTGTCATGGTTGCATTAAATGTTTGTAAATCGGTATAAGAAACCTTCATAACTAAAGAGCCAGTCAAGTCTTTACCCGTAATTTTCATAACACCACTATTTTCACCTAAATCTTGTTTGATAATACGATCAATCTCTATCAAATAGTTCTGTGCATCAGTGCTATCACCTAGAGACGTTTCCCTATCATTATCATTAGGGTCTGTATGGGGAATATTATCTTTCATTACTAGCCCCCATAATCGATTAATTTCGGCGATAGCTTTTGATTTTTTTTGAACTAATGTAGCTGTTTCTTCAGCTTTCAGCTTTTCTGTTTCAAGATGAGCAACTAGTAGTTGCTCCACTAAAGCTAATGGATCTCTTTCTTTTTGTAAGAGTGTCCTTCCAACCGGTAAGTGGTTACGGACAATAAACTCTTCAGCTTTCTGAATTCTGTCTTCATTTGAACAAGGGAAAGTAATGCCACCATTATTCCCGAGAATCAGCGTTGCATCTGCCATTAGTGACTCCTATTAAGGTTGAATTAAATACTCTCTCGTATGTTGGCCATCATGAAACACAACTTTATCACGAGTAATTTTATCTATGATTCCAAAGTTGGGTACAGAACTTCCTTGCCAGTATTTCTTTTGTTTATCGTATATATATGACTTTGATTCTGTTGAATAAAAAACAGAAAAATTGAACTTATCAGGCGGAATAATTTCCACGTTGTCAGTGGTTGATTTCAACGCAATAAGTAAAACATTGAGCTGGTGTTGTTCTAATAGTTCAGTTGCTTTAGCCAAATTTGAAACCAGCCAACTATCACCTGTCTTTAAAAATTTAATCCCCTGCTCCCCAAGTATTTTCATTATTTTCAGCTCTTGTTCATTAGTCTCAATCAGTATTTGATCCCGCCCTTGCGCAGCACGAACTTCAACCTTGATAGGCTTACCAGAAAGTGCAGATATGACCTCAATGTTAAACTGTGATACAGGTACGTAATTTCCCTTATCTTGAAAATGACTAATCGTTTGCCATAATTTCGGCAGTGCCTTAAGCGTCTGCTCATTCGCGACATAAAGTTGGCCTTCATATATATAACCGCTACCTATCAGCTCGATGACATTGCCCAATTTTGACTCAACGAGACGATCATAAAAATGGATACTGATCGCTACTACAACAAGATTTATCATTAGCATAAAGGCAAACAATGGTCGATATTGTCTAAATCCGAACCACTGTAATTTCGGATTTCTTTTACCTTGTTCATAAACAAAAAAGTTGAGGCCTTTAAAGCGATAAACTCGATTCGGTGTTAGTCTTATACCTTTTTGGGATTTATTAGCCCCAAGCAGCACCGCTTTACCTTCACCCACGGTTATCTCCCAACGGGTAGTAGCAGGTAAATACTCAGGTAAAGGTATTTCATTATCTTGTTCGGGCTCTTTAAGCCCTGTTAATATCAACCTTGACTCAATAGGAATGGTCACACCATTTAAGTGACCTTCAGTAAATTCAATCAACCACATTACAATAATTTCTCTTTCATAAAGTGGTTCACGATATTAACCGTATCAGATAAATATCGAGCTAACTGTTGTGGATGATCGGGTATGAGTCGGTGTCGGATATAACAGCAGCCTCTATTATTAATCTCGGTTATATAACCGTCACGCGTTAAAGAAAAATCGCTATTATAAGCCGTCTGTTTCTGTGATGATATTTTTTTGTTTAAAGGAATAACGATCAGTAGTTGCTCTTGAATGCCAATTCTTGCACCATCTTCAAGATAGCAATCAACACCAGCATAGTGGCAAACTAACGCTTGTGTAGCGTCTAACATAATAGGTATATTACTGCTCAGTACAGAAAACTCCGATATCAATAAGGTAAACTTATTATTTCTCACTTTTATTAAACCTCACTTCAATCATAAAACGTCGTTGTGTCACACGCTCTTCAGGTGTAGATAACCTATTTTCAACACTACCACGCACCGCGATTGGTATCCCTCTTAGTCCCTCTTCAACTAAAAAGTCACGAACTGATAGAGCTCTTTTCTCTGCAAGGGTGTAATTCTCTTGGTAAATTCCCGATGAGTCGGCAACACCGTAAATAACTAATGAACTCACAGGCTCTTTTCGTAGTGAATAGATAACCTCATGTAATGTTTCACGACCTTGAGAAGTCAATTTAAACTCATTTAAAGGAAATAAACTGGTCAACCCCAACTGTAAATGTTCGTCACCTTTTTTATTACTGTAGGATGTATCCACTCCCGTTACAGGCTGCCAACTACTGAGATCAAAAGATCGGCTCTTATTTGCAGAAACTAAGTTGTCAAAATACCAATAATTCCCATCGCAAGTATGAACTTCAGACATTCCATAAGTATTAAGATTCGCGATAAAAAATTTATGAGGTAATAGCGGCTCCGCCACTTCAATACAAGCAATTTGATGAGGAGAACCATTAACGTAATCGGGCTCTTGCCTTACCATGAATTTAAAGTTATCTACATCAGCAACTTGAGTGACTAATAAATTATAAATATCTTGCTTCCACTCTAGATCTAATACTAGATTGCTATCATGTATAGGCTGGCTGCATGCCGTCAAAGCAAGTACACCTAATCCGAATAATGGTCTAATTATTTTGTGCATTTTTATATCTATTTAACGCAGAAAGAATTAAAGCAATATCTCTATAAAATGCCTTAGGAATAAAATTTTCACCTGTCGACATAGTACGAAGAAAAGCTCGTGCTAATGGTTTATTTTCTATAATGGGGACGTTCATCGCCATTAGTCGCTTACGTTCCTCTTGAGCCAGAGAATCTATATAGATTTTCAATACTACCGGTATCCGTTCAATTTTTGGGTCATAGCAGATTGGCACCAAAATATGCGTTGGATTAGCTAAAGCAAACGTTGGTATCCGCCCCTTAGTGACTGGCGATTCCATCACTTCACGCATTTTTTGTTTACGTATATCTTTAATCTTTGGTGAACCTTCCGTTTCTTTTAGTTCGTTTCGCATCTCCGTAAAAGTCATGCGATTTTTTTGCATAAAGTGATAACGTTCTACCAAATAATCCAAACACCCTGTACAAATTCCGTAAACAACAAAAAGCAATGACACAGAGGAAAAACAAAACATAAAACTGTATAAAAAATAACTTAAATTATTTATTTCATTAAGTTTATAAACTTGCGCACCAACGACATCAAAAACATATTTGAGCAAAAACAATAAAAAAAGCAATTCTAATATTTTCCGTATTGAACGAGACATGGCCTCTATACCAAAAATATTTTTAAAACCATTTACTGGGCTGATTTTATCAATTTTAAAACCTAAATTTTCCGTATTAATCACTGATTTGTTAATCACCACCCAATTAATAACCACGACGACAACCTTAAGTAAAACCAGTAATGTAATGGTGGCTGACGCCACAGAAATCATCACTCCAACACCAACCATGATATCTGCATGGATCATATTTGTTATCCATACATTAGCTTGTTCAAACAAGTAGTGTAAAATAACCGTAAAAATAACCGTAAAAACGAGCAATTCAAGCGTCGGCTCCGCTAACTCTGTTTTAGGAAACTGTCCTCTACGCTGTAAGTCTTTTAATTTTTTAGCTGTAGGCGGGTATTTTTTTGTCTCAGTAGTTTGCATCGCTACGACTCGGATTAATTTGTAAAACCTGAGAACTCGCAACGCAACTCTGATCGACAATATCACTATGGCTGCAAACAAATAAAGTGGATACGACCTGTAAACAAAAAGACTTAATGTTATTGATTTCACTATCATCAACTACTAAGACTGGCTTATGACCATGACTTCTAGTGAATTGAATTAACTCTTTGCGTAGCGCCTGCTGAATTTCAACTAAGCGGTCAATCTCCTCCATCTCTCCAGCAACAAATCCAATAATCTCCTCCGTAATTTCTGGGCTTAGCAAAGCAATATGAATTTTTCCATCTTCGTTGAGCATCCGTGCAGTGATTTCATAACGGGCTTGGCTGCGGATCCTAGTCAGCCAGTTTTTGGGTTCACTGTCAATTCGAGACCAGTAAATAAGGGACTCAAAAAAGCTAATACGGTCAAGGCTAAATTCCGGTGAGCGAATCATTTGTTTCAATACATCATGCACGCGGTTTAATCCGATCGCCGAATCGATCTCGTTTTTCATGATCTCACTTTGCTGAGCAAGTCCTTCAATAATATTGTTCGTGTATTGAAGGTTAAATTTTTCTACCAAGCGATTATGCAAAAAATAGGAAGCAATTTGACTCACATTTATCGCTACGTCGTCATGTCGGATAAATATTTCATCACCCAAGATTTCTATAATTGAATCGGCTTCTTGCTGCGAGAAGGTAAACATCTCAATGCCAGCAACATAAACAGATAAATCAACATGCAAATTAGAGTCAATAACAATGGCTGGCTCACCAAGAGATTGCCCCCATAATGTTTCTTGCAGTGCGGTTAATCGATGATGAATAACATTTCGATACTGGCTTTCACGTAAGACGAATTTAAGTGAACTGTATAAACCGTTGCCAGCAGGCTCAAACTGAGTCGCCACCGTAGTAGAACTAAGACCCGATCGCCACAACACCATTGCAAGAATTGCACACAATACCGATAGTGGAAGACACACATACAGCAATGATGAATTGAAAACCCCAATGATTAAAATTACCACACTAATAACCAACAAATTTTTCCAGAATATGCCTATCTGCGACATCAGTTGGTTAATAAATGAACTCGAATGATCTTCAGAACCTTTAATACGTGTCAAATAAACCCCACAAGCCATTGATAACAATAAGCTCGGAATTTGCGACACCAAACCATCACCAATAGTCAGTACAGAAAAACGACTAACACTGTCACCAAGCGAAAGTTCGAATTGATTGATACCAACGTAGATACCACCAAATAAGTTGACCAAACTGATAAGAATACCCGCTATCGCATCTCCCTTTACAAACTTCATTGCTCCATCTAACGAACCAAATAGTTTATTTTCCGTACTCAAATCGGCACGTAATTTTTGTGCTTGCTCTCCAGTAATAAGCCCTGCTTTTAAGTCACCGTCGATGGTCATTTGGCGACCAGGTAAAGCATCTAAAGAAAAGCGTGCGCCAACTTCAGCAACTCGTTCCCCACCTTTTGTTACCACCAAAAATTGGACAATAGTAATAATGACAAATATCAACAAACCAGAGATTAGGTTTCCGCCCATGACGAATTCACCCACCGTCTCTATCACCTGCCCCACATCTTCGTTGGCTATAATATTTCTTGTTGTTGCAATGGAAAGTAGCAAGCGAAATGTTGTCAGTAGCAATACCATCGTCGGCAAGAACGTTACTTTAAGCGGTTGGTCGTTCTCTAACATAATCACTAACAGTAAAGCTGAACTGATAAAACTGATTAAGATAAAGCTATCAATCACTCCACCTGGCAAACTAACAAGAATGATGGTCGGCAGTAGAAACGCAATGATCACGCTACTCGGATTGAAAAATAAATTTGTGTTACATAATCGAGCGATCATAATAACCCCAAGCTAACTCGTAGCTCGTTCACAATGTTTTGGGTATCAATACTGATGACGCTATCTTCACTTTCGATCGTTAGTAAGACACCATTTTCGTGGTAGTTCTTAGTAATATTTAACTCTCTAAGCTGATCATCCATTTCATTGTGTAAGACTTCAGTTAGGTAAGTGATTAATGTCTCACTCTGCTTCAGTGAAGAAAAACGTCTCTCAATAGCCATAGCAATTGACTGTTTAAGATCCCGTTTTATCTCTTCAAGCATCTCTTGTTGCTGCTCTAAATGACGAGCGAATTCAAGTTCAGCACACTTGAACCATTCATTTTGTTGAGACTGCCAATCTTGAGTAACTTCCTGATATACATTTGTCAGATATTCATTAAGCCCTTGATCTTTATCTTCCAACATCGTAATAACCTGTTGCTCTAAAATACCTTGGTATTCATTCACTCTTGCCTCCAATGCACGGAGTAAAATCCGTGATTCAGAATACAGAGCTAGCTCAGACTTTTTGATGAGATTAGAATGACGAGGTTTCTTAAAAGCGATTTGCGGTATATCTCGCTGTGATGCATCTAATTCAATATACAAGGGACACCTCTATTATAAAATTAGTCAATAGAGTAATAGAGGCAACGCTATCGATTCAAAAGAGAAATAAAGACTAAATCCGAATAATTATGATTTAGTCTTTATTCAATATTTCTAAACCGAGCTTTCCATTACTAAATTTTGCTTGTTGACTGGAGCTGCAACAAGGTTATTGCGATTGCCACCACCAGCAATAGGAGTCAACGCTGCTAGTGTGCGATAGTCTTCTAGATATAATTGGTGACGAATCTGCTTCCTTATTTCTTCGATATCCTTTACGTTATTGAAAAGACCTCGTGAGTAGTTAAGACTCCTCCCGCTGATAGTACCCTCTGTGGTTAATATCGGAGCCGGGATATGCACCTCATAATGTTTCTCTACGCTTTGCTCAAGTTGAGCATTATTACTCGAAGGAGTATTGGTAAGCGAAGTTACTGGCTGAGGTATGCCTGCTGCACTCACTGAGTTTTGTGGACTCAAACGAGAGGCTCCCGTCGATAACTTACTATCATTCACTGAACGACGAGATATTGTGTTACTGGTGTTACGAGAGCTTGTAGCGTCTTGAGTTGTAACGATAGGAGTATCTACACCAGACTTCAACAAACTGCCAGGCAAAGTATTTTGCGATCCCGCAGCAACAGGGGCGCTATGATTACGCCACATTGCATCACGAGCGCTTGCGGAACCTTGAGTTGCGAAAACTCGGGGAGTTTCATTCCGTTCTATCCAGCCATTTTTATCTCGAATCCAACCTCCAGAGGCACCAGGCTGTGCTACTTGAGATTGGGCACTTTGATTACTCAAAAGTGAATTTGTAAACGAGGTTACTGGCTTAGATATACCTGCTGCACTCACTGAGTTTTGTGGACTCAAACGAGAGGCTCCCGTCGATGACTTACTATCTTCCACTGATGAACGACGCCACATTGCATCACGAGCGCTTGTGGAACCTTGAGTTGTGAAAACTGGGGGAGTTTCTTTCAGTTCTCTCCAGCCATTTTCATCTCGAATCCAACCTCCAGAAGCATCAAGCTGAGCTGCTTGAGGGATTAGCGTTTGAGATTCAGCACTAGGAGCATCGTGAGGCAGAAGTTCATTGGGAACAGTAACCACCGCACGCAAGATACCAATGTTAGGATCTCTCACCTGAGCAATAATAACCTTATCTCCGTTCACTGCATGATTATCAAGCAGTCTATCCACAATCTCTGATTTATTAGTCGATGACGTTATAAACGCTCTGAGTTGATCTGCAGTCATCGGTTGTGTTGTTACTTCAACGCCGACTTGGCTTAATTTTGAAAAGAATTCATCAGAGGTTTGAGTATTTACCGATATTCCGACTCCTTCTCCAGTTGCTTTACTGGCTGCGGATGAAGATCCGTTGTTAGTAATTATCCTGGAATTATCAATAAAAATACAAACTGGTTCCGGGTGACCGGGAACACTGCGATCTCGGATAGGATCGCTGTGATCATTATTATCCGGCTCCCCCTCTGCGGTTGAGGGCGGAATATAAGAACTCGAAGGCGATGGCGATGGTTCGGGTTGAGCTGCAGGCTGTTCGGATTTATCTTTGTTTTCCTTATCTTCTTTATTCGGGTCAGTAGTTCCAATAAAAAATTCTGAACCTCCATAAGTAGCCAACGCAGACGCATTACCAAACAATACAACAAGCATAGTTGGTAATAGGCTTAAACCACCAGTAAATAGAGCCAAAAAAGCCCCTAATGTTGTCACACCAATGGCCGTTGCAAGTTGAATATTTGCTTTAGTTTCATTGGAGACTTCATTTGACATTCTCTGGGTTTTGCTAGTTCTATTTAGTTTTTCTTCAGCACTATGAACGTCCTTCTTCCTTACTTGGCTGTCGCTGCTGTCACTTCCCAATAAACTCTCACCAGGAGAAGTGCTATCTGGTAGTCCTGATACAGAACCTAGAGGCATTTTCGGGGGCGTTGGAGCAAGTATAGAGTCACGTGCTTGTAAAGCTGGTTCATCACTACTTGGTTGCGTAGTACTAGAAGAAGAAACTACCGGTTGTACTGTCATCTTAGAACCTCATTATTTCAAATAACTGGAGTGTCAAATAACGCAATTCCTCTGACTGATAAAGTTGCTCCTCAATCGCCAAAGTTAGGTACCCATCCACACGAATAAATTGACCACCAGTAATAATTTCTATTGTTGCAAGTTGTTTAATCACCTCTTCAATATTAATAACATGCACCAATTGAAAAAAAGGTAAAGTCGGTAAAAGCAGGTGATCTGGACATAATGACAAAATTCGTTTTTCATTATGTTCAAGATTCAATAAGAACTGTTCTACTTCATCTATTTTGTGCGACATAGTAGCTTAATGGTCTTTATTACACTTTCGTTAAAAACAACTTTTCTTAAATATATAATTTTTATCATTAGATTTAAAAACACCAATCATTTTTGATAGACCAAAACCACATCATCTTCGCAAAGTGTCGATAATTCATGACTATATAAATAAGTTTCAAATGGAGAATGAACCGTGACTAACTTAAGATCCTTAGATAGTCTATTTTTCTCAGAAAAGAGATAGTTTTGATCTAATTCTAAACTATTAACCTCAACCAATACCTTCACTTTCCATTCTCCTAAACTTAAATAAGCAGAGACTAACATAGGTAGTTTTCGACTTAGTTCCCAAGGGATAGAATGAATATAATGCACGCCATAATTAGCGCAATTCCGAGTGACTATATGAGCTACATAGTCAGCATCAAGGTATTTTATATCCACACCTAGAAAACGTCGAATCTCGGTCTCTGAGACATAAAAATAAGCCTCAATACCTATATGGTCGAGTTTGAGAAAAACAAGATCTTCTTTATATTCTGATGAGTTAAATAATTGTCTAAAATCAATTTGAAGATTATCATTATCAAAGTGATAGCCTGCCAAAGAATTCAATATGTTAAAATCATCAATAGAAATATAGTTACGTGGTAAAAAGGAAATCATCAGTTATTCCATCACTTATTTATCGATTTTTAGATAACAACGCCAAAACATCACAGCTCATTTTGAAATCTATTTCGTCAATCCATTCCTGTATGCCTTTGGGAGTATTAATGACAAATTCATACAGTATTTGGTAGGCTTGTTTTGATGTCATAGTGGCAAAATCCCCTTCCTGAATCAGGGTTAGGATGAATGTAATATTATTAAATTGGTTGTCTAAAATACCGTCTACCAATACTGATTTCAGAGTTTGGTCAGAGTAATTACTCCATGTTGCAAACCATTCAATCACCGCTTGCTTATCAATAAACACTTCACTTTCAGCCACCGAACTCCAGCTTAAACGCTGACATTTACTTTTGAACATTTGATAAGGGTCAAATTCTTTTCCTTGCAAATGGCAATGAGTAATAAGAGAAGAGTTTCGTTTCATTTACGACTTTCCTTCCGGCTTAAACCGTCATAACGGCGACACAAAACCAATATTGATAACAGTCCCTCTAGGTAGTGCTCATAAGCCACTAGCTGCTGCACAATCTGGCTATTGGCATCTTCCATGGGGGCATCCAAATCATCTAACAACGATAAGTAACCCTTTATTTTCCGCCTTAGAAAAGCAGGATAAAGGTGCTGACAGTTATTTGCGGCTTGTAAAATCCACAATTGTGCATCATTCAGTGAATTAATATCCAACTTATCCGCAAAACCAAACCAATCGCGCATTGCTTTAAGTTGATAGCTGTTCAACTGCTTAACAAACTGTTTTTGTTGCTGAAAAGTCATTGGCTTTTGCCTGATTCTAAACAACCTCGGATGTTTTTTAGAACGTTTTTCACTTTGCTTTACATCCCGAACTCGTTTTGGCTGGTTTTCCTCTCGTACATTTTTCGTCGCGGTTAAATCAGAGACTCGCTCGGTTCGCAATGGCGTTGAAAAGGAAACTGAACGCATAAGATTAAATAGAGCGGTCAATACCGCTCTTCTCCTTAATAATCAGCGGTTAGTTGCTAAACTTGCTTTTTCTAGATCATTTAGAAGCTCATTCAACTTGGCAAGCACTGTAGCAAAATGTTGAAAAACCTGATCCTTTAGTGCATCTAACTTTTCTTTATGCTTGATTGTTGCTTGACCTTCCTCCTGAGTCTGAACCTCGTTGGCATGATATACTTCCATCCCATCTCGCGACACGCTATTAGCCGTATTAGCCGCTTGTGATACCGCTGTATATTTACCATTACGCATCTGCAGAAGACTAGCAGTGTGTCGGTCAATTTGCTCCGAAGTAAGCTTGTCTACTTTGCCACCTTTAGCAAGGTGATCATCTCTCAGAGGTTTTCCTGAAGCAGTTTTAGCCGCAGAAAATGTGTTAATAGCTATATTGAAAGCCCCTGACACAACCTGAATAGCGAATTTAACTTGCGAGTCATGGCATTTATCTGCGGCAAGAATTCGCGCAATATCTGTTGTTACCTTCGCAGCTTGAATTCGTGATTGAGCTAATTCAGCGTGGAGAGCATTAGACGCCTGAAAAATTTCGGCTATTAACTTCAGCAAATCGTTCATTGAAATGCCATCTTTTTGTGCTTTTGTTAACTGTTTATCAGCTTTTTCTAACGACTTAAGATTAATATTGTCTTGTGCCGATTGTTCTGACTCAATAGCAATTGATGCAGATGTGTGTGATAGAGAATTTGTTATATCCATTGTGTCACCTTTATTAATTACATATGAATGGACATAATGTCGCGATTAAAGTCTCGCTGATCATTGTTAACTTTTGCGAGCGACTCAAAAGCGTGATTCATAGCGCGTAGCGCTTGATCTAACATAAGTAGAATTTGTTCGATTCGTGTTTCGAGTTCTTCTTGATTCGCTTCCGCTATTTCCAAGTCTCTTGTAATAGCCGCTGATTTAAGCGAATAGCCAGTAGTAACAATAGAAGTGAGCTCTGAAGAAACTGAGCTTGCTTGACCAATTCGAGCTGCAACTAACTGCCCACCTTTAGCGAACTCTTGAATTTTATCGAGTAGCGGCTGAATCATTTTCATCATTTTATGGACAACACTTTGAACTTTGGTCGAGATGCTCACCAATGATTTAATCGAATTGACCATATCTGCCGCTTTATCCGCTAATTGCGCTGCTTTTGCTGCAGCGCTCGCCGCAGTCTTGCCTACTGCCGCAGCAAAGTTACCTGGGTTAAAACTTAACACCATACCAATCAAACCAATCGCTAGCTCTAGCCCCATATTTACCCACATACGAGTATCTTCAGGGACACCGGCAGCTATCATGATTTTATCGGCTATTTTCGGCACAACAATGCTGGCAATCATAACGCCTATCATGATTCCAGCCATAACAGGGTTAAATGGAGCCATTACAATAGCGGCAACAAACCCCAATGCCATGCCAATTTTTCCCCAGATACTTTTCTTTTTTTGCGCTTTCTGTTGCTTTTCCAACTGTTCTAATCGGTCATTAAGCATGTTGACTTGTGATTGCTTTTGTAGCTCGATCAACGACTTTTTAGTGTCAGAGTTTTCTACCCCTGTTCCCGAAACGGCATTTGCCACTTTTTTCATTTCCTCTTGCACCATTCGCCACAACATGCTCAGCGATATAGAGCTGCTTGGTAATGGTTGATTCGGAACTTCCCTTTGTGAACGTGCTGCTTCGATTTGTTGAGCATTTCTGTTCTCTTCTTCCACCTCATTATTGTAGGTGGCGGCAGAGATATTAATCATGAATGGGTTCATGTTTTCCCCTTACTTTTTATTATTTGCCAAGAATAAATATGCTGAGTAAGCACACCTGTATCTCGTAGATACGAGCGGTACGTTCTTGGTTATATCGTACCCTTGAACTAAATATTTCTGGCCACCGATAACTGCTCATCACGTACAACTTGTAACCAATACTTTAATGTTTGTTGGATCATTTTTACTTGGTCACTAATGCGGTTGATCTCTTTTACTTCTTCTTCAGTAAGAGGTCGAGAAGGAAGATTTTCCGATAATGTGTTGAAATAATCGTTTGTCACTCCCTCATATGAATGATAATCCATACCAAAACCTTGATTTGGGTCATTACCAATATGTATGTTCCAGCCATCAACCTCCTGATTTATATAATCAACAATATTATTGATTGACGGATGTAACCGATTAATTAATTCATTAATATCTTGAAGATTACCAGAAATTATCAACTGATATTCTTCTGTAGATAATTCATCCCCACTGAGTAAGCTAGATAAAATAACCATTCTCATTAGTGGTGATAAATCCTGTCCTGTTTGCCAACCATTTTGCCAATCATTAATCGTGCCCCAATTATTTGCAAACTGATCATGCAGCGCTTGAGGACAATTGTATTGTTGACTGAGCTCATCAAGGATCTGCTTCGCTAAGCTCCCTTCTGGTGCTTGATTTTGGATGGTATTGAAAAGATTTGATACCAAAGCGGCAAACCGGTTTCCGTCATACCCTTCATGAACACCGTGGGAACCAGAGCCTGTCGCTTCTAGAAAATGTTGAATATCTTTTATTTGCTGAGGCGTTAGATTGTAATCCTCAGGATGCATAATCACATCCATTAGAGCAAGTTGGAATGCATCTTCAAGTTCTGTCCCATCGACGGAACCGTCACCGAAGATGCTTTCAAACATCTTTTTCATTGCATCTGTAAATCCAGCAAGTCCCCCTGCTGTGCTTTCGCTTATAGCAAGTAACTGTTTCGAGTAAGCTTCCATACTCTCTGCTAGCATATATGCAACAAGAGCTTCTGAGCCGACATTAGCCGCCATCTTTAAGGCAATCTCTTTTTGGTGCAAAGTTACCCCAGCTAATGTCTGAATATTATTCGGTTGCATAAAATTCAGCTCGTCATCTGCGATATTGATATCACGATCTAATTGTTCAAATAAGGCACGCTTATCAAGCTCTGAGTCGCTTGTTAAGTTACTTTCCTCATTCTTAAATAAGGCACGCTTATCAAGCTCTGAGTCGCTTGTTAAGTTACTTTCCTCATTCTTAAATAAGGCGGTACGATTAACTATAGAATATAGAGCAGTGGCCATTTTTTGTCCTCAAACATCAACATTCAAGATAAATATGGCTTGAGTTGTTGTTGCAAATACTCATAGCGATTTTTATAAAATTCATTTAATACATCCTTTTTTACAACAAGTAGTATCGCACTAGCTTGTATGTACTCTTTCAATTTGTAGTGGCAAAGAGAAATGTTAACAGCCGTCTCATCGAAATCGTTACTTGGATAAGTCTTAACGATATTCAGATATTCTAAAGCGCGGCTAAACTTTCCCTGCTCTAAAAAAATTGCCGCTAAACAACCAGGACCTCGATGGTCATATGGATTTAATACGCTATATGATGAAAATATCAATTCAGCTTCTTTGAATTGAAATTTATTATATAATTCAACACCCGTATTAAACATGGATTTTAATTGATTAATTGTTATATTTTCAGAACTCTTAATGCGTGATATTTCTTTTTCAACAGAATTGATATTAAGTAGATCAAAAAAATTATCGTTTTCTAAACTGGATTCAACATTGGGACTTTTCATACTAAATCAACCTCTACGTTGTACTACAATTTTTTTGAAATTATATGCTCAATAAAAAACCGTAACCTTTCAGGACTTTTAACCTTCAGCTCTATATCTGGCATGCTTTTCTTTAAGCGTAGGGAACACAGTACAGCTTGACGACGATTAACTACCGACAGTAAACTCAACCCAAGTTCATCAATTTCAGCATTCAATGGAATATCATAAAGACCAAAAACATCCGATAGAAGAGATAGTTCTTGCGTCAATACATCACGATATATTAACCAAGATGGATTAGTAATATTTTTTTTACTTTCTTGATATTTTACAATAGTTCCCATCATGTGGATCATTGTACGTAACTTACTTCTATTTAAAGATAAGCAATGCTCTAGATCTTCACCTTCAATAGAAGTAAGTACTTGAAATTGTTCTTGGTTTATATCAAATTTCGTCAAACCATAGTGCAAAAATTTTTGATGATAATATTTATACCTTTTCATATAAATCACTTTGAACGAAGTAACTAATCGTTAATGTGTCATTTTCATTCACAACCCCTCTTAGAAATTTCTCAATGTTGTTTTTATTTTCTTCCTCTATATTTAAAAGACTAATAATCAACACCGATACTCGCTTATTTTTTTCACCTGTAACAATAACATTAGCCCTGAGTACATTTGGGATAATACTAATCTTGTTATAAATCTCTCGACTTTCAAGTAAATTACTTTTCACCGTCTCCAATTTACTTAAACTGGCAAATTTTGATTCAAGTAAATCATTAAGATCCTGTGTTTGGAAATAGAAATTAAAGCCTATAAGTAACTCTCGTGCTTGTAATTCATTATCTTGGTCAACTGAAATGAAAAACTGCTCCTTTTGGCTATTTAACTTTGATTGAACACCATACTTAGCTAATAAAACGACGACCTTATTAGCGATATCAGCAGAATCAAAATCTGCAATTATTTTATCATTCTCGCTATCACACCCAGACAAAAGTAATATAATAATTAACATTACTTTTTTCATTACTGAGCCTTCATAACTTCGTTGATTGCATTAGCAGATTTTGATGCTATTTTAGTCACAGTTTCTTGGTATAAACTGTAGTGAAAAACAGCTTGCTGTAAAGCTAGAGTATCTTGGACCCTCATTGCCTGCCCGCTAGTATTAATATGATTAATGGTTTCTAGAATTTCTTGGAAACCTTCACCAATATTGTTAAATGTATCTTCTAAAACTGATGGCCTTACAGCCTGAACACCTTGAATAGCAAATAAATCCATTATCTTAAACACCATATCAATTCAATGACAATTAAAACCCAAAAGAGCCATGAATTCATGACTCTTTTGAATAGGTATACGCTTGTAGTTTATTACTCGCTATACAATGGAAGCCTAAAAAAGCTCAACCCCGACAGGTAACAAAAATATTAACTTACACTATGTATTGATAGCTAACTAAACTCTAATAAGTTAGTGGTAGTTTTTCATCAGATTTTTTTTGAAAAATCATTACTGTTTTGTATATTATCTAAATATTAACATACAGAAAGTAGCTTATCTGGATTAATGTAATCACTAGCGAAAAAACAAACAAAATACTACCTTGAGAAAAGTTTTTCATAAAACCTCTTCTTCTTAATTTCGGTATTTTTTCTTTCTGGTGATGAAGTTAAGCTAGCACTAGCTTCAGGCAAAGCCATTGGTGAGCTATTGAATTTATCAACATCATCAACAATAAGCATATAGCCAGTTTTTGGGACTGTTTGTATCTCACATTTAATGCCAGGGGCTGATTTTAACGACTTTCTCAAATTTGAGATAGCTTTTGTTAGAGATGTCTCACCAACAATAATACCTTTCCATACGGTATTATTTATTTCTTCTTTTTCGACGACCTGGTTAGGGGAAAGACACAACATATGCAGTATAGCGGCTTCTCTTCCTCCCAGAATAACACGCTCTTTGGCTGTTACTATTTCTCTCTTCAGTGTATCAAAATAAACGTCTTCCCCAATTAATATATTTCTCATCATGCTCATTCACGCGCCATAAAATAAGTAAACTGCAATGTAATGATCACTAGCCAAATAATACTACACAGCATCTACAAATAAAATAATATCGCCTACTTCAATTACCATTTTTTATATTAATATGGGTTTTTTCCCATTTTTTTTAAGGCAATCGAGCACTTTTTTTTAACTGATTTATAAATAATTACAATTCCATTAACTAACAATCCTCCCAACATATCTCACATCATTTTTTATGCTTAACTCTCTGTTTTTCATTTTTTATCTTGAACCTAGGATACAACCTACCCCCTAAGCTTGCTATTCACTTGAGCGATGATGAGAATATTCTTACAGACAATGTTGTCATTTAATACCTACTATTCTCTGCAACCCAACAGTTATAAGAGTGAGCTTTAAGCCTGAAAACCTTGTATCACAATAAGGAAAACATTATTAACAGCACTCCATTTGCTAAATAAACTCCTAGCTAGTATTCCTTCGTTAAAAAGGTACAATCCTTCGTTTCCTTTGTTTTTACATGCCTGAGCCAGAGATGATGCCAACAACACCTCCCCACTTCACGAGCTTCAATACCCCTATTGAGGGATATTCTCTGCCAGAACGCTTTACTTTTCCTTTATGTTATGAACCAGACCCTTTGTGTCAGTTGGCTGCACAGCAACTACAAGAGCATTTATTGACTCAAGCGTATTGGCAGCATGACTTTAGTTCAAAAAAAGCAAGTGTTCAGACAAACGACTTAAGTGTGGGGGGAAAAATGTTTGGCGTACTTGTGGTTCAAAACACAATCGGAGAGCTTGGGTTTCTATCTGCATTTTCAGGTAAACTGGCCGACAAAAATGTATTACCACACTTTGTTCCACCCGTTTTTGATATGTTGACAAATGATGGTTTCTTCCTCGCAGGCACTGCACCTATTAACCAAATCAATCAGCAAATAGATCAGTTGGAAAGCGATGAGCAATACTGCAAGTTGCAGCAACAATTGAGACAAACTCAACTACAGGCAGATAAAGAAATAGAAGCATATCGCCAGTTGATGATTGAAGGACGTAAAAGTCGCAAGTCACAACGCCTAGCTATCGAGCAAATATCAAGCGCAACCACAAAAAATGAAATGTTGGATTTTCTTGCCAAGCAGAGTATTGCCGAGAAAAACCACTTTAAGAGGTTAAAGGAAGAGTGGGATACGCGTATCACCACTATCAGTAAGCAACTCACAGAATATAGGAAAATCATTGAGACATTAAAAGAGCAGCGTAAGCAACTTTCAAATACTTTGCAGCAAAAGCTGTTTGCTCAATACAAATTCCTTAATATAAAAGGGGAGGAAAAGTCACTTGATGAGATTTTCCATGCGACAGCAAACCCGACGCCACCAGCAGGGGCTGGTGAGTGCGCAGCCCCAAAACTACTGCATTATGCATTTAAAAATGGATTGACCCCAATTGCGATGGCCGAGTTTTGGTGGGGAGCGTCACCTAAGTCCGAAATCCGCCAGCACAAAAAATTCTACCCTGCGTGTCAAAGTAAGTGCCAACCTATTCTGGCGCATATGCTTGAAGGTATACAGTTAGATGATAATCCTTTACTCGCCAACCCTGCAGAAGGTAAAGAGATTGAGATCGTCTACCAAGATGAAGCCATTGTTGTGGTTAATAAGCCGGCAGAATTTTTATCCGTACCTGGTGTTAATATCCAAGACTCCATGTATTACCGTTTACAGCAACAATTTACCGATACTGAAGGTCCATTTGTTATTCACCGTTTAGATATGTCAACTTCTGGTCTTTTAGTTTTTGCGCTCACTCGACGAGCGAATAAGAATCTTCAAAAGCAGTTTATTACTCGCAGTGTTGAAAAACGTTACGTTGCTCTTTTAGAAGGAGAGCTTTCTCATTCTGAAGGTGATATTCAATTACCATTACGTGGTGATCTTGATGATAGACCACGCCAATTAGTCTGTTTTGAACATGGTAAAGCTGCCGATACTCATTGGCAACTCATCGAACAAAAAGAGGGACGCAGTAAAGTCTATCTTTACCCTAAAACAGGGCGAACCCACCAATTGCGAGTGCATTGCGCACACACACTAGGGCTTGATATGCCAATTGTTGGCGATGATCTGTATGGAACAAAAGCCGAGCGATTGCACCTCCATGCAGAACGGCTCAGTTTCGACCACCCTTATACCAAGCAACGTATGATATTTACGGTTAGCGCTGATTTCTAAATCAATCTAAAATCATCTCACTAAGCATAAAATCTATTCGGTAGATATATCCATCTCGATCTAACTGTGGTGTAGCAACGGAATAAAACCATAGACGACTGGTCTATTTTTATTTATAGTGCACAGCATGAAAACGAAAACCAATGATACTCGCCAACACATTCTACAAGTCGGATACCAGTTAGTGGTATCGAAAGGCTTTACTGCTGTTGGCTTGTCTGAACTACTCAAAACCGCTGATGTGCCAAAAGGCTCTTTTTATCATTATTTTAAATCTAAAGAACAATTTGGTGAGGCGTTAATCCAAGAGTATTTTCAACACTACTTATCTCGTATTGAAGCGTTACTATTGCAAAGTGATGGGACTGGCTTTGAGCGTGCGATGCGCTATTTTCAGCGTTGGCTAGAAGTGGAAAATGAAACGTGTAATGCTCATAAATGCTTAGTGGTGAAACTTGGCGCGGAGGTGTCTGACTTATCAGACCCCATGCGTGAAGCACTGCTGGCAGGGGCCAATACAATTATATCTACTCTTGCTTGTTGTATTGCTCAAGGTATAGAAGATGGTTCGATTGCCAAACAAGACAGCACTAACACCGCACACATGCTCTACCATTTGTGGTTGGGGGCGGGGTTAATGAGCAAACTCAGTCAAAACCAAACTGGGTTACAGCAAACACTGACTACCACCAAACAGATATTAACGGCTCAATAGCGTCGCTATAGCTACATTAACCCGCCGATAAACAGGCGGGATTTTTTGAAACAAACACTAGACGACTGGTCTAATCCTATAAAATAAGGACACTCCAATGACAGCACAAACCAACCGCCGTATTGTACTTGCCTCTCGCCCTGTCGGCGCGCCAACAGCAGCTGATTTTCGCTTAGAAAACGTTGTAAAACCAACCCCAGCAGAGGGGGAAGTCTTACTGCGTAGCATTTATCTGTCACTTGACCCATACATGCGCGGTCGCATGAGTGCAGCAAAGTCATACGCTGATCCAGTCGCGATCGATGATGTAATGGTCGGTGGTACGGTGTGTCAAGTTGAAGTATCAAACCACCCACAATTTGAACAAGGTGAGTGGGTACTGGCATACACTGGTTGGCAAGATTACGCGTTATCCGATGGTCAAGGATTGCTTAAATTAGGCAAAAATCCAACACAACCTTCTTATGCATTAGGCATTATGGGTATGCCCGGTTTTACCGCCTATATGGGTTTGTTAGACATTGGTCAGCCCAAAGCCGGTGAAACGGTAGTCGTTGCGGCAGCAACGGGACCTGTGGGCGCTACGGTTGGTCAAATTGCAAAAATCAAAGGTTGTCATGTGGTGGGTATTGCTGGCGGCGAAGAAAAATGTCGCTACGCTAAGGAGGTACTGTGCTTTGATCACTGTATCGATCACAAAGCTGACGATTTTGCAGCGCAACTGGCTAAAGCTTGTAACCAAGGGATTGACGTTTACTACGAAAATGTGGGCGGCAAAGTTTTTGATGCAGTTTTACCGCTACTCAACACCGCAGCTCGCGTGCCGCTTTGTGGCTTAATTTCACAATATAATGCCACCTCGCTACCTGAAGGGCCTGATCGTCTATCGATGTTAATGGGCACATTGCTTACCAAACGAATCCGTATGCAAGGCTTCATTATTTTTGATGACTACGGCCATCGCTACAACGAATTTGCAGCCGACATGACTCAATGGTTAAGCGAAGGAAAAGTAAAATACCGCGAGCAACTGGTCGACGGTTTAGAAAACGCACCACAAGCCTTTATTGGCCTATTGGAAGGAAAAAACTTCGGCAAACTGGTTATCCAAGTAAACCAACCACTTTAATAAGGACAGTATGATGATCAAACTTCACCACCTTAATAAATCTCGCTCTAAGCGTATTATCTGGTTACTCGAAGAGCTGGGGGTTGAGTATCAAGTAGTTCCGTATCAACGCGATAGCGTGACTTTTCTGGCACCACCGGAGCTAAAAAGCGTCCACCCACTAGGCAAATCACCCGTGATTGAAGACAGTGGCTTAGTGGTTACTGAATCTGGCGCCATCACGGATTACTTAATAGAGAAATATGGTCAGCAGTTTGCACCTAAACGCGGCAGTGTTGAATACGTTCAATATCAACAATGGCTCCATTTCGCAGAGAGTTCAGCCATATTACCGCTACTGCTAAAGATGTTTGTCGCTAAAGATGGCTGTCAAACCAACTTCCTTGGTGGCTACGCGGATAATGAAACCGCCAAAGTCATGAGTTACTTTGACCAATGTTTGGTTGGTAAACGTTACTTAGTTGCCGATCAACTGACTGGCGCAGATTTTATGATGTCTTTCATTGCTGAAATTCTAGCAAACAGCGGTAGTATTGAACTCTACCCAAATATTGCCGCTTACCTAAAGCAACTAGCCACGCACCCTGCGTACCAAAAATCTGAACAGATTGAAGCACAATACGCATAGCACTCAGCACAAGTAAGAGCACTATAAAAGCGCCATTTCAAGTTATCTGAGAGGCGTTTTTATTTTCCATTTAGGAAATAACTTGTTTATCAATTTTCAATAGTGAAAAGTATCGACCCGCATTAACATTAAACCCTCTTTTTATGAGGGTTTAATTCATGAGCCAACCGTTAGACCAACACCAACAACGTTGCTACGATATCGTTACCGATGCGACTCTTTCTGCGAAGCAAAAATCGCACTTTCTAGCTCTCGAAGCTGAGGCAAATTTACCTTATATAACGGTATCACCGGCGGTGACACAGGCAATGGATCAAGGTATTTTGTGTGACATGTTTGAAGGCCATGCTCCTTTTAAACCCCGTTATGTACTGCCTGATTACGCTAAATTTCTTCAACAAGGGTCAAAGCACTTAGAGCTTACGCCAGCACGAAATTTTGATGAAGCCATCAACATGCTGACGATTTTGTATCATCACGTGCCGTCGGTAACTTCAATACCGGTTTATCTCGGCCAATTAGATGACGTACTGCTTCCTTATGTCGGTGAGTTAAGTGAAGAGGCGATCTACAACAAACTAAAACTGTTCTGGATCATGCTTGATCGCACTCTGCCTGATGCCTTTATGCACGCCAATATCGGTCCGAGTGATAATATTATTTGCCGCCTTATTTTACGTATTGATGGCGAACTGAAACAGATCGCGCCGAATCTAACATTGATGTATGACCCAAGCGTGACACCTGATGATCTTTTACGGCAAGCCACCGCCAATATTTGTCAATGTGGTAAACCCCATATTGCCAACTACCCCATGCATGCCAAAACCTACGGTGGAAATCGCTTTGGGATCGTCAGTTGTTATAACTCACTGCCTTTAGGTGGCGGTTCTAATACGCTCGTGCGGATGAACCTGAAACAAGCAGCGCAGGAAGCTAGTAACAGCGATGATTTCTTACATCGCGTTCTACCACACTACAGCCAGCTGATGATTGAATTAATTGATGCTCGTAGCACGTTTTTGCACCAACACTCTAACTTCTTTAACGGCTTCTTAACCCATGAAGGCTTAATTGAAGAATCTCGCTTCGCCCCCATGTTTGGGATCTATGGCATGGCAGAAGCCGTTAATCTGTTACAAGATCAGGAACAGCGTGAAGGCCGCTATGGTCAGGACGAAACCGCAAACCAATTAGGATATAGAATTTCTGAAAAATTAGCGGAGATCGTACAGAACTTTCCTGTCAAATATGGCCTTAATGGTCGTGCGTTATTGCATGCACAAGGAGGTATTAGCCTTGATTTAGACGTAACACCAGGGGTTCGTATCCCCTATGGATCAGAACCAGATCCGATCAGTTACGTGCAAGCAACCGCAAGGCATCACACCCATTATGCATCCGGCGTCAGTGATATTTTAACTTTGGATGAAACGGTAAAATCGAACCCTGAAGCAATGTTTAACTTATGCAAAGGAGCCTTACATACTGGCTATCGTGAATTTACCGCCAACGTGGCTTCTAATGATCTCATTCGGGTAACGGGTTATATGGTTAAGTTGTCGGAAATCGCACAGTTTGAACAACATGGTTCGCGAACCAATACCACTTTTCTTGGGGCTGAAGCGGCGAAAAACACCAACATTCTCAACCGAAGAGCACGAGTCATTAGCTTAGAAACCACACCATACTCTCCATCAGTACAATGATGAAAAAGTTGCAAAAGCTAACGGCTAAAGTCAGCCGTGTGCTGACTTTTTCTTGCGTTGACGGACCGGGAAATAGGCTGGTGATTTTTTTACAAGGCTGTAATTTTAGCTGCCTTTCTTGCCATAACCCACACACCATCAACCACTGTAATCATTGCGGTAATTGTGTATCGGTGTGTCCAAGTGGCGCGTTAACCATCAACTCCCACCAGCAAGTAGAATGGCAAGAACAGCAATGCATTCATTGTGATCGCTGTATTGAGATCTGTTCCCATCAATCAAACCCTAAAATTCACCACTACCGTGTGGCGCAATTATTAGATTTGGTGCGAAAATATCGCTTCTTTTTAAGTGGGATAACCGTCTCAGGTGGTGAGGCAACATTACAATTGCCCATTATTACCGCGCTATTTAAAGCGATAAAACAAGATAAAGAACTTTGTCACCTTAGCTGCTTTATTGATAGTAATGGCTCACTTTCGCGCCAAGGTTGGGAAAAAGTAACACCTTATTTAGATGGGGTGATGATCGACTTAAAAGCATGGCAAAACGAAACCCACCAGTGGCTTGTCGGAAGAGACAATCATCGCGTCATGCAATCCATCAGCTATCTCTCACAAGTCGGCAAGTTATATGAAGTGCGCTTGCTGTTTATCCCAAACAAAAGTGATCTAGATAGTGAAATCGATGCGCTTGCTGACTATCTGCGCTCATTGCCATCTCAAGTTCAAATTCGGATCAATGCATTCCAACATCACGGTGTGGTTGGCGAAGCTCTCACATGGCAAAGCTGTGATGAACAAGCAATACGCTCATTTCACGATGAACTCTTTGCATTAGTACAACGACCTATTTTGTTACCTAGTGTTTACTGCTCTACTACGGAGCAAACATAATTAAATAGCTATTAAATAGCTATTTAATAAATAAGATTAAGTGCTTTTACTTACATTCCTTATTTTCTTTATTCTGTCACAAGTCGACTCGGCTCGCTGATACCCTCAGATTAGGTTTAACAAACACGGTGTGAGTAGAACTATTGTTTTCTTAGCATCAACCATATCAGCATTGGCTAACGATTCATCAGAGATTGCATTTCGTATAAGTAGTCTACAATGAAAAGAGGCGCATATTGTGTCTCTTCTGTTCTCAACATTTAACATCGATATAAGGATACGTATCATGATTGAATTTGACTTTTTACAGCTCTTCAATACACAAGAGCTGTTTATTTTTTACTAAACCTGACAGATAAAAACACCGACTTCAAACTGTAGCCGCAATTTCACTCTCAATGATGTTATTCGGCTCTTTTTGTACCGGTGGCACCTGCCCTTCTTCCACCGCATGTTGGTAACAACCACTGAGTTTGATGGCTAAATACATATCAGCACGAACCACAATGCCACCATCCCCGGTTGGAATACCAGCCACATCACACCATTTTCGCAAACTGCGTTTACGCCCAGCCAACACTAAACGAATACCACGCTTCTTCAAAATTGTTTGCACATCGGCAAGCATGGCCATTACGCTTAAATCTAAATGAGTAAAACTCGCCACCGCATCAATAATCACACAACCAACACTGGTTCCTGCACTTTCTGTGTGTTGTAAAATCCGACGTTTAAAGTAAGGCGCATTAAAATAAGTTAAAGGCGAGTTGAAGCGATAAATTACAATACCGGGAATGGCTGACGCTTTTCCAGAAGCTTCGATACTACGGATGATCCCTTTATCATCAAGCCCTAACACCTGATCACTGGGGCGCATCACGGTACGCAAAAATTGAAATAACCCAAGCAATACCGCCAGCGTAATACCTGGAATAACACCAATCACTAACACCGCAATAAAAGTAATGGCAGCCAAATAAAAGGCATCTTTATCGCGCTGGCGTAAATTCCAAATCCCTTTTAAGTCAAGCAACGAAATAGAAGCAATGATCAACACCACACCTAATGCAGCAATCGGAATGTACTGTAACGGCCCATACGCAACAATAGCGACAAATCCAATCACAATCGCGGCAATAATTGACACTAATTGCGATTTTCCACCATTGGCATCGTTGACCGCAGTACGAGAATCCGCGCCACTGATTGCAAAACCTTGCGAAAAAGCAGAGGCCATATTCGCTAGCCCTAAAGCGCGAAATTCCTTATCAGCATCAATGTCATAACCGTTTTTAGCCGCAAAGCTACGCGCAGTAAGCATCATGCTCACAAAGCTCACCATCGCTAGGTTAAGAGCAGGCATAACCAATTCGCGGCTTTCACCCAAGTTAAATTCTGGAGCTTGAAAAGCGGGCAAGCCACCTTGGATCACCCCAACCACTTTTACGCCCATCGTATCAAAGTGGAAAAACCACACCATTAAGCCAGAGACGGCAATAGCGAGCATGGCCGCTGGCCAAGTTGGCCTAAAATGCTTGCATAGAAAATAGGTTACCGTAGTGACAATACTTAATGTGAGAGTCTGCCAATGAAGATCGATCAATAAAGATGGCGCCTCTAAAATACGTTCAATCAAATAACTTTGTTCATATTTCAAGCCAGATACTTTCGCCAGTTGACCAACAATAATGGTCAGCGCCACACCGTTTAATAACCCTAATAAAATAGGGCGAGAGAGAAAATCAGCTAAAATACCCAATTTAAATCGGCTAGCGATCAAACACCATGCGCCAGTCATGGCGGTCATAGTCATCACTAATTGCCAATGCTTTAGTGGGTCACCAGCAGCTAGCGGCGTCACCACCGCAGCAATCACGGCACAAGTTGCTGCATCAGGCCCAACAATGAGCTGGCGTGATGTACCAAATAAGGCATACACCAACATAGGTAACACACACGAATACAACCCAACGATGGCGCTTACGCCCGTCAATTGGGCATAAGCAATCGCGACTGGAAGTGCGACAGCGACAACAGAAAATGCCGCACGAAAATCATCAACTAGCCAAACGCTTTCATAACCTTTCAGCTGATGCAAGCCCGGCATCCAACGTTGTACAAATCCATTGCTCAAAACGAGAACCCCTTATCGACTGAAATCACTTAAAGCATAACTCAGAATTGACAATTTTACTCACATAATCATCTGATTTTATTGATAATGAAGAATTAAAAAATTGAAAATTAATTGAATGTGCCCCTTACATTCCATATGCAACCAATCAATACCGGCCATTTATTCTGATTAAACCAAAAAAGTCGGAATTTACTTACAAGAAAAACCCCTCCTTTGAGCATATAGTTGCACTGTAATTTATTTCATCAAGAATGTGAGTTCTAAAATAAGATCATGAAAAAATCTATTTTCATTTTTACCTCTTTTTCCGCTGTCTCATGCCTTGCTCAACCTTATCTTGGCGTGCAAACAGGCTTATCTCATTATGAGGATGCCTGCCTGAAAAGCGCATCTTCTTGTAAAGATGATGTTTTAGGTTATGGCATTTTTGCTGGATATAACTTTAGTCAATCATGGGCAATGGAAATTGGTGTTCTATCGTACGGTGAACCACAAGCAAACTATCCATCAAATAAGGTAAGTGCCCGTATATGGGGAGGAGACTCTTCTATCATTGGCTACTATCCCCTAGCACAAAACTGGCAATTATTTGGTCGCTTAGGTGCAACATGGTTAGCAGTCGATAAATCAAATGATACGCGCTCATCAGCGATAGACCCTTTAGTTGGGGTTGGCATTCGCTACTCACCATCTAGGGTTTGGTCACTGCACAGTGAATACCGCTTCATTGATGGCGTAGGCGACAACCAAACCCAGCAAGCCGATTTACACTCACTGTTTGTTGGCTTTAGCATCAACTTTGATCTGTTCAATAGCTCGGAAGATGAAGATAAGGCAGGTACTCATACGACAGCCAGACCTGCAACCGTTGATATACCAGAAACTAAGGCAATCAACACACATACGACTTCGAATGCGGTTCATGATAAGACTTTGTTTCCTTTTAACAGCGCTAAATTGGAAAACATGCAATCCTTATCGCAATTATTGGACAACATTCAAAGCCACCCAGGCAGCACAATTTTGGTTGAAGGTCATACCGACAATATCGGTAATGAAGCCTATAACCTAAGACTCTCGATTCAACGAGCCAAGGCCGTTGCTGATTTCTTTGTCCAAAACGGCGTCGAACAGAATCGCATCGACGTAATAGGCTCAGGAGAAACACAGCCTATTGCAGCAAACAACAATGCAGAGGGTCGCCAGAGAAACCGTCGTGTGGAAATCACTTTTCCTTATAAAACTAATCAAATTGAAACAGGCAAACAATGATCAACGTTAAATCAATACTCGTCTGTGTACTACTAATCTGTAGCGTGGCAATTACCGGGTGCAAAAATGGTGACTCTGGTTTGCTATCAGGGGAAAACAAAGTAACCGCTTTGCAGTTGACTCCCGCTTCAGTAACGCTCGCAGTCAATACCACTCAGGAGTACACGGTAACGGCTTACTGTGCTGATGGCACAACCAAAAACGTAACCGATCAAGTCGCTTGGTCATTCGACTCAGACATTGTGACCTTGCAAAATAATGTTGCAACAGCGCTCCAAAGTGGACAGACCGATATCACGGCTACCTTGGGTAATGTTACTAGTAATACCGCTACTATCACGGTGTCTGGCGCTCAGATGTCTCGCTTATCAGTACTGGTTGATTCGCCACAACCTCAAGTACAGGGTAGTGCATCAAACAAAGGAGGTATGCTCACTCTTGCCTTGGGTAATAATCAAGGCTTTAGAGCAATCGGCCACTATGATGACGGACATAGTCAAGACCTGACTCAACAAGTTAATTGGATTTCGCTGACTGATGCTGGTCGATTTACTTCCCCAGGAACCTTGTTGGGAGAGCGGCAAGGCGTAACTTCTGTCACGGCAACTCTGGATACAAAACAAAGTGGGTCGATTTTTGTTGGTGTTAGAAATGCGCAGTTACTCAGCATTGATGTTTTACCTAACACTGCATCTATAACGATTGGCACTGAGCAACCTTATCAGGCTTTTGGTATCTACTCTGATGGTTCACGGCCAGATATCTCGCAAAGTGTTACTTGGAAAATAGAGGACAAAAAGGTGGCCTATTTCGACCCAAAGACCCTATCCGTCATCGGCTTAACTGAAGGTTCAACGTCGATCACCGCTAAGCTAAATGGTGTCAATAGCTCACCAGCCTCTATCACAGTCACAGAAGCTGAGCTTAACTACATCACCTTAAGTCCAATAAATATCACTCTATACGAAGGAGATAGCCATTCCTATACTGTTACAGGCCATTTTAGTGATGGTCGCATTGAACCCATCGATAACACCTTAGTGGGATGGCAGAGCGACGACACCTCAGGGGTATCAATAATCGACGGGGTTGCACAAGCGCAAAGTGCAGGTACTTATGTCATTACAGCCACCTACCTAGGACATACTGCCACAGCAAACGTTACCGTGGAACATAGACCGCTAAGCTTGAATGTTGAACCTCACCAGGCGACGATTGTTGAAGGGACGCAATTGCAATTCACCGCCATCGCTGACGGCTCAATAGATGTCACTTCATCCGCTACGTGGCAAAGTGAACTGAATATAAACGAAGGATTAGTTACCGGCTCAAAGGTAGGTGAATTCACAGTTAAAGCGAGCTACTCCGGCCTCTCAGACGAAGTCAAGTTAACAGTAACTGAATTTGGTTCTCTCACCGTTGAAGTGCCAAGAGCATTAGACGGAGTGATTAACGCAATCGATGCGCAACTCGGTGTTGAAGTCGAAATCCGTTATTCGGGTATGAGAGCAGGAGATGAAATTATGCTGACTGTCGCTATTGAATCTGCTGACGGCTCATCTCGCGAAATTATTGAAACTATCCAAGATCGAGTAACCGAAAATGAAGTGACTTCAGGTATCGCAATACGCACATTTCAAGAAACGACCTTCCAAGGAATGAATAGCGTAGCTGGTTTCATTAACCTCAGCATTAAACCATTTGAAAGCTCAGCAGCAGCTCTAGAACTAGATCCAGAGATAGAAGTCAACATTGATACCGTAGCACCATAATTTCACCACATTGCACAAGCAATGATTTTAAGCCAATAAAACATAAATAGGATAAACAATGACGAGTAAAACAATAAACAATATAACTGCCGACCCAAGTGAATCTCAACCTGTGGGTCAAAGCATTATGCTTTCAGCTAATACCGATCTGGATGAAGGTACCGTTATTAATTGGAGTTCATCTGACACTAGCATCGCAGTTGTCGAAGCCCCTACAAGCCCAGTTGGCAGTGATGGAAAAGCCATGATGTCAGTTGCTCTAACAGCAGCAGGAAACGCAACTATCACGGCAGCAGAAGCCGATACTCCTGCCAATACCAATAGTATTGACCTAACAGCTACGCCAGTCCAACAAGAACTGGATCTAGAAGTAAACTCCTACCCAATATGGTGCGCAAACTGGGATGGCATCCCCAAAACTTTCACCGTAACGGTTAAAGGCAACGATGGAAAACCAGTTCCAGGGGTGCCAGTTGTGATTACTGTTGCAGATGATGACAACTCTGGTATTACACTCGTCCAGCATTTGAATCCTCAGGCAGTGACAAACAGTTTTGGCAGCGTTGAGGCTCTGGCCAAATTCTCTGATATGACCGCAGGAAGCACTGCGACGATAACAGTAACTGCTGGTGAACCAGCAGTATCGAAAAATTGGTCGTTTGTAATAAGTGAAAGTCAACTCAATTCCACACCGTCATACAATTCCATCATAGACGATGGCTATATTGATGATACTGAAGCCGCTGGTGGCATATACGCTGGGATATTCGCAGCAGGGCTAGCTCGCGGAGATATCATAACCCTTTATTTTGGTAACTATTCGACTACTCTTGCCATTGATGATCCAAACGATGGACAGCAAGCTATTCTTGTTCCATCCGTTTTTCTGATTAACGGCCATTCGCTCAGTAGCTTCCAAGTCACTGACGTTGCAGGTAACTCCACTTTTTCAAGAACCATTGATGTCGAAGTGCGCCTTGAAGATGGCAGTGGCGGCAGTGGGATAGTCGACCTAGCTTCACTATCAGTTCCTGAAGGTGAGGATGGTGTCATTAACCAAACGGACTCCGACCTTGGGGTAAATATCGTCATTGAAGAAAATAAACTGAGAGAGGCAACCACCGGCATACTTTACGCTCAAATGTTACATGATGGAGAGCATATTGGGCCTTGGATCAACTACCCACTGAGTGTCCCGCCAGCTGACGGCGGTAATAGAATTGAACTCAATGATAAAACGGATGCTGTTGGGCTTGCAAACCTATTTAACTCAGTTGGTGAAGGTGATATAGAACTGTATTACGAATTGCAATTGAGTGATGGTCCACATTCATCGAAAAAAATTCAATACGTTGTCGATGTAATCGCACCTTAGTTTTCAAAATCATAGATAGAGCTCGAAAGGGCTCTATTCTCTAAAAATAAAAGACGACTTGAAGAGCGTAACTTCTATGTTCAAATCAATATCTCCCCCTCAATTCCCACAAATGCTAGATGATGGGGTTATCGACAAAGTTGAAATTATAGGCAGCGGAAATAATATCGATTTAACCATACCACGTTATAGCAGCATACAACGTGGAGATAGCATCGAAGTATATTTCAACCATGACAAAATTGGTTACCATACCGTTGACGATATCAATTCACTCCCACTCATATTTCACATTGACGCCTTGCCCTTTGACGAAGGGATCTACCCTGCTCATTACACCGTAAGAGATTGGTCGGAGAACCTCACCGTTTCCCCCATAAAGCATGCGATTTTGCTGTTTTCTGACCAACCTCGATTGCCTTCACCACTATTTATTGATGAACAAAATGATCAACTGACACTGATTCAATTACTAGAGCAATTTGGCACACGAGTAAAAATCCCCCCCAATGATAAACTTCTGATAGGCGACAACATCACGCTTTTCTTTCACGTCACCGATTTACAAAATAAAATCATTATCGCATCAACGTATCAATATACTTATACAGTAACAATGGCTGATATTACTGATGGCCACATTCACCTTATCCCACTCCGTTATCTGTTTGTGATCCATCAAGGTATAGCAAATATTCATTATATTGCTTATCGAAATCAAAAATCGGTTGCTGGTTTATCTCCAGTAACAACAACCCTGCTCAACATTAATGAGGATTTACTGACTGGGCCTCCTATTTTTGTCGATGCAAAAGACGATGGCATGCTAACTGACGAAGAGGTAGCCAATGGCATTAAATTTGATATTTCATACCAAAACATGGCGTCGAATGATCAATTGACTCTGACGCTTTATGGGCAAGACCTAATGGATAACCTTTTTTATCAAAAGGCCACAACAACAGTCACGCAAGAACAAGTCGAACAAGGTTTGGTTAACCTTACGCTAACCAATGAAGTCGCTCACTTAGTCAACATGGGTTATCTGTATGCTTATTATGAACTCAATAATAAACACCTATCACTACTGGCGATTGCACCATTAAACATGGAACTTACCCTTCCCCCACCAACGTTTGATGAAGCACAAGGTGAAAAGCTCTTTATCGATTTAGCTGAAGATGGCACTTTTATCTCAGCCGCCTATCCTACAATGCAAGTTGGTCAAACTGTGGCGATTTTCTTACATGGTAAAGACAGTAGCAGTAATAATGTTGAGGAAGCAGAATATGCCTATTCACGTACTGTATCTGTTGATGATATTGAGACAAATATAGTCACATTTAGCATCCCAGCAGAGCCGCTTCTTGCGGTTAAAGAGAACGGAACACTATTTACTCATTATTCAGTAGCAACTAGCGATGGGATAACAACCTATTCACCCACGGAAAGCGTCACCTTAACAGATAGAGGCATAGGAGCCGATTCCACATACATTGGTGGCTCACCAGGATACTGGCCTTCACTAGGATCGACAATCCAAGAGGCATTTATTAGCTATAACAATAGAGACAATACAGGCCCAGTTACATTTACGATTTCAGCAGGGGAACTGTATTTTGTCGCTAACAGCCAGAAAGAAATCACCGTCTACCCCGCAGAGAATGGTGTTGCATCAGCCTATATATCTGGCACCAACACTGATATCAATACGATAGTGGCGTCTACCAATAACAATGGTGGACAATCACAAATAAAATTCCGAACACTTAAACACTCATATCTAAATAATGCCATACCTCACCTTGAAATAAAGCCAAACCATAATCTCTTATATCCATTCACCATAGTGTTATTAGAAGGTTATGCAGGTAAATATAATTTAACCTTAAGCGATGGCGGAACATTTATTGTTGATAATGAAAATCAAGGAAGTGAGATCACCAACTTAGAAATAAATCACACTGAGAACTTTAACTTTAATGTCATTAAGGATAATAAAAACCAAGAAATATCAATTAGCGTTCTTGACTATGAAAAAAATAACCTATACTGCCAAATATATTTCTAAAAATAAAATCAATGCAATGGTATAAATGCATAAATAACAAACAACACCTCATGAAACAGAAATAGGATATTTACCATGCTTACAACCGAATGCAGTCAAAACACTCGAAATACTAATAAGGCCTCGGCTAAAATACCGTACTTACAAGCCCAAATGCAGTGGTTTTCTGGTAACCCACAAATAAGTGCTACTCAACTTACTCGGGTATTATATAATTTCAACAACTCCGACAATATCCTAGATGTTCAGATAGGACGGTTCCCAAATTTAATAGAGAATGAAAAAGATAACCTCAACTGTTCAATATGCAATCCAGAAACAGGAGACCTAGCATTATTATTTAATGGAACTGATATTTATGATGGGTTAAGGAATAAAGTGAACCCTGCACCATTAAACTGTGTTAGAAGCACAAACTTCACTAGTATTATTGCACCGAATTTACAAAGAAGCAGTGATCCAAACTTTGCTTATAATGTGTTTTATATTGACGATAGTACTAAGTATATAAATACAGCCATAATCACCTATCCCCATGGTACAAATAACCCAGCTCAATGGATAGGGCAATCAATAATAGCGACTAATACGATCGCAGCCCCATTAGGCTTGGTGTGTGTCAACGAAAGTGAATATTGGCTTGTGACACTGAGCAACCCAACCACGTTAGTCGCATACCGCTTTGGTAAGACAAGCGACGAATCGGTAGGACCTCCCATCTACTTAAACTTAGAGCCTTTTGCTTTCATCAACGCACCTCTCAACGCAGCCACCAGTTCAATAGTAGTCAACCAAAACCATATAGCTATAACTGTCAATGGTTACATCATGTGTGCTCAGTTGAGACTACAAAACAACCGCTATAACAACAATAGCCGAATACTAAGTCTGTATAACCAGAAACTCGTTTCGAATACTGCTACTACGACTCTCATGCCCGCTTTCGATGCGAGAAATGAACAACTCTATTTTTTGAAAGCAGAAGATGCCCAGCATAAAAATCATTTATGGGTATGTGATATAGAAAGTGGTGCGGTATATTCAGCGCATACTGCTTATGTTTTCCAAAATGACTACGTCACATTAAAACTGGCCCCTAATGGTATTATTTACGGAACCAATATCATTCCCCAAGGACACCAAGATCCTCTTCTTGTTATCCAAGAAATAGAAGAGACTGGAGAAGTTGCAGTCAGCGAATTATTGAATGAGCAGAAATATTCTTCGATTAGTTTTGGTAATATTCAATATCAAATAAATAATCTTTAAAATCTCTATCAGGCACCTAGTATGGTGCCTGATACATTTAAGGAGTAAGAGATGAAAAACACCTCACCAAATGATATTTACAGTCAATTCAGTCAGGCTTTATGGTTCCCTGGCACTCCAGAAAATAGATACATTTTTGATTTCAGAAATAACGTATTGGAAATCCTTGAATCTGATGGTGTTTTATCAGAAGATGCTTTCGAAAGCGTCGGTAATACTATCACTCAAGATGAAGATTCTGTAAGTTTGTATTTAATAGGAAAGTCATTAGTTGATCAGCATTTTCGAGTTGTCGATAAAAGTAATAATCTTTTTAAAAACACCACCCTTACACAATATAATCTAGTCTTTTCTAAAGAAATAAACCAAACCACAGAATATTTGGATGGATACTATGTTTCTTATAATGCATTGAATTTTTTTAGGGTATCACAGAATCAAGAGTTTACTGAAGTTATTCAACAAGATGTGATTGATCTTCCACATCGAATTTCTCAAGATTCACCTCTTAGTGTCATAGCACATGAAAAACTAGATAAAAAATGGATTTTTTATACTGCCTATGGACAGTTCAATTTAAACCTGCATATTGCAGAATGTAATGGCAGTAATATCAAGCCAATAACTAGCGTGCCTTTGCCAAATGAATTTGATCAAGGTCAGATAAGTATAGAGGTATCAGCTACGCATATTGCTATTTTGAAAAAAGGTTACGGTATTTTGTATGGTGATGTACGTTATTCCGATACATATGTTGATCTTGAATTTAGAGCATTGAAGCAAGATGTTTCAGTTGAACTGTCAAAATGTGCCATTTCATTGGATGACCAATTTTTAGTCTACATCAGTACTGAAGGCAGTAGTGATTATATTAATTGGCTTAATCTGACTACCGAACAGCTTTCAACCCAAAAACTCCTCGGTCGTTATTCGTCTTTAAAAACATCGCCTATCGCTAATATTTATGGCTTATCTCCACAACAAGCGGAAGGAGCACTCATTACGCTTTTAGAGCTAGAACCAGAACCAGATGGATCCACCTTCATTGTGAATGAAACCTATTCTCCCGTTTCAGGTGGTTTTTTCCCCAATTGTGAGTTCAAGGTTATTGCAGGCTAATTATTTATATACCCTTCCTACTTGAAATTGCAGCGGTGTTGGCTACGTTATTTCACCCCAATCATAGAGTTTATCTATGCTCATGGGGATGAACTCACTTGCCGCCTACCTGCAACTTCAAGTTGTTTGAGTAGAGCAACCACAACATCCAAATATCAGATACACTCAGTCAAACAGTAGAGCAACTTTGTGTATCTGCAACGACGAAACACTGAAGATTAGATTCGCTTCATATAGCCAAGTTATGGGAAAATACCATTTCGTTTCACTACCCAAAGTTGTACCGATGAAATTTCAAGCTGCTATTTTTGATATGGACGGACTTCTGCTCGATACTGAGCGAGTCTGCATGACCGTTTTTGAACAAGCCTGCCAAGCGGTAGGGGTTCCTTTTCTCAAAGAAATTTATCTTTCTATTATTGGCCGCAATGCAGCAGGCATTGAGCAAGTGTTACGTACGGGATATGGCCCACAACTGGATTATCCTGTTCTACATAAAGAATGGCGAAAACGCTATGACGCTGTAGTCAAACACCAGGCGATTCCAGTGAAAGAAGGGGTGATTGAACTTCTTCAGTGGCTAAAAGCCAATAACATTCCAACCGCTGTTGCGACCTCCACTCAAAAAGAGGTCGCAAGCATTAAGCTTAAACTCGCACAATTGGATAGTTACTTTGATTCATTCACCACAGGTTGTGAAGTCACTCATGGCAAACCTGACCCTGAAATTTATTTGCTAGCCGCACAACGGTTAGGGGTAGATCCTCAATTTTGTTTAGCGTTTGAAGACTCTAATAATGGTGTCATTTCAGCGGTGTCAGCCAATATGATGACCTACCAAATCCCAGACTTAGTCGAACCAAACAAAGAAATTTTAGCCTTGGGGCATCAAGTTATGCCTTCATTACATGAGGTATTAATCATGTTAAAAAACCAGCACTAGCATTCTAAATAACGCCTGATTAAGCAGGCGTTATTTCACTAGAATACATAGCTGGGTTCCAAGCGGCTGATCTAGCCAATTACTTTTTCTTATCAGCCGTTTTTTTCTGAAACTGTTTAATACTGCGTTTTTGTGCACTACGACGATTGGCTTGCTTATCACGCGGTTTACGCTTACTGGCACCTGTTGTCGGTTGGTCAGTCACCGTAAATCCAGCAAGTTCATGCTGTGGTAGCTCACGCTGAGTTAACTGGCGGATGGCTTGTAAAGCCTCCGTTTCACCATGGCAGGTTAACGATATGGCCAAACCATGCTGCCCTGCTCTCGCGGTACGACCAATCCGATGCACATACACAGGAGCACTGGTTGGTAAATCAAAGTTAATGACTATCGGTAGCGCATCGATATGAATTCCACGAGCCAGTAAATCGGTCGCAACCAACACGTCGATTTTGTTCGCTTTAAAGTCAGCTAACGTTTGTGTGCGCACGGTTTGATCTTTGTCGCCATGCAATGCCGCCGCTTTTATTCCCGCCTTAAGTAGTTTTTTGCTCAAAGTATCCGCGTTATCTTTGGCACTGATAAATACCAAGACCTGCTGCCCTACATGTTCTTTCAATAAGGCGATCAACGCCTGTGATTTACTGCCCTTATTGACGAGAAAAATCCGTTCTTCAACCTCATCGACAACTTGATTCGTTTCATTTGCCTCAATGCGTATTGGATTGGACAACAAACCCTGAGATAAGTCATTCAGTGCATCAGAAAAGGTCGCTGAAAATAGTAATGTCTGATGTTCACTAGACATTAATTGCACGATACGCTGCACATCTGGCCAAAAACCCATATCCAGTAGGCGATCCGCTTCATCCAACACCAGTTGCTGAACAGATTCAAGTGACACGTGCTGTTGTTTGAGTAAATCAAGCAGACGACCCGGTGTGGCAACCAACAGATGTGGCAGTTTAGCCAGCGCATTAAGCTGCTCATTTTGATCAACCCCACCGCATAATGTACATAAGCGAATACCCATTTTCAGGGCAATGGACGATAAGTCTTGGCTAACTTGCACCGCTAGCTCTCGCGTGGGCACTAAAATCACACTTTGAATGTCCAGTAAATTTGGCTCAACTCGTTGTAACAGTGGCAAGCCAAACGCCAGTGTTTTACCACTTCCCGTCTGTGCTAATGCTAAAACATCACCTCCAGCCAGCACTGCGGGTATCGCTAAGCGCTGAATTTTTGTCGGTGTTAGCAGTGAACTAGGAAGGGATGCAACAAGCAAAGCATGTAAATTCAGGTTGGAAAAGGTCATAGGATCAGGTCATCAAAGAGGATAAGTGGTTAAGTCTAAACAGACGAGTGGCTGATGTATACTGACAATCAGAGCGAATTCCGTCGGCAACTAAATCAAATATCCCCAAACAGGGTCAAGACATCATGAGTATTGATAAATTAGCATCCGACTTCACCCATCATATATACTGAATGAGTTGTCTATTGTTAAGGACTTTCTCGCTTTTATGAAACGTTTTTCTTCCACTATATCGCACCTTTTTTTCTTGTCTGCGATGCTTTTTTTATTTGGCTGTAGCTCATCAATTCCCCCAGCCGCCAGTGAAAAAACACCGAGCTTTCACTATGGCTACCAGGCCGAATCCCCCCTAGCCCATTATTTTTCACAAACCCAGTTCGATATCTCTCAATACACCGGGTTTTATCCTTTAGAAAAAGGACACGATGGACTATTGGCTCGCCTTGCTTTAATCGAATCGGCACAAAAAAGCCTCGACGTGCAGTACTACATTTACCGAGATGACGAAACTAGCCAACTATTGACTTGGCACTTATATTCCGCAGCAGAACGTGGGGTCAGAGTAAGAATATTACTAGACGACATGCAACAACGCAGTGACAAAGGAATGGCCTACTTAAACCAACATCCCAAAATCGAAATTCGCCTGTTTAATCCTTACTACAACCGTACTGCTCGTGGCTCTCATTTTCTGATGGATTTTGATAGGCTTAATCACCGAATGCACAATAAGTCGATAAGCGCCGACAGTGTCGTGTCGATTGTAGGGGGGAGAAACATCGGCAATGAATATTTCTCTTATGAATCGAGTGTTGAATTTGGTGACTTTGATGTCATGTTATATGGCAACACTGTGGCTCAAACTGAAGATCAATTTGATCAATATTGGAACAGTGACATGGCAGTTCCTTTAGAGTGGCTTGTCAGCAATGTAAAACCACTTACCTCTTCCGATATCGAAGAATGGGTGGCGGACGCCCAACCCGCTCAAAAGTTCACCCAAGGCCAATATGATATCCATCAACTGCCTTTCTATCAAAAACTCATCTCCAGTAAATTGCCTCTCTATTGGGGAAAAGGCGTTTTACTGTATGATTCGCCAGACAAAGTAGCAGGCCAAGGTAAAAAATTAACTGATGATCTCAACACACTACTAGAAGATGTCGACCATTCATTAGTGTTAATTTCACCTTATTTTGTCCCAACAGAGCTGGGAGCACAGGCTTTAGCTGAGGCAGCACAGTCTGGTAAAGAGATCACCATAATCACCAATTCATTAGCCTCCAATGATGTATTTGCGGTGCACGGTTGGTATGCCAAATATAGACTCACACTGATCGAAGCTGGTGTAAAATTGTGGGAAATTCGCTCAACAGCCAAGCTCAACAGTAAATGGAGCCTCACAGGCAGTAGCCGTTCAAGTTTGCATGCCAAAGCGATGATGTTGGATGAAAGGAAAATGTTTGTAGGTTCAATGAACTGGGATCCACGATCCGTCAAATTGAATACCGAAATGGCGGTGGTCATTGAACAACCAGAATACGTCCAATATTTTTTAAAACGTCTTGATATAGCGCTGAAGAAAAATGCCTACCAAGTAATTATCGATGAAGGCGATATTGTTTGGCTGGACCATACCACACAACAAATATTAACCAGTGAACCCGATGCCAGTGTTTGGCGAAAAATAGGAGCTTGGTTCGCTGGCGTTTTGCCAATAGAAGACCAACTGTAATACGTTCTTAAAATAGAAGGCAACATTTATTCCACTGCCTTCTATTTATTCCCTGATTATGATTCCTTTGTCACGCCCCAAGCCACTCAGTAAATGGATATTAGCCTAGCCACACTCTGACCACTACCAACATAAATTCAGTGATTTTCATCACATTTCAATTTACTTAGCGCGCTAAGTAAACTATATTACTTAGCATGCTAAGCAATCGAGAAACATCATGGTAGACGACATAAATATCTTGCGAGATTTATCACTCGCCGAACAATTAGGCCGGGTATCACGCTTATGGAAAACAGTAGCCGATCGAGAACTCGCACCTTTGGGTTTAACCCACCCTCGTTGGACGGCTATCTGGAAACTGCAAAGGCTCGGAGACAATATTAGCCAAAAAGCCTTAGCAGAAGCCTTAGAGATTGAGTTGCCTTCACTGATGAGAACCCTCAACCAACTCGAAGAGCAATCACTCATTGTTCGTCATTGTTGCACGCACGATAAAAGAGCTCGAATCGTCAGTTTGACCATTCAAGGACAGAACCTGATCAAGCAAATAGAAGCGCGTATTTTGCAGGTCCGACGTGACTTACTGGGTCATATCGATGAAGAACAACTGCACAAACTCACACTCATCCTAGAACAAATTGCTCAAAATGCTCTTCACACTCTTAGCGAACCCTTCAATGCTGACTCACAGGAGCAATAATTATTTATGACACCAGACCAAAAATTTGCTCGTTGGATCAAATATTCCTGCATAGCGTTCGTGATGGTATTTGCCTATTTTTTGGTAGCGGACTTAGCCATGCCACTGACACCACAAGCAATGGCGACTCGTAATATTACTAAAATTTCGCCTCGTATTAACGGGCAAATCAGCCATATATTTGTCTCCAATAACCAAATGGTACAGCAAGGAGACGTGCTGTTTACTATTGATCCACGACCATATCAACTTGCCGTAGAGCAAGCTCAGCTAAACTATGAACGCACGGCACAAAATAATGCTCAGTTGGATGCCTCCATTGCCGCAGCCGATGCAAATGTGACGGCAAGCACTATTATCGCGGACCAAAAACAACGCGAAGCAAACCGTTTAGATACTCTTTTCAATCGTAATGGGACATCTCAACAATTAAGAGATGATGCGAAAAGTGCAGCCGTGGCTGCAAAAGCAAATTTACTGGCGGCGAAAGCTCAGTTGAAAGAACTGCAAGTCAGTCGTGGCGAACACGATGACAATAATGTCAACCTGCGAGTGGCGCTTAACCAATTGGAGCAAGCAAAATTGAACCAGTCCTATACAAGAGTAGTGGCAGAGCGTGATGGGGTGATCACCAATTTACAACTTGAGATTGGCTCTTATGCGATTGCAGGAACGCCATTGATTGCGTTAGTCGCCACCGATGTCGACATCATTGCTGACTTCCGAGAAAAAAGCTTACGCCATTTGGCGAGCAACAACCGAGCATTGATCGCTTTTGATAGTAAGCCGGGGCAAATTTTTCAAGCTTATGTACGTAGCCAAGATGCGGGCGTTAGCGCCGGGCAATTTGATGCTAACGGCCGCTTAGCTACGCCAACAGAATCAAACCGTTGGGTACGTGATGCACAACGGATGCGTTTGCACCTCGCCATTGATGACGGTTCAGGATTAGATCTACCTTCAGGAGCCCGAGCAACGGTGCAGTTGTTGCCGGAAAACGCACTGTTTGCTTGGTTTGCAACGCTACAGATCCGGTTTGTAAGTACTCTGCATTACATTTATTAAGTGGAGGAAACATGCGACTTTGGGATCACCCATTATCTGAGAATGATTTTCGCCAATGCCTACGCATTGCCACGGGAGCAACAATAGGTTTTACTTTTTGTAAGCTATTAGACTGGAACTACGGGGTCTTTTTTACCGTAACCCCTATGTTGTTGTTGGGTATGGTACCAGTTATGAATGCTCATGCCGCTAGGCAACTTCTAGTATCCGCTGTCGTCTGTGGATTAGAAGTTGGCATTTTAGGTGGTTTTTTTGGCAGCCACCCAGCGTTAATGACACTGATTGCCTTTGTACTGTTTTTGTATAAATTCGCCTGTATGTCGAAGGGCAGCTTATTTCTGTTTGGTGCGAACAGCGTTTTAAGCCTCAGCATTATGCTGCACTTTGCAAGCTACCCAACGACGGACCTTAATGATTTGATTTCGAGTAATTTTATTGCCAATTTTATATCAGTGATAATTGCGTACCTAGTGACATTTTATATTCCTGACACACAACCAAGGCAGCCTATCACTAGACCGACTGAACCCAAAGGATCGCATCGGATGCGACATGAGGCCTTGATGGGTGCAAGCATTGCAACGCTATCGTTTATTGTTTTCCAAGTCTTTGACCTACAAGATTCAATGTCTGCGCAAGCCACCACAATACTGTTGCTATTTCCTATGCATTGGAATGGAGCGCTCGGGTATGCAAGAAAAAGAGCAATGGGAACACTACTTGGTGTCACCTTTGGTATTGCGGTTCAACTACTACTTTACGACTGGTCCGGACTACTAGTGCTTGTCGTTCCCTTGCTTTGGATCGGTGCAATGCTCTTTAGCTATTTACATGTCAAAGAGTCCAGTGGTTCTGGTGTCGGGTTTGGTGCACTCACCACTTTGGGTATCTTATTTGGCCAATATTTAGCTCCAGGCAACGACTTGATCTTTAGCGCGATGTACCGTGTCAGCAGCATCTTATTCGCGATAGTCGCTACATTACTTACAACTTACCTGATCCACCGACTGCTTAATCATTTTAAAGCGACACAATTTGGTCAATAGACATAGCACTCTAGAAGTCAGATTAAATCGCTAATTTTTCTGTTCTATTTTTTCAACCATTTCATATTCACTTAATATTTAATATTGAGTGAATATATATAACATAATCTTAATTGTTTGTTTTTAATTAGATAAATATAAAAACCGAGGATGAAATATCATTCAACTTTTTCGAACCTAACCATCAAAATAGCATTGTTATCTTGCCTATCCAACCACACTATAATCGCTCTAACAGTTGAGGAGACACGCCAATTGGTGCCGTCACCACAAATATTTCAATAAAAATGAGAGAGCATCACAATGAAAGCACTACTTAAACAATTAACCACATCAACCACTGGTTTTTCAGCACTTGCTTTGCGCATCCCTGTTGGAATCATTTTTATGGCGCATGGTTCACAAAAACTATTTGGTTGGTTTGGCGGTTATGGCTTACAGGGCACTGGACAATGGATGGCATCTATCGGCTTGGAACCAGGCGTATTAATGGCATTTCTAGCAGGTTGTGGTGAGTTCTTTGGTGGGCTGTTCATTTTACTTGGTTTGCTGACTCGACCGGCAGCTTTAGTGCTTTCATTAACGATGATTGTAGCGATTGCATCCGTACATATTGGTAACGGTTTATTTATGGCAAACAACGGTTATGAATTCGGCCTTGCACTACTAGCAGCAAGTGCATCACTGGCATTTTCTGGTGCGGGGAAAGTTGGTGTGGATAATTGGTTGAATAATAAATTAGCCTGACTAGCACGTAAATCTAAGGCTATCAGTGATTGGATGGTGTGGTAATGCATTATCCCATTGCAAAATAGTCTTATTAAAGACTAAAAATTATTCATACTAACCATACATTGCGTATAAATATGCAACCAAAAGTGCATCAAACTAGTTAAATATCCGTATTATTTTCAGCAGATGAGAATATCGAAACTTGTTAAACATAAGGGCACCCATGTTGCCCTATCGTCAAACATCGAAATAAAAATCTGAAAATATGTTACAAAATGGTTTCATTATCCTCTATTTTAGTGATAAAGATCACAGCAATTGAGCATTCACATTATTTTACTTTTTGATCTGCTTGCTCCCCTGCTAACCTGCGGCACGCTTTGAAATGATGTCGAAGTGCATAAAATAAAGGAGTGTTCACAATGAATACCAAAAAACCGATGTCGCTTACCGGCCGTGTTATTTTAGGTATGGTAGCGGGTATCTTAACTGGGTTTGCTATTCGAACCCTATTCGCAGAAAGCGGTTTCGTTGACGCCTACATCGTCAACGGTTTATTTGAAGTCGGCGGCAAAATCTTTATCGCCAGTTTGAAAATGCTTGTTGTTCCTCTCGTGTTTGTTTCATTAGTTTGCGGTACAAGCTCACTAAAAGATCTGTCAACACTTGGACGTATGGGTGGTAAAACGCTCGCGTTTTACATCGCAACGACAGCGATCGCCATTACATTAGCCCTAACAATGGGTACGATATTCCAGCCAGGTGCTGGTGCAGACCTTACTGCGGCGAGTTCATTTAAATCAGCACAAGCGCCATCTCTAGGCCAAGTGTTTATTGATATGTTCCCAACCAACCCTATCAGCGCAATGGCTGAAGGTAAAACGCTACAAGTAATTGTGTTTGCTGTACTGTTTGGTATTGCAATTAGCGCAGCTGGTAAACCGGGGGAACGTATTGCAGCGGTTTTTAACGACCTCAATGAAGTGATCATGAAACTGGTCGCGCTACTGATGAACCTTGCCCCTTACGGCGTATTCTTCCTAATGGCAAAGCTATTTACTGGTCTTGGTCTAGGCGCAATCTTGAACCTTGCTGAATACTTTGTGGTATTAACCGCCACCTTACTGATACATGGCTTGGTGACCTACAGCTTAATGTTAAAAGGTTTTACAGGATTAAGTCCAATCACCTTCTTCCGCAAGATGGAAGATGCGATCATGTTTGCGTTCTCTACGGCTTCTTCTAACGCAACCATTCCTGTTACCATGGAAACCGCAAAGAACCGTTTTGGTGTACACAATAAAGTGGCTTCATTCACAGTTCCGCTTGGTGCAACAGTCAACATGGACGGCACGGCGATCATGCAAGGTGTTGCGACCGCGTTTATTGCTCAAGCATTTAATATCGACCTCACCATGGGTGACTACCTGATGGTAATTCTGACTGCAACGCTAGCATCAGTAGGCACCGCTGGGGTTCCAGGTGTCGGCCTTGTGATGCTTGCCATGGTACTTAACCAAGTCGGTTTACCACTTGAAGGTATTGCACTGATTATGGGCGTTGATCGCTTGTTAGATATGATCCGTACTGCGGTCAATATCACTGGTGATAGCTGCGTAACCTTAATTGTTGCGAAAACTGAAGGCGCGTTAGATGAAGCTCGCTTTAATGACCCACATGCAGGTGAAAAAGAAGAAGAAGTGCATTTGGCGAAAGTTCAAGCTTAATTTTTTCACCTTCTAACTATAAAACCAAAAACCCCATAGCCATTGCTATGGGGTTTTTCTTTGTTAGGTTCAAAACTCAAAAATAAGACTAAAAATCAACCAGATCAGAGCTATCTCACATCGGACTACCTTGAATAGATCTAGAATTTTATCAGCCTAACATTCAAGGAGTAAGCACGATGATATCTCGCCTCGTATGGCCTACCTTACTGTGCACTGTTTTAACATCTTCACTTGCCTACGCGTCATCGGTAGATCTTCAGCCGTTAGATCTGACTCACTCTTCTATTGGGTATGCAGCACTAGCCATTTTTACTGTGGCATACACTTTGGTCATGTTAGAGGAATACCTCAAGTTACGAAAATCCAAACCCGTGTTACTTGCCGCTGGTTTGATTTGGGCAATGATTGGTTATGTCTATCAACAATACGGCTTAACCGAAATAGCAAGAGCCGCACTCGAGCATAACTTACTAGAATACGCAGAATTATTACTGTTCTTATTAGTCGCGATGACTTACATCAGCGCAATGGAAGAACGACGGCTGTTTGATGCTCTGCAAGCATGGATGGTCGGAAAAGGCTTTGATTTTCGATCGCTGTTCTGGCTAACGGGGTTACTCGCCTTTTTTATTTCCCCCATTGCCGATAACCTGACCACCGCATTATTGATGTGTGCCGTTGTATTAAAGGTTGCGGGCGATAACGCTCGCTTTGTCAATATTGCCTGCATCAATATTGTTGTTGCCGCCAATGCGGGTGGAGCATTCAGCCCGTTTGGTGACATCACTACATTAATGGTTTGGCAAGCTGGTCATGTATCGTTTTCCGAGTTCATGCCACTGTTTCTTCCCTCGGCCATCAATTACCTAGTTCCTGCATTATTGATGTCATTTTTCTTACCACAAGAAAAACCCAACACCGTGCATCAACATGTCGAACTCAAACGCGGTGCTCGCCGTATTGTAGCGTTATTCATACTTACGATTGCTACTGCGGTTTCTTTTCACGCTGCCCTCCATTTTCCGCCCGTAATCGGGATGATGATGGGGCTAGCTTATTTGCAATTCTTTGGCTATTTCTTGCGTAAAACACTCCCGACCTCATTAGCAAAAAAAACCGCCCTTGCGATTGCAAACCATGATGAAGCCGCCTTGAAACGAATTGGCTCAGTTGTTCCCTTTGATGTATTTAAACGAGTGTCACACGCAGAATGGGATACATTACTGTTTTTTTATGGCGTAGTTATGTGTGTAGGTGGCTTAAGCCTATTAGGATATTTAGGGTTGATTTCCGAAGTGATGTACACCGAGTGGAACCCCGTTTTGGCCAATATAGTGGTCGGGATTCTATCCGCCATTGTCGATAATATTCCCGTCATGTTTGCGGTACTCACCATGGAGCCAGCTATGTCTACCGGTAACTGGTTATTAGTGACGCTAACTGCTGGGGTTGGAGGCAGCTTACTTTCCATTGGCTCTGCCGCTGGCGTAGCATTAATGGGAGCCGCACACGGCAAATACACTTTTTTCGGGCATTTAAAGTGGACGCCAATTATTGCTGTCGGCTATGCCACAAGCATCGCTGTGCATTTATTACTCAATCAAATAATGTTTTAGTTTTTTGAAAATATACGTAAAGTTAAAGCATTAGGCTTAAGTACAAAAGCAATCACCTAGTAAGGAACCTTGTTGATCAATTCAGCGCTCTAAGCGCAATAATCCCAAGGCTTTTTACGTTAACTGAGCTACTTGAGCAACGGGTATACTTAGCTTAAAGCGATTTTTTGATGTAACGCCTCAGCCAATTGGTGCGACGATAAATTACGAGTCACGATGGCGCTGTCCAACTTGCCCGAATTTACCACACGAATCCAATCCTCAATCATTGCCGTGAAACCTTTGCTAGTGAGCATTGGGGTCCAGTCTTTCAGGCTAAGTGTCCGCTCTTGTCCCTGATACCAGTGCTTCCCTTCGGTAAAGGAATGAAATTCAAAGGCTTCATTCGTAAAACAGGCACTCACTCGCTCGCAAGTGATGCCAAACTGGCGGTTCATGGAAGCATGCAATAAGCTTTCGCCATGCTGCCATTGGATATCAAGTCGCGATAACTGATCTTTTTCTCGCTGAAAGGTGATATACGCATCATCTAATACAGCTTTTGCATTGAGGTTAATGCTGTCTAATGGGTGAATAAAGTCATCAAAAATAAAAGTACGACTATCCCCCGGCAAATTATGGCGATGTTTTTCCCAACGTAAAGCCAGTAGGTCACTGCGTTGCCCTGTTTGCACACCACGGAGATGTTCGTTAAATAATGGAATATGTCGACGATTAAACCCGACATACAGTGGCTGGCGATATTTTTCTGCCATTTCATACAGCTGTTCACACGCAACCGCGCTGTCTGCAAGTGGTTTGTCAACAAAAGTAGGAATACCATGTTGCAAAAAAAATCGTGCGATTTGCGGATGAACTGCGGTCGCAGCATGGATCATCACGGCATCAACGTGATACTTCAGTAAATCTTGGTAATTCACGCAAGTATGCTGGATACGATAGCGCTGAGCTAATTGATTCAGCACCTCACTATTGCGGGTACAAAAGACTAACTCTACATCAGAGTGTTGCGTAATGACGGGAAGGTATGCTTTTTGTGCAATATCACCCAAACCAATAATACCAATTTTCATCGAAAAATCTCTTTCGTCTTCAATAAGCATTAGGCTAACACAGGGATATTAAAAAGTAGTGTATTGATAGCACCCATTGATGGGTCAGAAAGGGCTTTCTTTGTTGAGTTCATTGCAAATTTCGACAATGGCAAGAGACAGCCCTGATTTAATGATTTGTTGTTGGCGTTGCAGTTGTAACTGATAAAAATCTAGGTCGATGTCGCCATCAGGCTCAAGGACGTCGAGCTGTACCATGCCCATTTTGGCCACCAAATTGAGTTTTTTGATCGGCACTAAAATTTGGGGGTCAGTAAAGTCATATTCAGAACCATCACTATTGAGTTGATTACGTAGTTTGATGATGTCTTCAATGTCGTGATAAATATCATCGGGTAACACACCCAAGCCAAACAGGAGTTTTAGCCTAACCGATAAATTGCCTAGCGGGCCAGAGTCATGCAAAAGAGGACCGACTACTGATTGAACGGCAAAATTGTCTTTGCGAAACACACGTTGAATTAACGCATCAATGGCATCATTAAATACTTCAACCGTTGTAATAAAAAAGCCACGCACAGACAGCGCACTATTCAGTCGTTCAATAATATCGGTTTCGTTAATTTGTTCTGCCATACGCTGCACTAAATCTTGTGGTGAAGGGAGGGCACGATTGCCCTCCAACATATTGTTATTGTCTTAAAGCTGATGATAGATCGCTTCAATTTCTTTTACTTGTTCACTGTCAACATCTAACCCGGTGTAGTGAGCCAGTGTCTTATTAACCCCTTGTTCAGAAATTGAGTGTTGCAACTCAACCGCTTGAGGATCATCACTATTGGTGTATTTCAACGCCGCTGCAATACCTTTTAATAAGGTTTTGTTCTCAACACCGTACTCGATTGTACCGAGTAATGGCTTGATTAATCTATCGTTAGGACCAAGTTTTCTTAACGGTTGACGGCCAACGCGATCCACTTCATCCACCAAATAAGGGTTGGCAAAGCGCCCGAGTATTTTGTCAATGTAAGCGGAGTGCAGTGCACGATCAAACCCATAACGTCGAATCAACACCTCGCCACTTTCGTGCATCGCTTGTTTCACTTCTTGACGAATCGATGGGTCTTCTATCGCTTCACGAATTGTGTGATGTCCTTTTAAACACCCAAAATATGCGGTAATACAGTGACCCGTATTTAAAGTAAAGAGTTTACGTTCCACAAAGGCCATGAGGTTATCGGTTTTTTCCATGCCTTCAATGTCTGGAACTTCCCCCTTGAACTGCTGTTCATCAACAATCCATTCACTGAAGCTTTCAACCGTGACTTCAAGTGGGTCATCATTAGCCGCTTCCGCTGGAGGTACAATACGGTCCACCGCAGAGTCTACAAAACCAATCAGCTCATCTGCTTTAGCATAAAGTGCAGGTTCTAGATACTTATACACTTCACCTTTAAGGTGTGTCGTACCACGTACCATGTTCTCACATGCGATAATATTCAGCGGGGTATCATTGCCAACAGCAAAACGCTTGCTGATCCCCTGCGCGATGGTTTTTGCAATGATATCCAGCACTGCAGGACCAACGGCGGTGGTGACTAAATCGGTTTTTACGATTCGGTCAATGACGTCCTCACTCGCAGAATTAACCGCTGTTACATGAGTCACGGTGTCGATTTTACACTCGGATCCAACAACTTTCACTTTGTACTCTTGCTTATGACTGAGTTGGTCAACCAACGGTGCGTTTACGTCAGCAAAAGTAACTTCAATATCGGCATCAGCGAGCAATTTGCCAATAAAACCACGTCCAATATTACCCGCGCCAAAATGTACTGCATTTTTCATAATCTTACCTACCAAAAACTTGTTGAGAAAACAGAACTTACTAACAAACGATTGAGGTGAGGTCAGCGCTATAGGGGGGACACCGACCTCGTTTTGCCTCAGGAGCAAAAGGTTTACGCCGCTTGGGTACCTGATAGGATATCCAATATATCGCTCACGCTTTTCGTTGAGGTAAGCTTCTCGATTGCCTCTGGATCATCGAGTGCGTTAGTAATGGTAGTAATCACTTGAATGTGTTCATCATTTTTTGCTGCGATACCAATAACGAGTTTTGCAACATCGCTTTTATCATCGGTAAATTGAACGCCAGCTGGGTATTGGCAAATCACTATACCGGTCTTGATTACGCGATCTTTTGCCGCCACCGTACCATGAGGAACTGCAATCGATTCACCGAGGTATGTCGATACCATTTGCTCACGTTCAAACATGGCATCCACGTATTCAGGCTCGGCGTATCCCAATTCCACCAACTTGTTGCCAGCGAAGCGTATTGCCTCTTCTTTACTTGACGCATTCAGGCCAAGGTGAATGTTCTCTTTTTGAATTTGGAATACCGAAGGTTGTTGTACTTCAAAGCTGTCATCATTGGCCGCTAGAATCGAAAGTTTAACCGCTTCGCTATCATTTGCGGCTTGTGGGCGCTGCGCAGCAAGTAATTGAGTCACTAATTGGTTGTACATTTCACTGTCTAAAAAGTTGCTCAATGAAATATGGTGTGCGCTAGCGGCATGAGTACGTGCGCGGTCTGTTAAATCTTTATGAGTAATCACGATTTCTGCATTCTCTGGCAAACTATTAATGGCTAAGTTTGATACGTGGATGGCAAGGCCTGCATCTTTGACTTTCTTACGCAACATACTTGCGCCCATTGCGCTAGACCCCATACCCGCATCGCACGCAACAATAATGCTTTTTACATTGGCTAAGTTGATATCACCCTTGCGTGAAGCTGTTGCTGCATTACCTTTAGCGCCAGATTTCATGTCTTTCATTTGTGATGTTGCTTTTACTAATGCCGCTTCATCACCCTCTTCCTCGGTAGTGCCCTGTGCCTTCATAAGCAGTGACGCTACCGTAAACGACACACCCGCAGCAGCAAAGATAGAGCATAATACGCCAACAATAGAGCCTTTTTGCGTCATTAATAACACCGCAAAGATTGAGCCTGGAGATGCTGGAGAAACAATACCTGCGTCAAATACCGTCAGGGTGAATACGCCCGTCATACCACCAGCAATGGCTGCCAAGATAAGACGTGGATTCATTAGAATATATGGGAAGTAAATTTCGTGGATACCACCAAAGAAGTGGATAATAGATGCCCCACCAGCGGTTTGACGAGCGGTCCCTTTACCAAACACCATGTAAGCAAGCAAAATACCAAGGCCAGGACCTGGGTTAGCTTCAATTAAGAAGAAGATAGATTGACCGGTTTCACTCGCTTGTTGAATACCAAGCGGAGAGAAAATTCCGTGGTTGATCGCGTTATTTAGGAACAAGATCTTCGCTGGTTCAACAAAAATAGACGTTAGCGGTAAAAGGTGAGCTGCAACCAAGAAGTTAACTCCAGCCGCAAGACCACCAGAAAGAATTTTAACAAAAGGACCAATTAAGTAGAAAGCCAACATCGCGCCGAGCATACCGATAATGCCTGCAGAGAAGTTATTTACTAACATCTCAAAACCGCTTTTTACTTTGCCTTCAACACGCTGATCAAATGCTTTGATTGCCCAGCCGCCCATAGGACCGACAATCATCGCTCCCATGAACATTGGAATGTCAGTCCCAACAATCACACCCATAGTGGTAATTGCACCCACCACGGCTCCTCGCTCACCACCCACTAATTTACCACCGGTATAACCGATAAGTAGAGGCAGCAAATAGGTGATCATCGGTCCAACCATAGAGGCTAGTGTCTCATTCGGTAACCAGCCAGTTGGGATGAATAATGCGGTTATAAAACCCCACGCGATAAACGCGCCGATGTTTGGCATAACCATGTTAGATAAGAAGCGACCAAAATTTTGTATCTTGATCTTTGCATCTGGTGATATCATGTGGATTCCCCGTTCGATGTTCTGATGAATATTGTTGTTGTAACGGTTTCGCAAAAACCGTTGATTGCTTAGTACACAATCAATTTACCACACAAATTCATTTTAGAACTGACAACGGGTTTTCGTGATATGCCTCTCATAAACATTAGCTCACAAATGATTTCTTCGTGATCTTCATCATTTATTTGACATGAAATTTTATTACAAACAATGAAATTCCAGGTTGTCAATTACTTTTTTACAATCAACATCACATTTAAAACAGGTTACATAAAAATAAAAACAAGACACATGTCACACATTCGATATATTTATAATTCACGCTAACATATAACATGCCACAGATCACACTTTGCAATTTATTTCGCCTTGAAAAATAAATCACCCCAATATTAATTGTTAATTCTGTAATTTACATACACGCCACTTAAGAAACTATGTGCACAATAAAGAGTCTCAAAGTCACAATGCATTGTGCTGATAAAATGCGATTAGCCTACAACCTCCTAGATTTGGCTTCTGCATTTAGCAGCATTTCGGGGGGCATCTATTTCATTAACCACTTATCATCGAGTGCAGTATTAAGCTAGTGCTTTGTTTAAATTGATGTTTTTCTAATCACGATTGCATCGTGCATACGTTCCAATTCACAAAGATAACAATAAGGTTGTGAATTAGGCATTAACCTACAACGCTAAATGTTTTGACATTACTGATTCCCTGATAGAATCCGGTCACTTTTCACTATTAACGCTATAAACGAATCAATGAAAGAAAGAGTTATAGTTTCTGTTTCCTCTATTCATGGAACAAAGCACTTTCATATCGGTAAATGGTTTCGCCACTTTCTAAAAGGATTTGGATACTTGCTACTGGCTGGTGTCTTGGCGACTGGCGGCGTTATTTATTATCTAGTAAATGAAGTTGACTTTGCCAAACTCAAACAACAGGAGTTAGAAAGTCAATCCATGTCTTTAAGCGAAGAAGTCACTTCATTAAAAGAACTAAAAGACAACTTAGAAAATGATCTGCTAGAACGTGAAGAAAAAATGCAGTTGGTATCGGATAGGCTGGGTGATCTTGAAAAAGTGCTCGGTGTGGATGAAAGCGGTGCGGAACTAGAGTCACGTTTAGACACTGCTGCAATCACTTCTTCAGTAAGAATGGTGATGCTAACCCAAATACCAAGTGGTGCACCTGTGCATAACGCGCGAATTTCGTCAGGATATGGTAAACGTGTCCACCCCGTTACAGGCGCAGTCAAAGTTCATCGCGGACAAGATTTTGCAGTGAATACTGGTACACCTATTTATGCCCCAGCAGATGGCGTTGTTGAGGTCACTCGGGCAAGTAACAAGGGTTCTGGAAATTTTTTACGTCTTCAGCACTCCTATGGTTTTACCAGCTCTTATTCACATTTGCAGAAATTTGCAGTGAAAGGGGGTGATTTTGTGCAAAAAGGTGACTTAATTGCCTATTCCGGCAACACTGGGTTGTCTTCAGGCCCACATTTGCACTATGAAATTCGATTTGTCGGGCGCTCTTTAGATCCAAGACCATTTGTTGATTGGGGCGTAAATGATTTTGAAACGATATTTAGTAAGGTAAGAGGTATCCGATGGGAATCTTTAGTAAACAAAGTCGAGCTAAGAGTCAGCGCTCAGCTACAACTCTCATCGCAAAAGGCTGCGCCATTAACGGACAGCTCAAGCTAGAAAGCGATATACAAATTGATGGTTCAGTTGAAGGTCAAATACATGTCGATAAAACCATAGTGATCAGTGAAACGGGTATCGTTAGCGGGGAACTGTTTGCCGAGCATCTGATTATCAATGGTGAATTTGAAGGTACATGTCACGCCACTAAAATTGAAATTTTAAGTAAAGGTAGCGTTACTGGCTCTATTTATAGTGACGACCTTAGTATTGAACACGGTGGTCGTTTTAACGGTGTCACTTACCCAGCACCAGAAAAGCAAGTCGTTGAACTAAAAGATGTCAAACTAGCTGCGGAAGCATAATTCTTCAAAGCTTACATCTATAACAACAGCTACTCCATTAAAAAAGCCCTGCTATTTCTAGCAGGGCTTTTTAGAAAACAGCAGGTAACTTAAAAACCTACAATATTCTTCGCTTCTAATTCAGTAAAGTATTTCACGGTCTTTACTTTCAACTCTTGAGTTGATGGTTCATCACATACGATCACAGATTTTGGATGGAGCTGCAGTGCAGACACAGTCCATAGATGATTCACACTACCTTCAACTGCAGCTTGCAACGCAAGTGCTTTATTGTGGCCAGTCACCAAAATCATCACTTCTTCTGAATCAAGCAAAGTGCCCACGCCAATCGTCAATGCATACTTAGGTACTTGGTTGATATCACCATCAAAGAAACGTGAGTTAGCAATGCGTGTATCTTCGGTCAACGTTTTAATACGAGTGCGTGAAGAAAGAGAAGACGCAGGTTCATTGAAAGCAATATGGCCATCGTTACCCACACCGCCCATGAATAAATTGATGCGGCCATAAGACTTGATTTTGTCTTCATAACGTTTGCATTCTGCATCAACGTCATCAGCGTTACCGTTAAGCAAATTAATATTTTCTTCTTGAATATCAACGTGCTTAAAGAAATTGTTGTACATAAATGAACGGTAAGATTCCGGATGATCAGCAGGAATACCGATATACTCGTCCATGTTAAATGTCACCACATGCTTAAAGCTCACTTCACCGGCGTTGTACATTTCGATCAGCGCTTTATACGTAGCAAGCGGTGTTCCACCAGTAGGTAAGCCCAAAACGAAAGGACGATCCGCGCTTGGGTTAAATGCATTAATACGTTTTACGATGTGTGCAGCAGCCCATTTACCTACTTGCGCTGCCTGTTTTAACGGGATAAGTCTCATGTTTGGCCTCTAATAATTGGAATATTATGATGTACTGAAACATTAATTCGCATTATAAAATAAGTTTTTAGCGACTGCCATTGTTTTAGGTCAAATTTTAGAAGTTTATTGAATAAATTGCCCAAGATTGTTCAATTAACACTCACCCATCATCTGTATTAAAACAGTAACCTCTCTCATACTCTCATCATTTTAGTGAATATACAGAAAAAATTCATAGGTAAAATTAAGTGGAAACTTGATCTAAAACGCGATGATTGATGGCAGGAGCGGCGTTCCTTGACCATACTTGTCACACAGGCAAGAAAGGAGTTAACCTCATGAAAAATGAATTGGATAGCACAAAAGTTCTACATGCCTATGAGATGATAATGGAGAACGGCACACCCACTGAGTTTGGCAAGATTTACGAGGGTATTGAAGCCTTTTCAGACTACGATGGTTACAACATCTATATGCGCGGTAATGGTGTAGAACTCAAGGTTGGTTTTCACAACACTTACCATTTAGATTACGACAAAGAACATTTAAGAGATAGTTTCTTAAAGAAAGTATCGCAGTTAGCGAAATAGCACGAACTGGGAACAAGGCCCCAGCAACAAACCAATGCTAGGGCTTTGACAGGAAGACACTGGCTAAACTCTTAATCAGTTTCATTGGCACGTTGAAACCGCTTAACGATGAGCAAATCCTAAGCCATGAGGATTCTGCGTTAGAGATGAAGATTAATCTTCTTCGCTTAAGCTAACTTCTTCTTCGTTATAGTCGTCACCCGCTTCCGGTTTGTTGCGACCATTCAAAGTATGGAATCGCTTACGACCACGAGCGAGTTGTGTGTATTTCAACCAAACTCGCTCTAGCTTAGATTTAGCCTTTACTGGATTTTCAATCGCTTTAATAAAATGCGCTTCTTCTGCACTTTCTGGAAGAATATCACCAGATTCTAAGCCAAGCATGGTGTCCCCATAAGTGATCAGAAGCTCCTCTTCAGCAAGAGTAAAATCACCAGATTTTGCAAAGCCTCGCGGAAACTTTACATTGTCAAAAAATCGTTTTTTTCCGTGACGGAATTCAGTCTCAGACATATCAACCTCATGTGAATAATGCTGCCACCATGTAGCGATGGATCAGGCGAAAATTAGGCGTAATTCTCCCAAAAGAAAAACAAAAATTTTTTATCGTCATAATTGCTCTTCCTTGTTAATCTGGCGGGGTAATTTCAGAGGATTAAATATGGATGTAAAAGTTTTTCGCACTTTTCTAGAACTCGCTAAAGTTCGTCACTTTGGGCGAGCAGCTGAAAACCTTTATTTGACTCAAGCAGCGGTCAGTGCACGCATCAAACAACTCGAAAATTATTTCGATGCTCAACTGTTTACGCGAGATCGCAATAATATCAAGCTCACCTCTGCTGGGGAACGGCTCATCAACTATGCAGAAGTGATGGTCGCTACCCTACAACAAGCGAAATTCGAACTCTCTCTTGAAAATGGGAAGGCCTTACAACTCACGCTAGGCGGGACACCAAATGTATGGGATGCCTATTTGCAAAACTGCTTAAGCGTTGTCACCGACTCTTTTACCGGCTATGGCTTTATGGCTGAAGTAATGGGTAGAGAACACCTTAATCGCAGTTTACTTGAACGCACATTGGATATGGCTTTTGCTTTCGACCAAATCAAAGCCGAAGAACTCAACTGCAAAAAAGTAGCAGATATAGTACTAGTATTGGTATCCACTCGACCTGATACGTTAGCTACCGCCTTTGACAACAAATATGTCTATGTAGATTGGGGAAGTCGTTTCGCATCAGAGCACTCTGAGCGACACCCAAAGGCCCCAATTCCATTTTTACGAACGTCTACCGCTCGTATTGCACTTGATTTCATTCTCGAAAAAGGCGGCAGTGCTTATCTCCCTAAATCTTTAGTTGAACCATTTATCAATTCAGGCCAACTGTATCGCATTGAAGATGTGGAAGATTGGCAACGCCCTATCTATCTAAGCTATCGTAAAAACAGCTCATCGATTGAAGCAATTACACAAGTTGAAAAGTTAGTGGCTAATATTGATCCACTAACCGCTTACTCTTTACAACAAGCAGGTGATGCGGTTATCGACTGAGTTTATAATGAAGCCGTAATCAATATACCAATGCGCCAACTTGATTTACGAGAAAATAAGTCGGCTTGCAGGGGAGCTATGTCACTTTCGACTGCTGGAATCAACAATATGAATCACTTTGTTTATTATCAAAGTCCGTTAGGGCTGATGACGTTACAAGCCAACCAGCAGGGGTTGCTCGGCGCTTGGTTTGAAACCGAAACAACGAGACCTGATGAATTAGGAGAAAAATCAGAAAACTGTCCTATACTTACTAGCACAATCAAGCAGTTAGATGAGTATTTTACCGGGCGGCGAACTGTATTTGACATTCCTCTTGCCGCACAAGGCACCGTATTTCAGCAATCTGTTTGGCAAGCATTATGCGAGATCCCTTATGGGGAAACATGGAATTACCAGCAATTAGCGAATACCATTGGTAACCCTAAAGCAGTGAGAGCCGTTGGGCTGGCGAATGGGAAAAATCCTATTTCTATTATTGTGCCATGCCATAGAGTGATAGGGAAAAATGGCAAACTAACCGGTTATGCTGGTGGGCTTGAACGCAAAGCAAGTTTACTAGAGCTTGAGAATAGATTATCGAGGTAACGTTTTATGATGAGTTATACCTTAGTGAAATGGATAGGCACTTTGGCACTCATATCTGCTCTACAAGGCTGCTCTCAGGAAGATATTGAGCGTTGGGCCAATAGTGAAACCTACGAGTTTCACGGTACTTATGATAACCAATACAATTCCGATTTATTGATATTTGAAGATGGTATCGTTAGCGCACGTTCAGAAAAACAAACTTGGTCTCGTCCCTACACCGTTGACGGGACTCAAATTTCTATTCAAGTGCGCAATAATTCGAAAGAACAACGTGAAGACATTGTGATGGTGATACATGGCCAAGGTGAAGTCCTAACTTGTAGCGTTTGCGCTATGTATAAATTAAGTAATGTCTGGACTAAGATCGGCTATGTTGAAGCAAAAACGCCAACGATAGAAAGCGCGAGTCAATAACTCGCGCTTTTAAAACCGGTTACCACTGACGCTCACCAGTGTTTACTTGAGCACTCAGTTCTAAGTCTTGTTGACCTGGCAATTTTGGGTAAGCTTTAACCATTTCTGCCACCACTTGTTTTGAATCTTTCGCCTTACTGAGCGTTTTTTCAAATTGACCAAGGTAATCTTTAGTAAACGATACCGCTTCAATACCTTGTGGCATATCACCCAAATAATGCCCAGGGATCACTCTAACTGGCTTAAGATCTGCCATTTTATCCAATGCTTGAACCCATTCAGATCTCGCTTCAGGAGTTTGACTATCCGCTGTCCATACATGCATGCCAGCCGTTACTGCAACGCCACCAAGAACAACCTTTTGCGATGGAACCCATAGATAAGATTGATGGGTGTTCAGTTCTTTTACATAGATTTTTTCACCTTCTAAAGAAAATTCACTGCGATTAAATACCTTAGGTACAAAAACTTTGCTTGGCGCACTATCGGCTAAAATCGGCCCCCAGTACTGAAGTTTTCTATCTTTCGTCTCCTCAATGTGCTGTACAACTGCTTTGCTTGCTAGCACATTGACATCCGGAAATGCTGACACTAAAGGCTCAAGGCCAAAATAAAAGTCTGGATCGCCACCACTGATATAAATAGCCGTCAACTCTTTACCTGATTGCTTGATCATATCAACCAATGCTTGACCATCTTTAGTACCAAATTGAGCATCAATCAATATGGCTTGTTTTTCTCCACTAATTAGAGTGGAACTGACGGGGAAAATCCCCTTTTCTCCTGGGTTATAAGTTTGGAAAGTCAGCGCAGCTAGGCTAGAAAAAGAAACACCTGCTAAAAGTAAGCCGGTTAAAGCACGTTGTTTGAATGTCATTATTAATACCTGTTAGTCATGATTCGAAGTGATAACAAGCTTATTGTTTTTCAATGAGAACAAATAGATCTAAAATAGAATATAACTAGTTCAAATTTAGATACAAAACAAAGGAAAAACTCGCTGCATCCATCACTTTAGTGCAGGCAGCATTGAGTTTTATGAAAAGCATGTGATTGAATAGCAAATATTTTCCACTATTTTTGAGGTTTGAATGAAACCAGAGAAAATATCCACCTCAGCGCTTGCGAAAATTCGCCAGCTAGAAGCTAAACAACTTTTTAGTGACCTCAAAAAAGCAGGATATATTAACCGCCACGATGAAAAATGGGTGCTCACCGAACTCGGCGCAAAATTTGGCGGCGAATACGTCGATCATCAAAAGTTTGGACAATTCATCGTTTGGCCTGAAAACTTATTAATCGATTTAGACGCTAACCGTGGTATCACCCTTAGCGCCACGCAATTAGGTGAACGCTTTAAACTCAACCCGAAGAAAATTAACCAACTGTTGAGTGAACTAGGCTGGATAGCGAAAAGTGACACCGGCTGGAAAGTCACAAAATCGGGCTTACGAGCAGGAGGGCAGCAGCGTGAAGGGAAAGAATCAGAAAGCCAATTCGTCGTTTGGCATGATTCAATAACTCGTAATAAACGTTTAAAGCAGTCCGTTATTGAATTTTGCGGGCAAGATGCTGAAACACACTCCACCGATAAATCCTACTCCAGTTTTCGTCAAAAATTTGAAGCAAAACATCGCACGTTGGATGGCCATTACGTTCGATCAAAAGGTGAATTATTGATTGATAACTGGCTTTATATGGCAGGTGTGGTGCATGCCTATGAGCGTCAACTTCCTATCGACCAAGATATTACCAGCGATTTTTACTTACCCGCAGGTAAAGTCTATCTCCAATATTGGGGCTCAGATTCAGGACCGACGGCAGAAAAAGATCAAGAAAAAGTACGCATGATTTATCACGAACACGCTTTTAATCTCATTGAACTCAATTATGAAGACGTAACCAAACTGGATGAGATACTGCCAAGCAAGCTGCGGGCATTCGGTATAAAAGCCTATTGAACTAAGGAAATTAATACTCCGAAGACGCCCTCGGAGTATTAAAAAAGATGATCAACTAGCGATGAGGAGAATAACGCGCACGCGCGGCTTCTTCTTTCGGTACAATGGTTTTGCCAATCGGCGCTAAAGAGATCACGGCTAATTTCAAATGCTGCAACGCAAATGGAATACCGATAATGGTAATAAAGCATGCGCAAGCAGAAAGGATATGACCAACCGCCAACCAAAAACCTGCAAAAATAAACCAAATGACATTGCCAATAAAACCAAGTGGACTGGTGCCAATATCGGTTTCATTGGTCAATTCATCGCGCGAGATCGCTTCTTGGCCGAATGGGAAAAATGAAAAATTACCGATCACAAAGCAGGCTCGTCCCCAAGGAATACCGATAATACTGATGAAGGCGAGCAAACCGAAGAACCACCACGCCAAGCCCATAAAAATCCCACCAAACAAAAACCAAATAATGTTACCCAACGTTCTCATAACTTCACCTTTTCCAAAACATACTTTCGTTATCGATCGCTTAAATTACAAGCAACCTAGTGCTAAATTAGATACCGTTAAGTATCCCAAACCATACTTAACTGAAGATTAACAAACTTAAAACAGCCCTTGCCACACCGCCGTTGCGCCACTGATAGAGCATAACAACAGCGCCCCAACGCGAATTTTTTCTTTGGGTAACGCCTGCGTGGTCATCAAGGCCAATTTATACCCAACCCACGCTGCTGGAATTAACGGAATGGTAATCCACAAATGATGTACAGTTAAAAACCCAGCGGGTAGCTGAATCATCAAAGAGATGATCGAGCTGAAAACAAAGAAAGCTGAAAGGTTGCCACGTAATTGATTAGCCTCTTGGTGCTGTAGCAGCAATGCCATTGGTGGCCCACCGATCGCAGAACTGGTGCCAAAAAAGCCTGAGAAAAAACCCGCAACACCCATGCGCGTAGGGGTCGGTTCAATACGAAATGGCAGTAAACTCACCACCACCGCAAACAGCACTAATAGACCTAACCACAGTGCTAATGCATCGGTTGACACCATCACTAACAAAAAACCACCAGCGATAGAGCCTGGAACACGACCAATAAGCGCCATTTTCAATCCACCAATTTCAATATTACTGCGATGCTTCATCGCATTGAGTATTGAGATAAATAACGCCACTAAACAGATGGGGGCCGGCACATAATCCGGTGAAACGAGAAATAGCAAAGGCGCAGCGACAATCGCTAATCCAAAGCCAATCGCCGTTTGCACGAAAGATCCAAGGAAAATAAGGAACATGGCAATCAACGCAGGCGTAGTAATCCACTCAGACACAAAAACCTTCCACTCTAAAAACAAAAAAATTCTGAGCTCATAATATAGAAGAACTCAGAATCAAACCAACATCATAAAATTGATTTCAGGTCTGCTTGGACTCAACTTGTCATGACACTTAGCTCGCAACGGCCAAGCGAGGCATGGGTTTGTCGTTAATTGGCAGATGTATCAAAGCGGCAAGCAATGCTAGCACCACCGTCGACCACCAAATAGGCTCATAAGAACCATAGTAATCATAAATACGACCACCAACCCATGCTCCTAGAAAACTACCCACTTGGTGGGTGAAGAATACTAAACCATAAAGGGTAGAAAGGTAACGAGCACCGAAAATTTGACGTACCAAGCCTGAGGTTAATGGTACAGTCCCTAGCCAACAAAAACCAATCGCTGCGCCGAATATGGCTGCGGTTTGCTCAGTCACGGGTAATGTCACAAACCCGCCAATCACCACAGTTCGCATCAAATAAAGCGCAGTCATCACATAACGTTTATTAAAACGATCGCCCATGACACCCCAAAAATAAGAACCAAAGATATTGAAGATACCCACATAGGCTAAGGCCATCGCCGCACTTGAGGCAGGCAACTGTTTGTCTGCCAAATAACTTGGTAAATGAGTAGCAATAAACATCACGTGGAAGCCACACACAAAGAATCCTGCGTGAATTAACCAATAACTGCGATGTGAAAAAGCCTCTCGTAAAGCTTGTTTCAAGGTTTGCTGGTTAACCATACCCTGCGCTAAATTGACTGCTGGATCTACTTTGTTCATAAATAGCGCAAAGGCAATCATAGCACTACATAACATCGCAAATATTTGCAAAGTGCCTTGCCATCCAACATCAGCCAATAAAGTTTGCGCTCCGGGGATCATCACAAACATGCCAAATGAGCCCGCGGCGGTGGTGAGTCCAAATGCTTTTGCCGCATGTTCTGCAGGAACCACTTTAGCTACTGCACCAAGCACAATGACATAGCTAGTCGCACTGAGCCCTAAACCGACCAAGCCCCCTAACGTCAGGTACAGTAAACTAGGTGTTGTCGCAATCGAGGTCAAATATAAACCTAGCGCATAACTAATAGCCCCAAGGATAATAATGCGCTTTGCCCCCCAACGGTCAGCAGCCATTCCAACAAAAGGCTGGAACACACCAAACAGTAAGTTTTGTAAGGCGATAGCAAAACTGAAGAACTCTCGTCCCATCGAAAAATGTTCCGAGATAGGAAGCATAAAAATGCCGAAAGATTGCCTAATACCAAGACAGATGATTAGGATGCCGATCCCTAACCAGACTAAAAGGGGAAATCTAAAAATACTCATAAGTTGTTCTCGTAAGTAGTGTTGAGCAAAACACGACCTATATAAAGGATTCGTTAGTGGTGTGTAGAGTGTGCACTATGGCTATGGTGAGCAACGTTATGATGTGAATGCTCACTTTGTTGGTGACAACCACTATTCATAGCTTGCTCAGCTAGCAGTTGTAATAACCTTGGTGAATGGTGAACCACGACCAATGACAACACCAACAACAGAGTCATCCTCATCAATTGAGCCCAAATAGATTGCGATGACATACGCCCGAACCTCGTTTTAAATAGTCCAAATCGATAACCTAACTCATAGGTTTAACGAAAAAATGAGCACGCATGTTAGAGACAAGTTCACCATCAAGCTAATGACGATTAGTGAATAATACTATGCGTTTTTTGCATAGTATTCCGAGCCAATACACCCCAAGCTCATTCTCTCCTCAAACTAAAACCCTCATCCACCCAACCAGTGACACCACCAATCATTTTTTTCACCGGACGACCTAATTTTGCCAAACGAATCGCGGCCTTTTCGGTGGCATTACAATGAGGGCCAGCGCAATAAACGACAATTAAGCGATCAATTGGCAAACTAGCCAACGTCTTTTCATTTAATCGGCCATAAGGAATATTAAGCGCACCAGCAATGTGGCCTTGCTGGTAGAGAGCCTCACCTCTTACATCAAGTAATACAAAGTCTTGCAAACTATTACTTAAAGCATGATGGACGTCCCAACAGTCGGTTTCAAATTGCAAAAGCGCTTCAAAATGCTCAAGCGCCTTTTGACAAGAAGCAGCGGGAATACGAGATACAGCACTAGTCATAAATAATCCTTATTCAAATATCCTCAGCGATTTCATGCTGAAAGTAAGTCTGTATCTCATTATTACCAACAAATGCATCGTCTAACATTGGCTAAAAAGACATCTATCGTTAAGATTAAGCCAACATCATGCTAACCGGTTTTCTACTCTCTGGAATCCGGCACAATGCTTTGGCAGCGATTTTGTGCATTACTGTTCTGTATGAAAAATTTGAATGCCACACGCTTTAAAGCTAATAACCGTGACCGCAGTCAATTACGAAAAAGAGACCGGATAAGATATGTTAAAAGTTGCGATTTTGTCTCATGCACACGCATCACTGTTTGAGTTAGCCTGTGCTGTTGAGCTGTTTGCGTTGCCCCGGCCAGAGTTTAAAAATTGGTATCAAACAGATGTTATTAACCTAGAAAACCAAACGTTTGAAAGTACGGGAGGCGTGTTAATCCAAACACAGTATGTGACTTCAATTCAAGATTACGACGTGCTTGTCGTGCCAAGCTGGCCAGTAAAACCGATGAGCATCCCTGTAATGATTGCGCAACAAGTTTTGCAATTCGTTCATTCAGGCAAACGGGTGATCACGTTCTGTTCAGGTGCTTTCCTACTGGCTGAATTGGGCATACTCGATGGAAAACAAGCCACAACCCATTGGGCATTCGCACAAGACTTCCAAGCACGTTTCCCTAAGGTTAATTATGCAGCAGATGTGCTGTATGTATTTGATGGGCATATCGGTTGCTCGGCAGGCAGCGCCGCAGGGTTAGATTTAGGACTGGCAGTAATTCGTCGCGATTTTGGCTACCAAGTAGCAAACCAAGTAGCTAAGCGACTGGTTGTGTCCGCCCACCGAAGTGGCGGACAATCTCAGTTTGTTGATTCGCCAATGCTGGCCGTACCCAATCAATTCTCACAGGCGCTACATTGGGCACAAAAAAACATCGACCAAGCTATCAATATTGAAACCATGGCGGCCAAAGCAAATATGTCGCGCCGTACATTTGACCGAAAATTTCGCGCTAGTTTTAACCTTTCACCTAAAGCATGGCTTATCCAGCAACGAATCGAACGAGCAAAAGGTTTACTCGAAACTGAATCGGTGAATATGGAAACACTCGCCCAACTTGCTGGTTTTGATAACGCCACAACTTTGCGTCATCATTTTCGACGCTTAATCGGCGTATCACCTAAACAATATCGACAACAATTTTCCGGTTAATGTTATTTAGGTGAAAAAAGCAGAAGCAATACGCCCTAGTAAGCGACACCTATACGCTGGCTAGGGTGAGCCGCACTTTCAAGCTCATCAATCATTGCTACGGCGTAATCGCTTACGGAAATTCTGCTATTGCCTTGCTCATCAGACAACAAAGCATCACTACCAATTCGATAAGCACCTTGCTTATCTCCAGGGAAAATTTCTGCTGCTGGGCTAATAAAAGTCCAGTTAACCGCACTATCGCTTGTACGCAATACTTCTAACGCTTCACCCTGAGCTAATGCTTCCCCTTTGTAAGCCTCAGGGAAACCTTCGACAGTGACTAATTTGACACCTGGCGCTACCTCTAGTGAACCAGCACCACCAACCCACAGTAAACGACCTACCCCAACAAGAGGCAACTCAGACAGAAGCTTTTTCGCAGTTGCTGCAACAATGTCGTGGTTTCCAGATGCGCGACCACCGATCGATGCGATTACAGCCTCGACATCAGATAAAGCTGACGCCACTTGAATCAAAGGTTGCTGTAAATCAAAAGTATGTGTTTCCACCCCCTCAGCCGTCACTTTGCTTGGGTCACGAACCAATGCGACAACTTCATGCCCACGAGCTTTAGCTTCATTAACGATATGACTACCAATCCAACCTGACGCGCCTAATACTGCAATTTTCATAACTTGTTTCCTCATTCATTTACTGTTTTTCGACAACTATTGCAGTCTAATAGCTAACCTAAACAGGAAAAACAGATGAAAATGATGTAGATTGTATCAATATAAGTAACCAATAGAGATTCTCGATGGATAGACTCACCGCCATGCGCAGCTTCATTGAAGTGGCTAATACCGCCAGCTTTACTAAAGCTGCCGATAATTTAAACCTAAGCCGCTTGCAAGTATCGCGACACGTGCAAGAAGTGGAGGATTGGTTGAAGCAACGTTTGTTGCATAGAACGACTCGAAAAGTTAGCCTCACGACCGCAGGTGAAGATGCTCTGGCGCGCTGTGAGCAAATACTTCACCAAACCGCAGAGTTGGAATTGCGGGCATTAGAACAATCTCAACAACTTTCTGGAACCATTCGCATAGCCGCTCCAATTGGCCTTGCGCAAAATATGCTTTTAGATGTTGTACAAGCCTTCATTAGCCTTCACCCGCTGGTCATGATTGATATAGTCGCCTCTGATCGGTTATCACAATTGGTTGATGAACGAGTCGATATAGCCTTGCGCTTTACCCAGCAACCGGATGACACCTTAATAGCACGCCGCTTGATACGCGTCGATACCATTGTCTGTGCTTCGAAAAATTATCTTGAACAGCATGAAGTCATTACTCAGCCGAGTGATTTATCTCAGCACAACTGCTTTGTGCACTTAAGTAGTGATAAATGGAATTTCGTGCGAGACAATCAGCATTATTCGGTGCAAGTCAGCGGCAACCTTCGGGCCAATGATATGGGTATATTAAGCCGAACTGCTATCAATCATCATGGCATTGTGCGTTTACCCTGTGACCTAGCCAACCCGCTGATTGCGAAAGGGCTGCTTGAGGTTGTGTTGCCAGAGTACCATTCTCCTAGCAATGCACTGTGGGCAGTGTACTTATCTCGTAGCTATCAAACTCCAGTGGTAAGACAGTTCATAGATTTTATCGCGGAAAGTTGGAAAGAGGACATGACAGCCTAGCAGGCTTGTATACAAAAAATGATTAGTTAGGGCGCATAATGCGCCCTTGATTCAATGATTAAGCCAATTTCAAATCATACTGATTACGATACAACACCATGTCTTCGATGGTTAGAACCGGCATATTATGCACGCGCCCAAATTCAATAATTTCTGGGGTTTTTGCCATAGAGCCATCCGGGTTCGTCAATTCACACAAAACTCCCGCAGGCATTAAACCTGCCATTTGCATTAGATCAACCGTACCTTCGGTATGACCACGACGAGCTAATACCCCACCTGCACGTGCACGCAATGGGAATACATGTCCCGGACGGGCAAGGTCATCAGGTTTGGCATCCAACCGCGCTGCCGTTTTAATCGTGGTCACACGGTCTTGCGCGGATACACCAGTAGTGACGCCTTCTTTCGCTTCAATAGAGACGGTAAACGCGGTTTGGTTTGCGCTATTATTGTTTACAACCATCGGCGGTAATTCTAGTTTGTTCGCTTGTGCATCGGTCAAACATAAGCAAACAATGCCACTGCATTCACGGATCATCAATGCCATTTGCTCGGTTGTCAGTGACTCTACTGCATAGATAATGTCGCCTTCGTTTTCACGATCTTCATCATCAAGCAGTAAAACCCCCCGACCTTGCTTAAGGGCTGATAATGCATTTTCAACGCGAGTAATTGGGTCACCGAATTCGGCAAGAAGTGATAACTGATTCATGGTTCTACTCCTAAAAAATCACCAGAATCAGGGCGTAATATGAGGGATCAAATCCAAAACGAATTGCACCAGTTAATCGAATAACTGATGTTTTTTCATTCTCTCTCATCCGGACTATAACCGTCGGCTCTGGCCTCTCACCAGATCTGCTGACCTCGAAAAATCGAGCGCTCGCGGGCTCATCAACTCCAACCATGAAAGTGTGTAAGTCAATATACCGCCGGTGGGGAATTACACCCCGCCCTGAGAATTTAAAAAAATATGTGTGCTTAGAAAGCTCAAGCATGTTAGTGGTTTTGAACCCAGATGAAAAGTGACGAGTACTGCAACGTTAAAACTTATCCAAGTTGCAGTATGTGAAATTTGGCATCAGAGTCATAACCGTCAACTTGACTGAAAACCGTTTATCAAAGAACTATACCAAAACCACTTGAAGTTGCAGGTAGGCGACCAATGAGTTCATCACCATGAGCATAAATAAACCATGTGATTGGGGTGAGTGAACGTCGCCCACACCGCTGTAGCTTCAAGTAGGAAGAATATACCTAGTATTTTTAAAACTAACTCTTAAACGTACTCGCAAGATTTTTCAATGAGCTGGCTAACTCTGCTTGCTCCTTGGCTGTAGCAGCTATTTGTGTTGCTCCGGTTGTCGCTTCTGTTGATTTCTCCTCGACTGAAATCACATTTTGCGCAATATCTTGCGTTACTACCGCTTGTTCTTCGGTGGCCGTGGCAATTTGAGCTGCCATGCTAAATATTTCACTCACTGATTTCGAAATTACCTCCAGAGTTTCTTCTACATTTTTAGAGCTTTCCACTGATAATGTAGCTTTCTTCTGACTATTATCAATAACACTGAATGCCGCTTCTACATCAGATTGAAGCGACGCAATAAAACCTTCAATTTCTGAAGTGGATTTTTGAGTACGCTGTGCAAGAGTTCTGACTTCATCCGCGACCACCGCAAAACCTCGGCCTTGCTCACCAGCACGGGCAGCTTCGATAGCCGCGTTTAGAGCAAGTAAATTGGTTTGTTCAGCGACAGACTTAATGACATCGATAACATTATTGATGTTATTGCTGCTCTCATGTAAATGAGCGATTTTTGATGCTAACCCATCAATTTCGGTTGCTAGGCTTTCAATGGAGTGATAAGAGTTTTGAACGGTAACTAGGCCGCCTTGCGCTTGTTCATCCGCTAGTCTAGACAATTCCGCAGTGTGCTGGGCTTTATTAGCCACTTCGTTCACCGTAGCCGAAAGCTCTTCGGTTGCTGTTGCGATCAAGCCAATTTGCTCTTGCTGCTCAACCATTGATCGTGAGTTATGCTGACAAGTTTGAGACGTTTCTTCAGCAGCCGAAGCCAATGTCATACTTGAATGAGATAAATTATCTATGACCTTAGCGAATTTTTCTAAAGTTGAATTTAGCGATGAAGAAACAATACCTAATTCACTTTGATCAACATACTTAGCACGTAGTGTTAAATCATTATCACTTGTGGCATGCGCCATTACCGAAGTCAGATCCTTCACTCTCGCCGCTAAATCTTTAAAGGTGTAGAACGAGATAAAAGCAGCGACAACGGTAATCAATGAAAAAATAAAAATATTCATTAGCATGGAGGTTTGAGCGTCTTGCGATTTTTGTTCGGTCAGCTCAATCAAAGACTGAGCAATATGGCTTTCTGTTTTTTTCAACAGTGATATACGACCCGTTGATTGAGTAAACCAATGCACCGGATCTACATTAAAGTAGCTTGATTTCGACAAAGCTAATTGGCGCAGTTTTTCTACTTCAACAATAAAATTATCTTTTAATTGCTGTTCATAAAATTGCTTATTGTCATCATTAGCCAATACGTTGAAGTTTCTAAAGTACGTATTTTGCTCAGTCACTAATGAGATAAACTTAATAAGCATTCCCGGTGCGAACTCATCCTTTGAAAAAGTATTATTTAAAACAGCGCGTTCAATACCCGCACGCTCTTTACCCTGCAAAAAATTGTAGTAAGCAACGACCTGTTGGGTGATTTTTGCATCTGTACTCAATTCAACAATTAAGCCAGAAACACTCAGTAACTGAGCATTTAATTGCGTGTAATAAGCCAGTGCATCGGAAAGTGCGATTGATTGTGAATCAACCTGAAGTCTAATCGAATCAATTTTATTTAAGCTCTGATTGATTGACTGATTCAGTTGATTGATCATTTGAAAATCTATTCGCTCTGTCTGCCAGTAATCATTACGAAGTTTGTTTTTTTCATCGGAAGCACGACGCTGGGATTTGAGTTCATTCCCAAACTGACTACCTTTTGAGCCTAGGTAGCCAGCCGTCATTCCTCGTTCCTTTTGCAGCTCATGGACAAGCTCACTGTACACAACAGATAAGTGCGTTAATTGATTTAGCGAAGACATCTCCTTGGTTGTCGACACGCTCTGAGCGATTGAAGATCCACTTAGCCACAAAAAACCTAAAATAGGGAGTGCAAGCAATATGATAATTTTTTGCTTAACAGAAAAATTAGATATATTCATTGTTGTTTCCTAGCTACATCACGTTGAACGTTGAACCCTTAACCTTAAGGCCTTAATTTTTTATAGTTATAAGTAGGCACTCAAAAATATTGAACAACAAAATCAACTTCAATTACCCATAATGGGTATAACTTTGTTTATGCCTGGTAGAAAGGAGGGGGATGTTTTTTTTTGGATCATTAGTTGATATTAGTCACATTTAAAACCAGCCAACATTCTTCCATATACATACATTCATTCAATAAACGAGCATCTCCCTCTCAGATAATTGTAGAGCATTTTTGCACATCGGGATTTTTACTTTATTTTTTGAGACGATACAAATAATATGACGAGGCCACATTAACGAGATGAGTTGCTATTTACAGTGTAAAATTAGCTATACCCAAACAACTTGAAGTTGCAGGTAGGCGGCAAGTGAGTTCATCCCCATGAGCATAGATAAACTATGTGATTAAGGTGAGCGAATGCTGCCAACACCGCTGTAGCTTCAAGTAGGAATGGGCATAAAAAAGCCACAATATATGTGGCTGAGTGTGTTAATTAGTTTACCGATTCTTGATATTCTCGTTTGTCTTCAGGGCGTAACTGACGTTGCACACCCATTAAAAAATTACGCAAAATCTGGTCTTTACACTCACGATAATGTTTATTGTCTGGTTTACGGAAAAACGCATTGAGTTCATGCTTACTTAAACTGAAATCGACAACAGCTAAAGTATCTAAAATATCTTCGGCTTTCATATCTAAAGCGATACGCAATTTCATAAAAATCATGTTGTTGGTTAAGCGAGCCTCTGGCTGTGGTTGCTCACCTTCACGCTTACCGCGGTTGGTGTTGATTAACCCATTAAGAAATATCGCCAGCTCAGTATCACTAAACGCAGCGTCTGTTTCTTTGCTTAACCAAGCAGAAATTTGCGCTTGAGTTACTTGGCTATCAGCAGCAGCAAAAATTTCAACCATAGTTGAGTCTTTAAAATCGAAGGTGTAGCGAATGCGGCGTAAAATATCGTTATTGGTCAAAATAGATCCTAGGGTTAGATTTAACCAGTGCCGTCAACATGACAGACTGTGAAGCAATAGCCCGCCACTGTAGCAGAATAGCCATAAGCTAACTATTGATTTCATACCGAGAAAGGAAATGCTAGCTGGAAAATGTCAAGCACACCAATTGAAGCAAGCCCGACATCAAAAATGCATAGTCAGTTGGCTAGCGTATAAACCAACGTCTCAACATCGGTAAAAAGACCCTGCGATAGCGCAATAACCAATGGCTGCGTGGTAGCCATTGTGGAGAAGTGAGCACGGTTTTGGCATGTGAAAAGACCTTGAAGCCTTCAATGCCATGGTAGTGCCCTATCCCCGACTCGCCGATACCACCGAACGGAGCGTCATCTGCTGCAACATGCAGTAACGTATCATTCACCGCTACGCCACCACTGTGGGTATTGGTCGTGATCAGTTGCACTGCTAAGTTGTCATTGGTCATTAAATATAACGCCAGAGGACGTGGACGAGCATTCACGTAAGCAATCGCATCATCCAGCGTTTGATAACCAATAACCGGTAAAATAGGGCCGAAAATCTCCTGCTGCGTCACCAACATAGATTCATCGACTTGTGTAATCAGATGAGGTAAAAACTGCCGTCCAATACTTGAATCACTAGTGTTTTGTAAAGGGTGAATGTTCGCCCCTTTTCGCTCAGCGTCCTCGAGATAAGATTGTAATCGCTCAAATTGAGTCTGGTTAATAATATGAGAAGTATCAAAGACTCCACTCTTGAGCGTAAAATTCTTTTTAAAACGTTTGAGATAAAGCTCAGTGAAAGTTGAAACTTTAGCTTGTGGGACTAAGACATAATCTGGCGCGACACAAATTTGCCCAGCGTTCACCGCTTTACCCAACATGATGTTATCGACGCTACGTTTTAAATCGGCATCATCGGCAATAATGACTGGAGATTTACCGCCTAATTCCAATGTTACCGGGGTTAAGTTTTTCGCAGCCGCTTGTGCCACTAATTTTCCAACTGGTGTTGAGCCGGTAAAAAGCAAATGATCAAACGCTAGGGCACTAAATTTTGCGGCTACGTTAGCATCGCCTTGCACAGTGGTAATCGCTTCTTCCACAACCGAAAAAATACGCGCCAAAACCTGATTAGTCTGTGGTGTGTATTCGCTCAATTTTACCATCACTCGATTGCCAGCCGCCAGAGCCGTCACTATTGGAGCTACACTAAGAACAATAGGAAAATTCCACGGCACAATAACCCCGACTACACCTAGTGGTTGGTAATGAACCTTTACTTTTGACGGAAATAACAGTAATCCATTGTGGCGCGGGCTTGGTTTTAACCACGATTTAAGATGCTTTAAGGTGTAATTGATATGCGAAACCGCAGGAAGAAGGTCACAAATAGTGCTATCAAAATCGCTTCGATAGCCATAGTCGTCACTTAATGCTTGAGTCAGCGCTTGCTGTTCATTGATCAATGCCTTTTTAAGAGTGATTAACCATAGACGACGTTGGTCAACACTCGGATATGGTGCACTATTTGCGCACTGCTTAAGCTGCACAAATTGCGTTAAAATATCCGTTTCACTTAATGAGGTGACAGGTGATTCTACCTGCTCTCTCTGACTGCCTTCAGCTTGCAACATAGACCCTTCGTTTTAATTACAGCATGTTTGAAATAAGTTCAGGATTGATACCAAAACTGGCTTTATGTTCTTCAATCACAAACTCACTACGTGTCTGAATAACCCCTGGCAATGTTCCAAGTTTACCAGACATAAAACCTTGGTAAGCCTTCATGTCTTTCACTCGTACTTTGATCATGGTATCAAAATCACCAGACAACGAATAACACGCTTCAATTTCAGGAATGTCGGCAACCGCTTCAGCAAAACGTTCAAAAATAGAGAAGCTTGTTTGATCTAATCGAATATGAATAAACACCTGCACATCTAAACCCAATTTTTCTGGACAAAGTTCTGCATGATAACCTTTGATATACCCTTCTTTTTCTAGGCGCTTGACACGATCAGAACAAGGAGAAGTGGTTAAATTGACTAATTTTGCAAGCTCAACAACAGGCAAACGTCCTTTGTTATGCAAAATACGTAAAATTTGTTGATCAATTCGGTCTAAGTTCATGGTGCTCAATGTGAGTTAACAAGTCATCATGTGACATACAATAATGCCTTATGTCGCTATGCCTAGATACCTTAGCAAGGCATTGTGATAGCGGTCACATTGAAGCTAAAAGAAAGCCAATCAGAAAAACTGACTGGCTATCAATAAAAACGACTTTTTTTCACATCAATGATGTTTGCTAAAGTTTAAAGCGGGAAATTTCCTTATCAAGCTCACTCGCAAGGCCGCGTAATGCACGCGCCTGCTCAACTGCGCCCTGTGCATCATGAGCTAATTGATCACTCACCTCACGTACTGACTCAGTATTACCGTTTATATCTGCCGTCACTAATGATTGCTCTTCAGCTGCGGAGGCAATTTGCGTCGCCATATCGCTGATCATTTGAATCGCTTCACTGATCGCATTTAAGCTCTCACCCGTTTGATTAACATCTTGCACACTGGTTTCTACCAATTTATGACTTTCGGTCATCACAGAAACTGCATTAGCCGTTACCTTCTGCAAACCTGCAATTTTAGACTGAATTTCTTCAGTTGATGCATGAGTTCGCTGAGACAAAACTCGCACTTCATCTGCGACCACAGCAAAACCACGTCCTTGCTCACCAGCGCGAGCCGCTTCTATCGCCGCATTCAGTGCCAACAGGTTCGTTTGTTCAGCAATAGAGCGGATAGTTGAAAGAATGGTTGAAATTTCATTACCATGCACTTCAAGCTCGCCAATAATACCCACCGCATTGTTTAGCTCTTGTGCTAATTGATCAATCGACTGTTTGCTTTGCTGCATTTGTTGGTAACCTTGCGCACCAAGCTCAACCGATTCATTAGCATTTTTTGCCGTGTTATCAGCATTACCAGCGATTTCTGCCGTGGCCGAAGCCATTTCGGTTACCGCTGTTGCCACCATGGTGATCTCATCTTGCTGAGTACGAATTCGCTCACTACGTTGAGTGGCTGCGCTAGCAGCTTGATTCGCTCCTTGGCTAAGAGACTCGGATACCTCTTTTACATTTTTCACCATCACATGCAGGCGATCGACAAATTTATTGAATTTGTCCGCAACTAATCCGACTTCATCTTGGCTATGCACTTCCAAGCGGCGAGTTAAATCACCATCACCTTCAGCAATATCAGAGAGTGCTTGAGCAATATTACCAAGTTCCGTTAATTGGCGAGCCACAAACCACGCGGTGGTCAACGCAAGGACAATCAAAATCGCCAACGCGATCAAACTTTGATTAAGTAACATCTCATTCAGTGGTGCTTCCAGAACGGCTTTATCCATGATCATCACTAGCAGCCAATCAGTATGAGCAATGCTTTGCGCCATCAATACTTTGGCATGACCATCAATATCCATAAACAGTGGTTGGCCTGAGTCAGCAGTTGCTAACAGGCTACTTATCGTCAAATCAGTGGCAATCTCTTGAGTGGGTTTTAAGATCAAGTCTTGATTTGAATGCGCAACGATCAAACCTTTCTGATTAACTAAAATAGCTTGACCTTGCCCTGGAACTTCAATCGCCAAGACATCCTTCATTAATTTATCTAACGCTAGGTTTGACGCAGCCACCCCAATAATTTGACCATTTTGACGCACCGGTTCAGCCAAAGTTACCACCAACGCTTGCATCGTCACGCTGACATAAGGTGCCGTGGTGATCGCCTTACCTGCTGCTTTGGCTTCTTTATACCACCCACGAACTCGTGGATCATAACCCGCTTTATTAAGTGAAGGATCATGACGATACATCTCACCTTGCTCATTACCGTAGTAACTTAGCCCAAAAGCGCCGGATTTCAGTGTTTGACGCAAGTGAGGAACAATATCTAAATTGGGGTTGAGTTCAATTTCTTCTTTTAAACCATTCAATGAATGCTGTTTACTTTCGAACCAATCACCGATTCCTTTAGCATTAGCCTGTAATACGTTTCGACTTTCGCTTTCTATGGCCCGCCAACTGTCTGCTTTGGAGGATTGATACCCCACCATCACCAATGCAACAGCCGTGAGCGCAATGGCAATAACAACAGAGAAAACCATTTTTCTCTTTAAACTAATTTGCATTGAACTGCTCCTTAATGATGAATCAATTTAATTGATACTCACTAGAGAATATGACAAATACCAGATGTTTTTTTTGCTTTAACTAGCAATACAAGATTTTGGTGCCATGACTAAAGTAATAAACGTGCATTAAGTCATGTTTAGGGTAGAGAAAATGAGGACTAATATCAGCCGAAGATAATTGAATACTAAAGGATGAAATTCAGAAGATGTCTGGCTACAACCATAGACTTGATGCAGCCAGTAAACAAATGATGAGTGTTAAATCACACGAACACGGGAAAAGTCAGTTTGGTTGAGTGTCGATTGATGATTACACACTCGGCAAAAACCTTGCTTTTCCATTTTATAATAAGCTTCGCCTTGGAATACTAACGAGAGAAATTTTTGAACCCCTTGCCATGTCGAACACGACTCAGTCTGGCAACGCTTCATCACTACTTTGTGCGGTGTTTGTTTACGACAGCAGTTGCAATACGCCTTTGGCATGGTTCATCCTCGCTTATACCGTTATTGACAATTGACGTATTTTGCGCCAATTAGTTCATTCACCTCAAACTTTAGTTTTAATTTCGTGACATTAATTCACAAAATTAGCCATAAATATCGCCATATTTTGGCTAAAAATCACAAATATCCTGCAAAAAATAAAAAAGCCCCACAACGTGAGGCTTAAAATCAATAAGAGAAGATGATCAATTAATCAAGTTCAACCAACTGTTTTTTAAATGTGGCATGTTGCGCTTTAACTGACGCTTCTGGCTCACCGGTCATTAAGCTCACAATAACAATCGCTGCCGTTGAAAGAATAATCCCTGGGACAATCTCATACACATCATACCAACCGCCAGAAAGTTGCTTCCAAACCACAATTGTGATGCCACCGACAATGATACCAGCTAAAGCACCATTACGATTCATACGAGACCAATACAGACTCAACACTACCGCAGGGCCAAATGCTGCACCAAAACCAGCCCACGCATAAGAGACCAAACCAAGTACGGAGCTGTCAGGTGTCATTGCTAATACCAGAGCAACGATAGAAATCAGGATAACAGCAAAGCGACCAACACGGACGATCTCTTCTGATGTCGCATCTTGCTTGATCACTTGTTTGTAGAAATCTTCAGCTAAAGCTGAAGAAGAAACCAATAGCTGTGAGTCCGCGGTACTCATGATCGCGGCTAAAATCGCGGCCAACAAGATACCAGCTACCACCGGATGGAAGATAGCATTGACCAACAACATAAAGATTTTTTCGCCATCGGCCAATTCAACTGAAGCCGTATTGGTGACATAAATGAGACCAACCAAACCAACTAACAGTGCGCCAGCCATAGACAATGCTGTCCAGATAACCGCAATGCGGCGCGCTGTGGTTAAGTCTTTATTTGAACGAGACGCTTTGAAACGAGCCAAAATATGTGGCTGACCAAAGTAACCAAGGCCCCATGCCACCAACGAAATGATCGCGACCGCAGAAAGAGGTTCACCTTTTACATCATTCCACATGGTCAATAATTCAGGGTTGATGGCAGATAAATCACTGTTCAACTGACCAAAACCGCCGTTCATTGCAGCAATAGGAACAATCATCAGTGCAGCTGCCATTAACAAACCTTGCACTAGATCTGTCCAAGATACCGCTAAGAAACCACCAAATAACGTATACGACACCACACAAACCGTACCAATAATTACCGCTGTTGAGTAATCTAAACCAAATACCGTTTCAAATAATTTGCCGCCAGCCACCAAGCCAGAACTGGTATAAAAAAGGAAGAATAAAAGGATAAAGAACGCTGAAATGGTTTGGATCAGTTTTGATTTATCATTGAAACGACGTGATAAAAATTCAGGAAGGGTCAATGAGTCGGTGGTAATACTGTACGTACGCAGACGTTTAGCATTGACCAACCAGTTAGCCCAAGTACCGAGTAATAAGCCACCTGCCAACCAGAAGGCTTCGATACCAGCAGCATACGCGTAACCCGGTAAACCCAGCAGCAACCAACCACTCATATCAGAAGCACCAGCAGACAATGCTGCTGGCCAAGGTCCTAGTGAACGGCCACCAAGAAAGTAATCCGATGAGTTTTTCGTTCGTTGATAAGCGATAACACCAATAGCCAGCATCAAAATAAGATACAGGATAAAGGTGCTTGTAATAGCAAAGCTATTTTCCATTGTGTTTGTCCTCTTTAAAAGATCGCCTTCCATGCCCCTCCCGAAGGAGGGGAATAAAACAGAAAGGATTAGTGGGTTTCGCTACCAAGTTCAAGCAAGGTCGCATTACCACCCACTGCTGTTATATTTATTGTGCGAGTACGCTCGGTAATAAAGCGCAACGATAAATGTGGATCATGTGCTACCGGAATAGCGTTCAAATCCGTTTCAGACACTAGGCTGACAATCGCACCAGTGCGACTTGCTAGCTGACGGTTGAGCGTACGTTCAACCGAGGTGTGGCCAACATAACCTAGACATCTTACGTCTGATTCCATCAACTGGTGATAGGCATCAAAAGATGAAAATTGAATCACGTTAGCCGGTAAAGAAGATTGCTCAAAAGCAGCCTGTAGAGCTTGGGTTAACTCAATATCGTCACTACAAAAGACAACGCTATTACCCGCGACAAGCGCGGCGCAAAGTTGAGCAACCGAAGCTTGTTTCGCTTTATCGCTATGCTCACCTTGAATGATGAGGGCAACCCCACGCCCAGCGGTATAAAGCTCATTGGTTTCTCCAGTGGGTCCGATAAGCTGATGCGGTTGCGCCAACAAAGCAGAAGCCTGATGAAGATGATAAGACATGACTTTGGCCAACTGTGGAATAGAACTTTGTAATAAACCTTTAAATGAAAGTAAGCACTCACATTTAGAGTCAAAGTCGGTAATGTTCCAGTTTTCCCATGCAGAACAAGCGTCGGAAAAACGAGTCACTTGATGAACCATAATACTTCTCCTTCGCTTGAATTAATTAGCAAATACAGTTTGCGTAAAACGATACAGGTAATGAGGCCCACCCGCTTTAGGTCCAGTGCCTGAAAGTCCTTGGCCACCAAATGGTTGAACACCTACCACTGCGCCGACTTGGTCACGGTTGATGTAACAGTTGCCAACACGAGCATGTTTCTCTATCCAGCGATACGTTGTTTCATTACGGCTATGAATGCCCATGGTTAAGCCAAAGCCTGTTTGATTAATTTGCTCAACGACATCGGTTAACTCACGCGCTTTAAAGCGAACAATGTGTAAAATTGGACCAAACTGCTCTTCCGTTAAACAAGAAATATCTGAGATTTCAAAAGCAGTAGGAGGCACAAAGTCACCCCAATTACACGCCTCACTGAGGGGAAATTGAGCTACTTTTGTTTGTGTTTGCGTCATATGTTCAATGTGAGCAAGCAATTTTTGCTTGGCTTTATCATCAATCACAGGACCCACGTCCGTACTGTGTAAATGGGGAATACCGACGCTAAGCTCGTTCATCGCACCTTGGATCAAATTAATAATACGATCAGCGATATCTTGTTGAACAAACAACACCCGTAATGCCGAACAACGTTGTCCTGCGGAGGCAAATGCCGAGCGAATAACATCTCGCACGACCTGCTCTGGTAACGCGGTGCTATCAACGATCATCGCATTTTGGCCACCAGTCTCGGCAATAAATGGTACTGGGGCTGCATCGCGTTCCGCCAACGTCTTATTAATACGTTGCGCCGTTGCCGTCGAACCGGTAAACGCTACTCCCGCAATTGCTGGATGAGAGGTCAATGCACTACCAATTTCAGCGCCACGTCCAGGGAGGAGTTGAATCACACCTGTTGGGAAGCCAGCTTCTAGCATCAGCTCTACAGCTCGCGCTGCAATTAAACTGGTTTGCTCCGCAGGTTTTGCCACAACCGTATTACCGGCGACCAGCGCCGCAGCAATTTGACCAAGGAAAATTGCCAGTGGGAAATTCCACGGGCTGATACACACAAAGACACCCCGCCCCTCACGACAAACTTGACGCGTTTCGCCATCAAAACTTTCTACTTCAAATGGTTTTAATATTGCGACTTGCTTAGCGTAATAGCGACAAAAATCCACCGCCTCACGAACTTCATCAATACTATCGTGAATTGTTTTACCCGCCTCTTGATGGCAAAGCGCAACTAATTCAGCAAGATTCTCTTCCAATAAATCAGCAAGTTTGTCTAATTTTTCAGCGCGTTGCGTTGAAGGTTGCAGATTCCACGCTTCAAAGGCTTGCGCAGCCACCTCAATAGCAGCGGAAGCATGATCAAGGTTAGCAAACATCACCTGACCAACTTCAACTCGGCGATCATAAGGTGCGGAGACTACTTCAGGCTCAACGCCTTGGTTCACCATGCTTTGGTAGTGGTCAGTACCACCGATAACTGGTGCAGCACGCCATTGCTTGCTTAACCACGCTTCCACTTTCTCTGCAAAAGGTTTTGCTTCACTTTCGATATCAATATTGACTCCGTACGAGTTCGCTCGCTCAGGGAAGATATTCGAAGGTAATGGAATTTTGTTGTTGTACAGTGTGTCGTACGCTAGCAGCATATCAACCGGGTGTTGAGTTAGGCTGCTGATAGGGCAACGAGCATCCACCAAGCGGTGAACAAACGAACTATTTGCCCCATTTTCTAGTAAACGGCGTACCAAGTACGGTAGCAAGTCTTTGTGGCTGCCAACAGGTGCATAAATACGCACAGACTGCTTGTAGGCGCTCATTGCATGGTGGTAGAGAGCGTCACCCATTCCATGTAAGCGTTGGAATTCAAAATCTTTGTGCTGCGCCATCACTGCAATTGCCGTCACGGTTTGCGCATTATGGCTAGCAAATTGTGGAAAAATATTACCGCGAACACTCTCACTAAGTAGGAAGCGGGCGCACGCAAGGTAGGCAACATCAGTCGCTTCTTTACGAGTATAAACAGGGTAATTGCTATAGCCTGCTTGCTGTGACCATTTTACTTCACTGTCCCAGTAAGCCCCTTTGACTAGACGCAGCGGAATTAAATCTCCTTGAGCTTTAGCAAGTCCATTTAGCCACATCAAAACAGGTAAAGCACGTTTAGAGTAAGCTTGCACCACTAAGCCAAACTTACCCCATCCTTTCACTAAATCGCTGCGATAGACTTTCTCAAAAAGCTTAAGCGATAACTCAAGGCGATCAGCCTCCTCCGCATCAATTGTAATCGCCACATTCAGTTCAACTGCACGTTCCAAAAGCGAGAGTAATGTGCCGTAAAGTTCGGTGAGAACGCGTTCTTCATTTGCCACTTCATAACGAGGATGTAATGCGGAAAGCTTAATGGAAACCGAGGGGGCTGGGCTTGTTTCCAAACCATATTGGTCACGACCAACTGCCTCAATCGCCATCAAATAGTCTTTGAAATACTTGTTAGCATCGGCTGTTGTCAGCGCTGCTTCACCGAGCATATCAAATGAATAGGTGTAACCCTTATCACGCATCGGGCGGCCATTCTTCTGTGCTTCAGCAATGGTGCGCCCCAAAACAAATTGATGGCCCATTACTTTCATTGCTTGGTGCATCGCTTTGCGAATAACGGGTTCTGAAAGTTTGTTGACTAATCGATTCAATGCTTGTGCTGGACTGGCAGTTTCCGAGTCTGATAAACCAACAACTTTACCCGTTAACATTAAACCCCATGTTGAGGCATTAACAAAAACTGATTCAGAATTCTTAAGGTGAGATTTCCAGTCCGCCACGCTGAGACGATCTTTGATAAAGGCATCAGCCGTTTCAGTATCAGGGATACGCATCAATGCTTCAGCTAAGCACATCAGCAAAATGCCTTCTTGTGTATCTAAGCTGTACTCAAGTAACAGGGCATCAATCATCTGAACTGACTTTTTGTCAGCTCGTATCGCTTCAATTAATAATGTGGTTTTGCTCGACATTGCCGACTTTTCAGGCTCCGTCGGAGTTGCTAATGGAAGCAATTGTTTTAGCCATTGGGATTCGTCCACCATATAAAGTGGCGAGATCAGCGACCAAAGCTTATCAAGCGGTTGCTCGACAAACTCAGCTTTCAACACATCTGTTGCTGTAAACATGCGTTTTCCTCAATCTCACACCCGAAAAGGTCGGGTTTCCTGCAATGGCTAGCAGTGTATTTTGAGCCCGAGAAGAATACTTGTCAAAAACTCCGAGCTTTTTGCTAAAAACTCTGGCTATTAACAAAATAAAAACACAATCACATCAAAGAAAGCCACACGTTATGCCGTAAATTGCTACCTTGTTGCTAGAATTTAACTAAACTGAAGACACAGAAAAAACAAGCTTAGAAAAGAAATAGGAAAAAATGTCCTCAACTGCGACACATTTTCTTGTACTGGGAAGGAGAAACACCTTGTAGGCGAGTAAATGAATGAGTAAAAGTACTTTGTCCGGAAAACCCTGTCAGTTCAGCAATTTGACCAAAACTTAAACGTCCTTGCTCAATCAATGTTTTCGCCATATCAATTCTCTTACCGAGTAGATATTGATGCGGTGTAATGCCCATCTGTTCTTTAAATAACATATGAAACTGACTTTCACCCAGAAATACACTACCTGCTAATTGAGCGACTGAAATCTTATGGCTTAAATGCAATTCGATATAGCGATCGATCACTTCAAGATCAAAGCGAGACTCTTTACGGTGAGTGTCAAACACCGAGATATGGCGTTGTAGCAAAGCGATAACGGTATCATTACATGCGCGACTCAGCAGTAGGTCATCAGGGTTTGACTGCATTTCCTTGACCAGTAGATGGATCAATTTTTGAATTTGACCATCAAGCTTAAAATAAGTATCCGCACTCGATATTTCATTGATTTTTTGTAGTAATAAAGGATCATCATTGCTGGGCAAGGCCATGTTCAATACTAAAATATCAGACTGCCCCACTACGCCGCCGAAAGCATGATCAGAGCCAGATGTCACCACACACCCCTGACCAGGGCCGACTAAGTTACCCACGCCTTGAACTTCAAATTCAGCCTGACCTTTAAGTCCAATAACAATTTGCGTATAACTATGCTCATGACAATCCATATACGAGGGTAACGTCACCAACTCCGCAGGTTTTGGCGACAAAACTTTGTCATTTAGCTGGTAGTTAACCCGCTTAATCGGCGCAATATCACTCATTTTCGAACATCATATTGGATTGATTGCCAAATGTTATAACAAAACTATCAAGAGCCAAAATAAAGCCGTCCTTTTTAACCATATAATCATCAAAGCACATATAAAAAAAATGTCCATGGGTGAAATTAGTTTCGATTCTCAAATCGGAACAATGATCAAGTGCACATAAATTACGGTCAATGCGTGTTCAATCCCAAAACCCCTAAGTAGATCGAAAATAGAGGCTTGCATATTTCGTCATTAGGCTCAAAATGAGGATGCGCACTTATAAAATTTAAAAAATCAGTCACCTATTGGCAGATTTCAATAAATTTAGGTGTTATTCGGAATAGAATTTGCATTACGAAAACAGCTTATCTACTACAGCTGTCAAAAGTTTGTCTTTCCCACTTTTGTGGTTAAACGTTAATTTGTTGCAGGGACCTATGATCACACGTCACATCCCAGCGCTATTGCTTGCGCTAAGCCCTATTTGGGTATCTGCATCGGTGTACGCGGAAGAAGTTACTCAGGTTGATCCTGTCACCGCTATCGATGAAAAAATGACTACTAAACAGAGTGAAATCGACGCGATTTCTTCAGAATATGAAGCAGAGGGAGCCAAGCTTCAACAACTCAAAAATGAACAAGCTCGCCTTCAGCGTGAAGGTGAAGAGCTTAATGCTAAGCGAAATCGCGCTAAGTCTGCATTGGACAAACAATATGGCCGTCTTTTAGATGATCCAGATACAGATTTAGTCTCATTTCAAAAGAGGTACCAAGAAACTTGGTCTGCAGTAAAACAGAACCAAGCTGAGAAGCTCGAGAACAATCAAACCATGACCGAAAGCGAAATGCGTTTGTCTCAAATTAAACAAAAGCAAGCTCGCTTGAGTAATGAATACTCAAACCTTGCAGAATCACGCATTGAAGCAAGAGTAAAACGCTTAGAAGCAGAACTGCGTGAAAGCAGTGTTCTCGAAACAAGCTATAAAACGGCTTGTTCTACTACGATGACGCTAGGTGAATGTTCTAATCAAGGACAACATCTAACAAAACAAAAAGCAGTGAAGTCATTCCGTGCTAAATTGCTTGATAACTTGACTGAATCGGTTATTGCCAAGCAAAACCTCAAAGGTGTTGAGCTCAATATCTTTGTGCAAGAAAGTCAGATCATCCGCAGTGGTTTCGAAGGTAACAATGAATATTTCACGCAAATGCAAGCCCAGCTTCAGGCAAAACCAGAAGCCGTTGCTGCTTGTAAGTTGTTGAATGTTTCTTCTAGATATTGCTTAAAAGGCGGAACATCGGAAGGCACAAAAAAGAATGACAAACAGTGGGCAAATATTACTGTCCGTTCAGATCAGTACAATGACGCTGTGACGATCAATGGCATTAACTATGGTAGTACACCGGTTGAAATCGTCCTACCAAGTGGCCGCCACCAAGTAACGGTATCGAAAGATGGTTACGAAACCTACAATCGTGTGCTCACGATTAACGGCAACGATACGGTTTGGGTCAAACTTAGACCAAACAAAGATAGCTAAATAGTCCGCAGATAACGCAGTTTTTCTGTCGTAATTCACAAAGATGCGGTTAAAACGCCATTTTGTCACTAAGTTATTGAAAGATGACTTCAGACAAAATGGCGTTTTCGTTTAGAATAGTCACAATGAACTAATAACCTAACTGAAGTAGATAACAATGCGACAAGGTTTACCCGCTCTCTTATTAGCACTTTCGCCTTGCTTAGTGGCAACGTCGACGATGGCAGAAGGAACGCCTTCCTCAGTTATTGCCATTGATGACGCGTTGTTTACTAAACAGTCCGAGTTACAAGCAGCCCAAACGGCAGCCAATGAGCAGCAGGTGATGGTCAATAATCACCAAAGCGAACTGGATAGGCTTAATCAACAGACTCAAAGCTTAGATGCCGCGCTCACTAAAGCGAAAGCCGATTTAGAACGCGACTATATGAAAATGATCGATGACCCTGATCTGGACATCATGCCATCTCAAAATGCCTATCAGTCGGCTTGGGCCAATGTAAAGCAAAACCAGAAAGCACGTTTAGAAGCAGAGCAAAAACTCCAAGAGCTCGAAGCCCTACTGGCTGAAAAAAAAGCGGCTCAACATACCGTCGAAAAAGGCATTGCTGAATTAGAGCAACATAAGTTGCGTGCACGCGTTGAACGTTTAAAAGGTGAGCTCAGACAAAACGGTGAGCAAACGGTCAGCTTTACTAATGCATGTAGTGCAGACATGACACTCGCTCAATGCGCAAAACAAACTAACGATTTAGCCTTACAAAAAGCCGTTAACCAATACCAAAGTCACTTAATCGATCAAACTACTGAATCTAACCTAGTGAAGCAGCACTTAGCGAATGTGTCACTCAACATTCATGTGCTACGTCATAAAGCCGTAGAATCGGGATTTTACAGTGGCAACAAGTTCAAAACCGTACTGGATGTACAACTGGACGCAAGACCTAGTGAAAATACTCCCTGCAAACTACTGAATGTCGATTCACAATACTGTTTCGCCCCTGGAGAATACTCGCCAAACGGTGAAAAGCAGAAAGAGGTAGCCTGGGTCACACTCTCTATTCGTTCTAACCAATACAGTGACAAAGTCACCATTGATAGCGTTCACTACGGCAGTACCCCCGTTGAGGTGATGCTTCCTGTTGGACCTCATGTCGTAACAATAGAAAAAGAAGGTTATCACTCTTTCCATCAAGAGCTCAAAATTACATCCGACAATACGTTGCGAGCCGTTTTGCGTGAAAAAGACAATATATTAAAAGCTGGTCATAAGTTTGCCGACACATTAAAGGGGGATATTAAAGCCCCAGAGCTTGTCACATTAATTTCCGGTGAATACTTAATTGGTGAACATGCATCAAAACAGATTCGCCTTGATCATGCTTTCGCAATTGGAACAACACCAATCACGGTTGGTCAATTTGAAACCTTTATTAATCAAACGACTTATCAAACGGATGCTGAATTACAAAAACTTTGTACCACTGTCTCTGAGTCTGAGATCACTCCGATTGCCGGAAGCTACTGGCGCGATCCCGGCTTTAAACAATTAAGCCAATCTCCGGTCGTGTGCATCAGCCAAAATGACGCTAAAGCTTATACTCGTTGGCTAAGTAAACAGACTGGCTATACCTACCGCCTTCCAACCGAAGACGAATGGGAAATAGCGGCGAGAGCAGGGGCACAAACCGATTACTGGTGGGGCAATGACTTTGGTACAGGAAAAGCCAATACAGGCTGGAGTGGCACTCCTTGGTCAAATAAAAGCACCTCACCAGTTAAGTCATTTGCACCTAATAACTTGGGTATCTATGACGTCGTAGGTAATGTTTGGGAATGGACCAATGACCCTGTAGGTAAAGCAAAAGGTGGGGCATGGAGCTTTTCTCCATCGACAGCAGCCGCTCATGGCAAACTCTTTATCGCTCCTGCTACATCTGCTAACTATGTTGGTTTTAGAGTAGTTAGAGAACTTTAAGCATAATCAAAGCAGAAAAGGGGGGAATTCCCCCCTTTTTTCGTGCTGTATAGATCGAATATAGTAGCGACGATTATTAAACAAGTTTAATAATTTATATCCATGTGGTATATCCGTGAATTCAGCGAGACCCTAGCAGAATTCACAGAACCTCTTCTACACGTCGACAAGATTCATTTCTTGTTTTTATGCCAGCCCCTCTTCAGGCTGGCTTTTTTTATTCATGATTTTGCATGATTACAACTGTGAATGCTCTTGGTATCATATCGGTCTGATATCTAGGGGATCTATCGTGAGTAACTTTCTCAGTGACGAACAAATTTCGTTATTTAAGCAACTACCTGGCTACTGGGGGTGCAAAGACCTTAACTCAGTATTTGTTTACGCGAATGATGCTTATGGTAGGTTAATCGGTGTTGAGGATGCAAAACAGTGTATCGGTCTTACCGATTTCGAGATGCCTAGCCCAACCACAACGTGTGCAACTGAATTTCAGCAACAAGATCACTACGTCATCACCACTCAAAAACAGTTAAAAGTACTCGATATCCACCCTTATCCCGATGGCTCTTGGCGAGCACATATCTTTACCAAAACACCGTGGTTCAATGTTCAAGGAGAAGTTCAAGGCACGATTTTCTTTGGTCAAGAGTTAACCGATACCGCTATCTTGGAGGTAGGACATTGGATATGCAGAGCAACGGGACTGACGACAGCTCAGCATGCCACCAGCCTTCACGAGACGTTGAAAAACACATTAACAACCAGAGAATCCGAAGTGTTATTTTTGCTTCTCTATGGTAAAAAGCCCAAACACATTGCTCGGGTAATGAACATTTCAACTAAAACCGTCGAGGGTTATGAAGCAAAGCTAAGAACTAAGTTTGGCGCACACAGCAAAGAGCAGTTAATCGATATGGCACTCGACCAAGGTTATGGTTCTCATATCCCTAAGACACTACTCAAAACACAGTTATCAATCGTCTTAAATAACGAATGCCCCGCATAAATCGGGGCATTTTTATCAAGTCATAGTCACTATGGAGCTAGGCGTTCAATATCCCATGCTTGATCATGATGAGTAAATATAAATCGGTCATGCAAACGGTGCTCGCCCCCTTGCCAAAACTCTATCGACTCAGGCTTGATGCGATATCCCCCCCAAAAACTGGGAACTGGAATATCACCTTTCTCGAACTTCTTCTTCAATTCTAAATACTTACCTTCTAAGATGCCTCGAGCAGAGATGCGGCTACTTTGACGGCTCGCAATGGCGGCTATTTGGCTCTCTTTAGGACGAGATGTGAAATATTTCATATTTTCAAAAGCTGACAGCTTTTCAACGATACCAGTAATGTGCACTTGCCTCTCAATAGGATGCCAAGGGAAATGCAGACTAATTTTGTTATTGTGCTCAATATGCTGCGCTTTGCGGCTGCCTAAATTGGTATAAAAGACAAATCCCTCTTTTTCGACATTTTTCAACAAGACGATTCGCTGAAAAGGTTGGCCATGCTCGTCAACGGTTGCCACTGTCATGGCGGTAGGATCGGTAAGACCGGCATCAATAGCTTGTTGAAGCCAAAGATTAAATTGATCGATCGGATTGGCCAGCAAATCTTTGCGTCTCAACCCACCTTGAATATATTCACGGCGAATGTCTGAAAGTTCCATTGCGACTCCTGTGAGTTTTTTGGTGATTGTGCGCTTATCAGTGAGAGAACTCAAGCGTGTGGCAACACCACAAAATCAATAATTAACAGCTAAACTGTAATAGAAACTGAAATTGAAAGCATCTATTGATTAAAATACTGAATACAAGCCTAATGATGAGTAGCAAAACCTTAACATTTTGCTAGACAAGTAATAAAATCAAGCAAATACACAATATGACTAGGCACAAGGATAACCCATGAGCAATAAGAGTTATAACAAACTCTCCACCACTGAATTAGAGTATGTGGACGATAAAACTGCCGCTCTACTGCTCAATACACCAAATAGTGCGCGTATTATGCTTTGGGTTATGGTCTGCTTCTTTATTTTGGCGATATTTTGGGCTTCATGGGCAGAAATAGATAAAGTCACCGTCGGACAAGGCAAGGTGGTTCCCTCTTCGCAAATTCAAGTAGTGCAGAACTTGGAAGGCGGCTTGGTAAAACAAATAATGGTTCGCGAAGGTGAAAAGGTCCAAAAAGGGCAACAACTGCTGCTTATTGACGATACTCGTTTTCGTTCTGATTACCGAGAACGCGAACAACAAGTCTCCAACTTAACGGCTAGCGTTTTACAGCTCTCGGCTTCAATTACTAGTGTAGTGATTGACGAAAATTTCGATGAAAATCAATGGCAAAACAGCGTAAGAATTGATTTTAACAAACTGGCTTTCCCTCCCATATTAAAAGATACTCAGCCTCTGTTAGTTGAAAGACAGAAAGCCGAATATCGTCAAGATTTGAATAATCTTCGCAACCAACTCTCCTTACTTGATCAACAAGTTAAACAGAAACAGCAAGATCTCGTTGAAATAGAAGCTAGGGTAAAGAACCTCCGCCAAAGTTATAACTTCGCTCAAAAAGAGTTGGAAATCACCCAGCCTTTAGCTGATGAAGGCGTTGTGCCTCGAATTGAATTACTCAAATTACAGCGCCAAGTTAATGATACGCGTCGCGAGATGACATCCAGTGAACTGAAAATTCCGGTACTGAAATCAACCATTCGGGAAGCGATGCTTAACCGCATTAGTGCCGCGCAAACATTCCGCTCTGAGCAGCAAGAAAAGCTGAATGATGCTCAAGACAAGCTATCCTCTATTACAGAGTCGGCGGTAGGCCTTGAAGATAAAGTAAATCGTACCGTGGTTGTCTCTCCTGTGACTGGCACAATCAAAACACTTTATGTCAACACCGTTGGCGGTGTTATCCAACCAGGAATGGATATTGTCGAAGTAGTGCCCACCGAAGATACGCTAGTCGTCGAAGCGCAAATAGCCCCTCAAGACATTGCTTTTCTGCATCCAGAACTACCTGCTATTGTTAAATTTAGCGCCTATGATTTTACTAAATATGGTGGCTTAGAAGGACGACTTGAACACATCAGCGCTGATACTACGCAAGATGAAGAAGGTAAAAGTTATTATCTGGTTCGTATCAGAACCAACGAAACCAGTTTAGGTCATGATGCAAATTTACCGATTATTCCAGGAATGACGGCATCAGTAGATATCATTACTGGTAAACGCACAGTAATGGATTACTTACTAAAACCAATATTAGGCGCGCAAAAAAATGCACTTAGGGAATAACCTTCACCCAATGAACGTTAAACAAAACGTTGGTCATAACTACCAATGAAGTTTTGGCCTGCGTTGTTTTTATTGATATTGACGACATCCGCACCACAAGCGCTCAACACCAAAGAGCAACAGTGGGTGGATGCGGTGACTCGCACTTATGGAACTCGAGCAGGCAAGCGAGTTGAAACGTGGCGCAAAGAAATCGCCAAGTACCAAAATGCGTCGGAACAGCAACAACTCACAAAAATAAATAGTTTTTTCAATCAATTATATTTCGTTAACGATATTGATTTGTGGGGGAAAAATGACTATTGGGCAACACCTCTTGAGTTTCTCGGCAGCAATGCCGGAGACTGTGAAGATTTCACTATTGCAAAGTACTTCTCACTGCTTGAATTAGGTATCGATGATAAGAAGCTACGTCTTGTATACGTTAAAGCAATAGAGTTAAACCAGTTTCACATGGTACTTGCCTATTATTCAACACCGAATGCCGAGCCTTTAATTTTAGACAATATAAATCCTGAAATTAAGCCAGCATCGGTACGTCGCGATTTACTGCCGATATACAGTTTTAACGGTAAGAATTTGTGGCTAATGAAATCGAAAAATGGCCAGCTCGCTGGAGATTCTTCACGGTTGAGTCTTTGGAATGACTTACGGGCTCGTGAGCGTTCGCTAAAATTAAATAAACCAATAATAAGTTACGATGAGTAGGTAATATGACGCTATATAAACAACTTGTAGCGGGAATGATTGCAGTCTTTATAATGCTGATGACTTCAGTATTTATCATTGAGTTCAATACCACCCGCAACAGCTTAGAGCAGCAGCAACGCTCTGAAGTCAGTAACACCATCAACACCGTAGGGCTAGCGCTGGCACCGTATCTAGAGAAAAAAGATAAGATTGCCGTTGAATCAGTCATCAACGCGTTATTTGATGGCAGTTCATACTCTGTCGTGCGGCTGATTTTTTTGGACGATGAAGAGGAGATTTTACGCTCCTATCCAATAAAACCAAGTGATGTACCGCAATGGTTTACCGATCTACACCTGTTTGCTCCTATTCATGACCAGCGCGTAGTGACGAGTGGCTGGATGCAGCTCGCTGAAGTGGAAATCGTCAGCCACCCTGGCGAAGCTTATGCCCAACTTTGGCAAGCTTTACTTCGCTTGCTCACCGCTTTTAGCGCCATTTTTATTATTGGTTTAGCCGCGATTGCTTTCATTCTAAAACGCGCTTTGCGTCCGCTACAAATGATCGTCGAAAAAATGGAGCAAGTGGCGCGTAACCAATTCGGTGAACCGCTTCCTCGCCCCGCAACTAAAGATCTCATCTATGTCGTTGATGGCATCAATAGTATGTCGGCGCAAGTTGAAAAATCATTCAAAGCACAAGCGCAAGAAGCGCAGCAATTGCGTGAACGGGCTTATATCGACCCGGTTTCTCACTTAGGTAACCGCGCCTACTACATGAGCCAACTCAATAGCTGGCTAACAGAAAGTGCACTTGGTGGGGTTGCAATTCTTCAAGCTGAATTCGTTAAAGAGTTGTATGAAGATAAAGGGTATGAAGCCGGAGATGGCATGGTTCGACACTTAGCAGACCACCTCAAAGTCTCAATTACATCTCCAGAAGTCACTCTAGCGCGAATTTCAACAGAAGAGTTTGGTTTCATTTTGCCAAACATGGATGAAAGTGAACTAAAAATTATTGCCGACAGCATTATGAATTTTGTGCAAGACGTCAGCGCCGACCCAACGGGTATGGCATCAGCTAAAGTTTCTTTAGGGGTCGTTTATAATAAAGAGCCTAAATCTTCGACACAGGTACTGTCACTGCTCGATAATGCACTGGCACTCGCCACAGCCAACCCAGACCTCCCTTATGGCTTTGTGAGTAGTGAAACCGATCAAGTGGTGATGGGTAAACAACAGTGGAAAACTCTAGTTGAAGAAGCGATTCATAACGACTGGTTTAGTTTCCGCCTGCAAGCTGCGAATAACAGTTGGGGACAAACTTTCCATCGAGAAGTGTTTTCCGCAATTGAACATGATGGCCAACGTTACAGTGCTAATCAGTACCTGTTCGCACTCGATCAGCTCAATGCAAGTCATATATTTGACGAGTATGTTATACAGTCGATGATAAAAAAATTAGAGAATTCAGAAGTTAACGAACCTTTAGCCATTAACATTGCTCAAAGCAGTATTTCTCAGCCAAGCTTTATTCGTTGGATAACCCAAACTCTTACCAAACACCGATCCATTTGTGCAAATTTGCATTTTGAAATACCGGAAGCGTGCTTTATCAATGCCCCTCATCACACGGCATTATTTTGTAATGCAGTGCGTACCGCTGGCGCTGATTTTGGAGTTGATAACTATGGACGAAACTTCCAGTCTTTAGATTACATTAATGAATTCCGGCCAAAATATGTGAAGCTAGATTACCTATTTACGCACCATTTAGATGATGAAAAACAGAAATTCACTTTAACGTCAATTTCTCGTACTGCGCATAATTTAGGTATCACCACTATTGCATCAAGGGTTGAGACTCAAACACAGCTTGATTTTCTTTCCGAGCATTTTATTGAAGTCTTCCAAGGCTTTATTGTTGATAAATAAGAAGAAGGTCAGATGTAATGCAAGACACGCTACTTAATTCGCTTATCTATGTGAGCCGTTATTACGGATTGGCGAATTCTCCAGAAGCGCTTATCAACGGTCTACCACTGTCCGATGGTAAACTGACACCTTTTCTATTCCCTCGCGCTGCTGAACGGGCTGGCTTGGTTGCGAAAGAAAATCGCTCAACACTACAGCAAATACCCAAATTGGTCTTTCCTGTTGTACTGCTACTGAAAGGTGGCGAGGCGTGCGTGCTTAATAGCATTAATGAGGAAAGTCAGGAGGCTGAAATTGTTACCGCAGAATCAGGGTTAATTCCTGTTGCCTTGCCATTAGAGGAACTGACCGAGCGATATATTGGTCGCTACTTTATGGTCAAAAAGCAGTTTCGCTATGATGAACGCTCACCTGAAGTCTTAAAAACTCGGGATGGCCATTGGTTTTGGGGTACATTATGGCAGTCAAAACATATCTACCGTGACGTACTGATAGCCTCTATATTGATTAACCTATTTGCCATTGCCGCGCCCATGTTTAGCCGCTTGGTTTACGATAAAGTTGTGCCAAACCTCGCCTTTGAAACATTGTGGGTACTCGCAAGTGGTATTTTCGTTATCTTCTTATTTGATTTATTGCTCAAACTACTTCGTAGCTACTTTATTGATGTTGCCGGAAAGAAATCAGATATTCTCATATCCTCAAAACTGTTTAGCAAAGTGATGGGAATCCGCATGGAATCACGTCCTCCATCAGTAGGCGCATTTGCACGCCACCTACAGGAATTTGAGTCGATTCGTGAATTTTTTACCTCAGCAACAATTTCATCATTGATCGACCTTCCATTCGCGCTGCTATTTCTTCTCCTGATTTGGTTTATGGCTGGCAATTTAGTGCTTGTGCCCATTGCGGGCGTGCTTATCATTGCTATCTATTCTCTTCTCATTCAAGCGCCGTTACGACGAGCAATAGAAGAGGGTTCTCGCCTAGCCTCACAAAAATACGCAAACTTAATAGAGAGCTTGGCAGGGTTAGAAACCGTAAAATTATTTGGTGCTCAAAGTCAGTTCCAATACCGCTGGGAAGAAGCGGTCGCACATATGGCCAATTGGAATATAAAAAGCCGCCGTATTACCGATGGCATCCAAAATACCGCAGGCTTTGTTCAACAAGCGGCAAATGTGGGGATGATCATTTTTGGCGTGTATTTAATTTCTTCCGGTGATCTCACTATGGGTGGCCTTATTGCCGCTACCATGTTGAGTGGACGTGCCATTGGGCCAATGGTCCAACTTTCACTGCTTTCTACCCGTTATAATCAAGCGAAATCCTCCCTAAAAATCATTGAACAAGTAATGCAAATGCCTGATGAACAAGAAAAAGGTAAGCGTTATATTCACCGTCCAATAGTGCAAGGGAAGATTGAACTTGATAACGTCACCTTTCATTACCCTGATTCGCCAGTCGCTTCTATTCGCAATTTGAGTATCACGATCACCCCTGGAGAGAAGGTTGCTATCATTGGCCGTATCGGTTCGGGGAAAACGACGTTAGAACGCCTGATCATGGGGCTGTACCAACCAACAGAAGGCCATGTACGCATCGATGACACCGATATTGCACAACTTCATCACATTGATGTACGCCGTAATATTGGCTGTGTGCCACAAGATAGCAACCTGTTCTATGGCTCTATTCGAGACAACATCACCCTAGGTCGACCTTTAGTCGATGACAGAGATGTTATGGATGCAGCGAACCGAGCTGGAGTGACAGTATTTACTCAGCAAGATCCTGCAGGATTAGAGCGCCAAGTCGGTGAAGGGGGTTTACTTCTCTCAGGTGGGCAACGACAAGCGATTGCTATCGCTCGCGCTCTTTTAGGCAGACCACCTGTGCTTTTACTGGATGAACCCACCAGCGCAATGGATAACCGCTCTGAAATGCACATAAAGCATCAGTTATCCCAACTAACACCAAGTGAAACCTTGATATTGATTACACATAAAACATCAATGTTGGATATCGTTGATCGCGTGATTGTGATGGAAAAAGGTTGCGTCATCGCCGATGGTCCAAAATCTATGGTGTTGAATGACCTCAAGCAAGGTAAGGTTCGCGCAGTACAGTAATACCGATTACTTATTGTAATTAGTACAAAAACGGGGAGCACTACACTCCCCGTTTTTTAAATAATAAGTGAGGTTAGTTATATCCCTCCAACATCCTCTTCTTCAAGCATAGATGCACACTTAATATCGTACTGATTGAACGAAAATATACTTGCGCCATGTACCCGCTTGGTGACGACACGTTCATCACCAAATTGCACAGTGACATGAGTGTATACTTTATTTTTGGCTTCTATTGTGTTGATCTCAAGTAACTGTTCAAACTCATCCGTGAGTATCTCTAACGCTGTTTTGGCTTTTTCTAAGCGTTCATTTGACTGTTGCTTAAATTGTTCAATTTTAAGCTGCTGCTCTTCGGTCCTTTCAGCTTTCGGCTTTTTCTTAAACTCAATTTCTTGGCGGATCACGTCCATAGTGGCTTCTTGAGCTTGGGTATACTGATCTTTGTGTTTGGCTATGCGATCTTTATACATGGCATAGCGAGCAAAAGCCTGCACATGAGTAGCGGTATCCCCTTCAACCCCCAGATTAAAGCAGACAACCTTGCCACCAACTTTGGCATGACCGCCGCTCAATGTACCTTGTTTTTCTTTACTATCAATAACTTTCAGCTCATTGCCACAACGCAACTCATTACTCATACTATGTACCGCTAGATTAATATCTTCCGCGGCTTGTAGTTCACTAAATTGAGCATAATTTGCTGTAATCGAACCACCTGATTTGACAATACAGCTCTTGGGTTCACCTTCCGATACCGTATGACCAATAATACCTTTTCCAACTTCAATGTTATCTTGTGCCTGAACATCAGCAGACTCAATAAACCCACCGATGGTGATTGAGCCCGTAGCACGCACAATCATGCCTGGTTCAACATCCCCAGTGATCACGACACAGCCTTTAAACTTCACGTGACCGGTAGCAACACTAACATTGTTTAAGCATAGTGCATTATCCACATCCACCGTTTTGCTCTTGAGTATTGGCATGCCAGCCTGGCTAGACAGCAATAAATTAGGATCATTAGGTGATATATAAGAACCTTTACCGGCAACCAATGCTGAATCTGTACCCGGCTTAGGTGGAATAATTTTGCCTTGAACGGTGTAGCCAGGCGTACCTTTAGTGGCTGGAATACGACGCATCACTGCGTCATCTTGGCCAACGGTGATCGTTTCACCGAGGTTACGCATATCGACTTTATCTTGGCCTGGCTTTTTGGCTGGAGCTAAAACACGCTTAGTAACATCCTCAACTAAAGCAATAAACTGCGTATCTTTACCCTGAATTGGCTCTTTTCCTTGTGCTACTGGTTGGTTGAAGGTTTCGCCACCTTTTAAAGTGTGGCTCACCATTAGCACTTTTTTTAACGCTAATTTATTAATACCTTTCGTTACATGAGACTGTGCTAACGCGTGTACTACCTCACTTCCTCGTAACGCTCTTCCGCCGTAAGCTCCCGTAACAACCATGCTTGCAAGCATGTCATTATCACTCAATACCACTTCGACGGTTGCATGCTTCATGCAGGCAATAGCAATACCGGAAAAGGCTTCACCTTTTCCTTCTTTGGCACAATTAATAAAACGTGTGATTTCAGCTTCATCTAAAAAGTAATTCGCAGCACCAAGCTCCAATAATGCTTCTTTCAAGCCAGTCTGATCAAAACGCTTATCGACAGACTCCGTTCCTGGAAGCTGCGCTATCACTTGTATTTTGTCTTGTGAAAACGAGATAAAGCTTGTCCACATATTACTCAACCCACACGTTCAATCATCCTTTACTTGGCAGTGTATACAATTTAATGAGCGGGCTAAATATATCGACAATCAAACTAAGGGATACATCACTTAGTGATGACCAAACTCACCCAATACTGTCTAAAGAATAGGATGGATTGAGATAAATGGGCACTTTTGATATGTAATAAGTCACTTTGTAACTATTCATTGGCATGCTTGATAGCGTATTCTACTACGCGTTGAGTGAATAAATAGCCTTCACACATCGTCCATGTTTTGAGTATTCAAATGATTCACAAAGCTCAGACACTAGTATCACTCCTCGACCATGCGTTTTATCGTTATTCTGGTCAACTAGGTTCTTATAATCAAACCCATCACCATTATGCTCAAGTAAAAAAGTCACTTGCGAGCGATCAGGGTCGTAGTCCACGTCCAAATTAACCCAATAACTTTCATCCAACTCGCTCATTCGCTTCTCTCGTAGCTCATAAAAAGCAAAGAATCCTTCCGGGTCATCCTTTAATGCAGAGTCCAATTTCAGTAGGCCATGCTCAATGGCATTAGCGAACAACTCAGAAAGTACAGAACAGGCTAAATCAAGATGAGCACCACTGCTGACAATGCCTCGCATAATATTGCGAACTTCATTCATGATCGCTGTCTTTTTGAGGATACTGGCGGGAAAATGCAAATGACTTTGCATTGGAATAGAGCAAAGGACCGTTTTCTTCTGCGGCGCAAGCACATCATTACGATTTGTGATAGGAAAGGTCATAGAAAGGATCGACAAATCATCACCACGTCCCCGATTGGCAAATTGACGCACTTCCTCATACAGATCTGCGATAAGATCTTGGCGACTTCTTTGTAACACTTGCTCTAAACGTTGCTGGCCAAACTGCTCTCCTTTTTCGTTCATCGCTTCGGTAATACCATCGGTATAACAAATAATTCTTTGATTAGGTTCTAGCTTAAAATGCACCAAATTCACTTCGAATTCATCAGGTTCAAGCACTCCCAATGGCATATGTGAAGAGACTAAGCGTCGAACAATTTGTCCGTCACTGTCGAGCAAATAACCATCGGGTAATCCCCCTCCCCACCATGATACTTCTAATCCATTCGCTCTAATCTCAAACACACTAGCGGCAAGCATCATGCCTATCGGCAGAAATTTCACGAGTGCATTATTCACTTCTTCGACAATTTCTCCAAGCGACATCCCTTTCTCTGTCATAGTAAAAAAAGTTCGTGTCGCAGGAATGGTTGATATAGCGGCAGGCAAACCATGCCCGGTAGCATCCGCAACCATCACATACACACCGCCGTATGGTCGATTTGCTACTACAATGAGATCACCATTAAAAATAGTAGAAGGTGTCGAGATATAATTTATCCCATAAATGTTACTCACCTTGGTGCTCATCTCATCCATTAGGTTAGTAAAAATGGACTCGGCAATAGCGTAGTCATATTGCACCTGCTCATTAAAATGATGGAGTTCATCTCTTTGCAAAGTGACTTCATTATGCATTTTTACAATGCGGTAGTGTGCTTGAACTTTTGCAATCAACACACTCCGCTCAACCGGTTTCAGAATAAAATCATCACCTAGAGATAAGCAACGTTCATAAGAATCGTGGTCGTCTAAGACAGTCAGGAAAATGATCGGGATATGGTGGTAAGGAAATGCTTGGCGTATCTCCTTGGCCGTTGCAAAGCCGTTCTTAATTGGCATCATTACATCAAGCAAAATAATGTCAGGCAACTCGTCCATTGCTAGCATTGCCTCAACGACACCTTCGCCATTTTCAAAGGTATCGATATGCTCGACGATATGAGACAAGATAAATCGACACAGTTCTCTATTCGTCGCATGGTCATCAACGATCATTACTCGCATAACCTGCTCCTTTTAAGTTTTATTCAATAGAAAACTTTTTATCAAACCGCGAAATAAGCAAAATTTTCTTGACTTGAGGTAAGGTGTTTATAATGCGGATCATCCCATCACTCTGTTCAAGATATTTATGCATATTCAGTAACATGCCAAGGCCAGCGCTATCAATGTAATCGACTTTACGCAAATCAATGGTGAATCGATAATCTCGGTAGGGGGAATAACTACTACGAAAATCTTTTACTAAACCAAATCCAAAAGCACCTTCTATTGCAATGGTGATATGTTTGGTGTTGTTATCCACTTCACTTTCAATACTCATGTACCTTTCTCCTAAAACAGCTCAACATCACCTTCATCCATACTGGTTTGGTTGGCAGCTGGTGCATTTCGGTTGCGCAATCGTTCCGTCAATTGCTGAAGCTGTTCAGCTAATAAGTCTTTCGACATATTCTGACTGTGGACCGCTTTCAAAAGCTCGATAGCTTCTTGCATATACATGATCGATGTTTGCGCATACTCACCTTGCTGCACAACTATGTCGGCAAACTGGAGTGAGCGAACACCATTTCCCACTTGCGTTGTTAACTCATATCCTAACTCTTGAATCTTTTGTACTTCTTGTTCAATTTCGGTATTTATTTGTTGTACACCACGTAGCATGTGATCTACTTTTTCTTTAGATTCAATGACATGAGTCATATCTATCGAGGCCATATCACCAACCGTTTGGTTTGCTTGTTGAACCGTTTGTAGTGCCACATTAATTTCCGATTCTATTTTTCCATTAAGATCTCGAGCTTTTACCGACAGTTCACGAACCTCTTGAGCAACAACAGCAAACCCTCGCCCAGCCTCCCCAGCCCTCGCCGCCTCTATCGCTGCATTGAGTGCTAGCAGGTTCGTTTGCTCTGATAAACCTCGTACTTGCGCCAATAATTTAAACACCGTATCGAGTTTTTCGGACATATCATGGATACTGTGTACCGCGGAAATACTCTTCTCAGAAATATCAATTAGCGTTTGTACAAAATTATCAATTATCGCCTCAGTACGTGGTAAAACTGTGGTTAAATCATATTCACTGCCTTGGTTAGCAAGTAAATTGTTAACCAATGTGCTAGAGATTAAACTTTGCTTTTCACTGACACTTTGCAAACCGAAAAAACTGTCATTGAGCGTTTCGATAGATTCATCAATAACAGTGCGTTGCATTGCTAAAGGTTCACTGACTTTAGGTAATGTCTCAGTAAATAACTGCTCTATTTGTTGGATATATTTCATTGAATCAAGCGAAGTATTTCCTTGAACTGTGGGGGATGATGACGAAAGTTTACTGTTACTTTTAAGGCTTAGCGGCAAGATAAACCAAGGAATAAATGCCGCAAGAATCCATACACCAATGTGCCAACTCAAATCAGAATAAAACATAGCAACTAACAATGCGCTTATCTGCACAACTAAAGCCAATATGTATTTTGCTTTCTGGGTGATTGTTATATTACTCATTGCCCATTCCTTGAAAGTAAATGTTTACCAATTACGGATAAAGCTCATCACATATCCATTGAGGAATCGCACTCAGCGCTTTGATATGCTGAACAGCACCGATATCAACCGCCGCTTTTGGCATTCCCCATACAATGGAACTCTGTTCGTCCTGAGCGATAGTAAAAGCACCATGTTGTTTCATCTTTAGCATACCTTGCGCTCCATCTTTACCCATTCCAGTCAAGAGAACACCGATGGCTTTATCACCAACCACTTCAGCAACAGCGTCAAACATGACGTCAACAGAAGGCTTATGCCGATTTACCGCAGGGCGATCATCAAGCTGACAATAAAGATGGGCTCCTTTTTTAATCACAATTAAATGTTTGTCTCCAGGGGCAAGGTAAGCACACCCATTGACTAATGGCGCCTGATGAGTAGAAAGCTCACGAACCTCAATTGCGCTGTTTTTGTTTAAACGTTCAGCAAATGGGCGAGTAAACATTGCGCTAATGTGCTGAGTAATCACTATCGGCGGTAAGCCGGATGGCAATGCAGATAATACGTTTTTCACAGCCTCCGTTCCCCCGGTAGACGCACCAATCGCAATCAATTGGTAAGCAGTCTGTGCGTGGCTGCTAACCAATTTTTCAGTGACATTAGCATGGTGATTTGGCTGAACGATGTTTGCACCTGCGGCCATTTTGAGCTTTTCATTCACCAGTTGCTTATAGCTGACCATTTCGGCCGTATTTTCAATGGCAGGTTTGGGAAAATAATCGACAGCTCCCGCCTCTAAAGCTTCTAAAGTGGCTTCAGCCCCGTGCTGCGCGAGTGTTGAGATCATCACCACAGGCATCGGCCTCAAGCGCATCAAATTTTTTAAAAACTGCACACCGTTCATTTTTGGCATTTCAATATCTAACGTCAGCACGTCTGGGTTATGCTTTTTTATCAGCTCTCTTGCCTGATAAGGATCTTCCGCCATTGCCACGACTTCCAACATAGGGTCTGCATTGATCAACTCAGATAATAAGGCTCTGAAAACAGGAGAATCATCCACAACCAACACTTTGATCTTCTTACTCATTCAAATAACTCCGCATCATTCTGTTTGTTATGAGTTTCACGTTCCAACTGTGTGGCATACCTCTTTTCTTGATTACTGAGCAAAATAGCGTCACTAAATGGAATCCTTTTCAACCACGCTCTGCCTGTTAATGGATCAAACATCACTTTTCTTGGTTCACAACCACCTAGGTCTTTCGCTGCAACAATGAGCTGTTCTTGTTTCGCGTAACGGGTTATGAAATCAATATTTTTCTGGCCAATCATAATCTTCAAATCGAGCATTTGAGCACCACCAAATAATTTAACTCTTAATCGCTGGCGATCAGCCCCCATTTTTATTAATTGGTTAATCAGTAATTCCATGGCATAACAGCCATATCTTGAAGCCGTAGATGCAACTTCATCTGGTTTCCAATGGTCAATTTGTGAATAATTATCAAATGGCAATAGGAAATGGTTCATTCCTCCAACTTTCGCTTCAGGGTCCCATATACATGCAGCCACGCACGATCCCAAACCAGTACAGATAATTTCTTGACGGTTAGTACAATAAATACCTCCGGGCAGCACTTTCACCCAATCCACATTCTTTTGTGGGTGGTGGAACCGATTAAAATGTCGGTTATCCTCTGTTGAGTGAATCGCTGACGATGCCATGTTTAATTACCTTATAGCTTCACATAAATGGTGTGGCCAAGATGATGGAATAGATCAGCACATCGCCCGACACTTTCTGAGTGACCAAGAAGTAAAACCCCATTAGGTTTTAGCCAATCATAAAATCGTTTAATCAAGGCCTCCTGCGTAGGTTTATCAAAATAAATCATGACATTACGGCATGAAATCAGGTCTAGGTTATTAGGTACTGTCCATCGAGATAACAAATTAAGTTGCTGAAAATGAACATAGCTTTGTAATTTACTGGCTATCTTCATCTTCCCATGCTGCGCACCGACGCCTTTTAAAAAACACTTTTTTAAATACGGTTCCGGGATTGTCGTGGCTGCTTCAGCTGAATAAATTCCAGCTTGCGCATGCGCCAACACTTGAGTATCTAAATCGGTCGCATAAATATCGATATCCTGGGCAAAATCAAATAAACCGGAGCAATAAAGTGATGCAATAAAGCTGTACGGTTCTTCACCAGTTGAACACCCTGCTGACCAAATTTTAGGATGGCTAACCTGTTGAGCTTTCCACTCTGCTAATAACACTTTTTCTAAGAACTCAAAATGATGATACTCACGGAAAAACTGTGTTTTATTAGTCGTCAGTGTATTAATAAAGTGAATACGCTCTTGCTCATTTTGCTCAATAAGCTGCTTATAATCACTAAACCGTTGCACACCACGTTTGCGCATCTGACGACTGATCCGCCCATAAACCATGGCTCGCTTAGCGTCTGAGAGATAAATACCCACCGTTTTATGCATGAACCACTGAATGAATTTGAAGTCGCTATCTGTTAACTCAAACTCTTGGTTAATATTCATCGCAGTCGCACCGGTTAGAATTCTTCCCATTCATCTCCGTCCTCAGCAAGATTGAGCTTTGAATTAACCACTTTGGTTGGTGATCGGATATCACTCACATTAGCTTTAGTGGTTCGGGCAACTCTATGCGGCTTTTTCGATTCGAAAGTGGTGATATTGCTATCTGTCGCAAAGTAATTCATTAAGTTGAGCAGCTCTTTACCTTCATCTTTCAATGACTGGCTTGCTGCCGACGTTTGTTCAACTAGGGAAGCATTTTGTTGTGTCATCTCATCCATTGCGGAGACAGCTCGATTAATTTCATCAATACCGGTTGACTGTTCAATACTAGAAGAGGCTATTTGGGCAATAAGATCAGAAACTCGCGCTACAGCATCGACAATTTCTTTCAACGTCGCGCCAGATTCATCCACCAAACGCGAACCTTCTTCGACCTTCTCAACACTGTCTTTGATAAGCCCTTTAATTTCTTTGGCTGCTGCTGCACTGCGCTGCGCTAAGTTACGCACTTCTCCTGCCACAACTGCAAAACCACGGCCTTGCTCTCCAGCTCGCGCTGCTTCAACGGCGGCATTTAGGGCGAGTAAGTTTGTCTGGAAAGCAATTTCATCTATCACACCAATAATGTCTGCAATCTTTTTACTGGCACTGTTAATTTCGGCCATCGCAGAGATCGCTTCGCCAACCACTTCCCCACCTTTGCCTGCTTTTTTGGCGGCATCATCAGCTAATTCATTCGCGCCTTTGGCATTATCGGCGTTTTGACGAACAGTTGCGGTCATCTCTTCCATACTAGCGGCGGTTTGTTCTAGATTCGAAGCTTGTGCTTCTACTCGCTGGCTTAAATCATTATTACCATCGGCAATTTCAGTTGATGCTGTCGCGACACGTGCAGACGAAACCGTAATTTTATCGACCATATCGCGTAAATTGGTAATGGACGTATTGACTGCATCAGTAAGACGACCAAACTCACCTTGGCTGCCTTCTTCCATTTTGGTATTAAGGTCACCTTCCGCCACTTTACTCATCACATCAATACATTGGCCTAGAGGTGCCACGAGTGTATCAAGTAAATTATTGATTCCTTCGCCTAATTCACGCATGAACCCACTGTATACTGTGGTATCGATTCGCTCATTCAGCTCGCCAGCAATCGCCTTTTGTATCAAGCTTTCAACTTGGCGCTGGCCGTCTTGCTGCTCGGTAATATCGACCCACTGCAATGCCGGACCAATATACTCACCCTTGCTATTGCGCATCGCGATACAAGTTAAGTTAAATTCTAATGTTCCCACTTTAATATTCGATGAAAAAGGCAGGCGATCTGGGTCTGAAATAATGCTGCGCTGGTGGCCCGGATTTTTATGGAACACATCAATGTTCTTTCCTACTAGGTTACTGGCATCAAAGCTCGATAATACTTTACGTAAATCGCTTTCTCGGCTGTGCATCAACTTAGATAACGATGGATTGAGATACTGAATAATGCCGTTTTTATCCGCCATCATCAGGTTGGTGGTCATACCCTCGACGGCAGACGCCAAGCGACCAATTTGTTGCTCTTTAGCTCGCTCCTCTGTGACGTCTCGCCACTCCAATGTATTGCCAATGTACTGGCCATTTAAGTCATGAATTGCCGCAACGTTTAGTTCAATTTTGAGATCACCAATCGAAATGTCCGTGCTGTAAGGCAAATTAGTAGGGTCGCTGAGCAATTTTCGTTGATGCGCAGGGTGTTGGTGGAACTCATCAATACAGCGCCCTAACAACCATTCAGCAGAAGCAGTAAAGCCTGACCACACGGTGCGCATGGTGCTTTCATGCTTAGCAAATAATGCCAATGTTTGTTGGTTAATGTAGGTAATAAGAAGGTCACGATCGATCATAACCATCGCGGTTTGAGCCTGGTCAACCGCGGCGCGCAAACGCGCCACTTCATCTTCTTGCCGGCGTATGGCGGTGACATCTCGCCACTCTAATGTATTGCCAGTATAAGCCCCATTTTCATCGATGATCGCCCCAACGTTCAGTTCGATTTTCACCCCTTTAATATCAATGACGGTCGTAAACGGTAGGTTTGCCGGTGTAGAGAGCATTTGACGTTGGTGCTGTGGGTTAACATGAAAACCATCAATGCAATAACCCATTAAAAATGATTCGTCAGCTCGAAAGCCAGGCCAAACACTTTGAAACAGAGCTTCATGCTGTTTAAGCAAAGTCAATGATTGTTTATTGAGATAGGTTATTTGAAAATCTCTATCAATCATCATCAATGCGGTTTTTGCCGCATTGAGTGCAGAGAGAAGTTGCTGGTTTGACATCCCTTCATTTTCATCGACTAGCGGATCATTTACCGGTGGAACAAATTGCGTTGTGGTTGCTGGTTTTCTATTCCAAAATGCCATGAGTATTCCCTCACATAATAGCTTCTTCTACAAACGTCTGGTTTAGCCCTGTTACATCAAAAAGGGCCTCGATATTAATTAAGATCAAATGACCATTAGCTACAGAGGCGATCCCTTTCATAAAACGCTGATCGACCGATGACGATAAGGCTGGGACTGGTTTAATTTGCTCTAAACTCAGGTCATAAACCTCGGAAACACCATCGACAATGACCCCTAATGGATTGTTGTGACTATCATTGAGGACAATGACAACCGTTGTGGCGCCTATTTGTGCAGGTGACAAATGAAAACGTAACCGCAAGTCAACAATCGGAACGTATTCACCGCGGATATCGAGCAATCCAATCAAATAGTCGGGGGCATTGGGTACCGCACGAACGTCATTCCAACCTCGAACCTCACGTACGTCCAAAATTGGTACCGCGTACTCATCACCGTCAAGCACAAAACTGAGAAATTCTTGTGTCGGCATCAGCTACTCCCCACCTAAAATGCGCTGCATATCAAGAAGCTCATAGGTATCAAGCAGTGACATCACCTCATCACCAACATTGAGTAAACCCAGTAAGTAAGACGCCGCGGTAGTTTCACCAATCGCAGGAAAGAGCACATTCTCACCTTGAGCAATCACATCACTCACAGCGTCAACAACCAAACCCATCACTCTTTGTTGCTCTTCTTGCTGACAGTGCAATACCAATACGACAGTAGTTGGTAAGTACTCACAAGGTGACACCCCAAAGCGAATGCGCAGATCAATAATAGGCACGATCATTCCCCGCATATTGATGACCCCTTTGACAAATTCAGGAGCATGAGGAATTGGCGTGGGTTGTTCCCATACTCTAATCTCTTCCACATCCTGAATGGCGACGCCATAAAGTTCTTTAGCAAGATGGAAACTTAGAAAATCAGCGGCGCTGCTGCGTTCTTCATACAATGCATTCAACACGCTTTGCGCTTGAGCCGTCTTTTGATGAGTTGATGAATATTCTGCTTCCATTCCTTCTTCCTTTTCATCTTTATTAGGCTGCAATAATTTTGGATGAGGGATTTGAACGGCGATTTGAGTACGCTGAAATTAAGCCTTGAATATCTAATATCAGAGAAACTGAGCCGTCGCCTAAAATCGTAGCGCCCGAGATACCGGATACTTTGCTGTAATTGGAATCTAAGCTTTTAATCACAACTTGCTGCTGATCCAATAACTCATCGACCAATAGCCCGACTCGGTTGCCTGCCGCCTCGACAAAGCAAATAATCCTATCGCTTAACTCTCCACTTTCCCCCATCTCAAGCTCATCTTGCAGACGTAAGATAGGGATGTTTTCTTCCCGTAAGCGGTACAGTTCAACCCCACCAGCGGCATATTTAATGTTGGCATGATTAATTTGAATAGATTCGATGATCGTCAGAAGAGGAATGATATAAACTTCACCGCCTACTTTAACTAATTGCCCGTCCAAAATGGCTAAGGTGAGCGGTAAGCTAATGGTGAAATGACTGCCTTTACCAAGCGTTGATTCCACTTCAATATGGCCACCGAGCTCTTCAATGTTTCGTTTCACCACATCCATGCCGACACCTCGACCAGAGATATCTGAAACTTGCTCTGCTGTTGAAAAACCGGGGGCGAAAATAAGGTTAAGTATCTGTTTATCAGAGATGTCTTCACGCCGAGAGTCTTTAGGAAGCACACCTTTTTCTATGGCTTTTTGCCATATTCTTTCACAATCAATACCTGCACCATCATCTTTTACTTCAACAATAATTGAACCACCTTGGTGGTAAGCATGGAGTTCTATCGTACCGGTTTCCACCTTGCCTTGATCAAGGCGAATTTGCGGCTGTTCAATACCGTGATCAATGCCATTTCGCACTAGGTGTACTAGTGGATCAACAATGCGTTCCAATACCGTTTTATCTAACTCGGTGTTTTCTCCGACAATATTCAGTTCAACTTTCTTTTCAAGCCGACCGCACAAATCTCGAACTAAGCGAGGAAAACGGCTAAAAGCAAAACTCATGGGTAACATTCTGATATTCAGTACATTTTCTTGTAGATCTTTACTATTTTGTAGCAGTTGAGCGAGGCCAGCTTTAAGTTTTTCCAGCTTATCCATACTGAAATCATTACCAATTTCAGTCAGCATTGATTGCGTAATGACTAACTCCCCTACTAGGTTAATTAAGCTATCAACTTTATCGATATCAACCCGAATCGAGCTAACACTCGATTCGGGTTTCGCCGCTTTAGTTGCTTTAGGAGAAGGGTCAGAAGTTGGTATCGTCACAACAGATAAGACGTCTTCCTGCCTATTGCTCGATTCTACTGTCGGTTGATCTGCATGAGGAGGTGTCATTTGAACGCCGATCTCTAGCCGTGAAATCGCCAAGTCACATTGATCTTCAACCCATTCGAAAATCTCACGAATATCGTTTTCATCAATGCCACCATTTAAGGTAATCGTCCAACCTAAATAGCAAAGTTCAGCCTCGATTTCAGCAAGCTCGGGAAGAGTATCTTGCTGAACCTCTATAATGCATTGCTCATCGAGTTCTTTGAGTTCGCGTAAGAGTCTCAATGGATCATTACCGCTAAAAAACAGTTCTTGATGAGGCGAAAAGACGATCTCCCAACGGGTGTTTGCGTTATGACTTTCGAGAGGGCTCTTTAATTCAGCGTTTTGGTGCTGATCATTATCCAGTACTTGCTCTTCATTATTTCCCGACAATAACGTTTGCAAAGACAGACTAACTTTTTGTTTAAGATCATGATCAACATCGATACCACTTTCGTGTCCTTCGAGCATGTTTCGGATGCAATCGCCACCTTTAAGGAGAATATCAACACTTTGAGCAGTTAACGTTGCTTGTTCATTTCGCACCAGATCCAAATACGCTTCAACCGAGTGAGTGAACTCACTGATATCAAGTAAGTTAAACGTAGCGGCTCCACCTTTTATCGAATGAGCGGCACGAAAAATAGTATTAATGGTCTCGCTGTCAACCTCGAGAGGATCAAGGTTAAGTAGTACACTTTCAAGTACTTCAAGATTTTCACGACATTCTTCGTAAAACATCTTGCGCAACATTTCCATGTCTAGAGCCATAGATATTCCTGCCAATTGATATTGTTATTTATGATGGTATTTTTTTATATGGTTCTATTTTTAAATAACGCGTTTCAGTGTTTTTAATAAAGTGTCAGGGTTAAATGGCTTGACCAACCACCCCGTTGCTCCTGCTGATTTTCCCTCTTGCTTTTTTTCCATACTGGTTTCAGTCGTTAGCATTAAAATGGGGATGAATTTGTACTGTGGTTTCCCTCTTATTGCTCTTACCAAATCAAACCCGCCCATGATGGGCATGTTGACGTCAGAGATAACAACGTCAAACTTTGTCTGCTGCGCCTTGCGCAACGCATCACTTCCATCATTGGCTGTTTCAACCTCATAGCCCGCATCTTTCAATGTGTGACTAAGCATTTGGCGGATTGAAACAGAATCGTCAACAGCGAGAATCTTTGTCATAGATTTTTCCTTACAAAACCCGATTACTCTGAGAACAGGCCTTCTAAAGCCAGCACTGTAATCCCTTCAGTGAGTGTATTTGTTGCGTTTACTAAGCTGATATCGATGTTGGCATGCCTCGCTGTCATAAAGAATGAAGCGAGTAATTGAATTCCTGCGGCATCAACATGTGCCACGAGAGAGGCATCAATGCGCAGAGGGGAATTTTGTTTAAGCCATTCTAGATATTGAGCTTTGGAATCCAACACCGTTGAAATTTCCAAAGACTCAGCCAACGTTAAATCCATACCAACCCTTATGTATTATTATTTTTCTAATTATTTTGTTTTAAGCCTGATTTTGAGTGTAGAAGGTAATACTTAATTAGCAAGCGGCTGCATAACAACAAAAAGAGAAGATAAAAAAGCAAACAATACAGAAAAAAGTTGTAACTCATTAATAATTAAAATTTTTAATCAGAGATAGTAAGACTAAAAATAATATGAAACATGACTTGGGGAACTTCATTTCAATAAATTATTTACAGTGTAAACTTTATTTATGATCCAACATTTTTGAGGTGAAAAGCTATAATTTTAAAGAATATAAACATCGGTAGATGGGTGTTTATGTTACCCAACGTTAGCAAATAACTTAAATACTATTCACAAGATTAGTTTGGAATGATTCAACGAAAATATGCTAGTTCAGGCAGGAAACGAAGACTAATATTGTTGATATTTACACTATACCCAAACAACTTGAAGTCGCAGGTAGGCAACAAGTGAGTTCATCCCCATGAGCATAGATAAACTATGTGATTGGAGTAAACGAACGTAGCAACACCGCTGCAACTTCAAGCAGGAAGGGTATATCAATGTGTTGTAAAAAAGCCCCTAAAGACCAATCAAAGGCTTTTTATTTGTGCTGAAAGTTTTAAGCGTGCTGTTTTATCGCTTTAATGAGCACTGAAGTATCCATTCTTCCATCACCTTGAGCGGATAGAGATTGATAAGCTTGGATCGTATTCTCTGTCATTGGTAGTTTCACTCCTTGGCGCTGTGCTTCATCAAGGCAAAAACCTAAGTCTTTAATCATCCAATCAATGGCGAATCCATAATCAAATTTGCCCATTGACATATTCACCGCACGATTTTCCATCTGCCATGAGCCTGCCGCACCATTTTTTAAGCAATCCACTAAAGTAGCAATATCTAACCCAGACTTTTCCGCCAAAATAAGTCCTTCAGACAAACCATTTAATACCCCTGCAATGCATATCTGATTGACCATTTTTGCGCGCTGACCTTGCCCTACTCTCCCCATCAGTACCGATGATTTACCATAAGCGGCAAAAATAGGTTGCAGCGTATCGAAGAGAGCCTGGTCTCCACCGCACATAATTGTCAATACACCATTTTCAGCGCCAGCTTGTCCACCAGATACCGGAGCATCCATAAAACGAATGCCAGCGGCTACTGATGCCTTTTCTAGCTCTTCAGCAAGCAATGCCGATGTGGTGGTGTGATCAACCAAAATCGAGCCAGGCTTCATTGCTGCAATCGCACCTGATGGACTGGTCGTCATACTGCGAACGTCGTCGTCATTACCCACGCAAGTCAGCACAATATCGGCATCTTTAACACAATCGATTACATTATCAGCAAGCTTGCCTTGGTATTTTTCAACCCACTGCTGCGCTTTGGAATGTGTGCGGTTATAAACCGTGACATCAAACCCCGTAGCTTGCAGATGCCCCGCCATAGGAAAACCCATGACCCCTAGACCAATAAAACTCACTTTCATTGTTTTCTCCTTATATTAGCAACGCGTCTGCCCTAGTTTCGGGATTGCATGCATTATATCTATGACAATAACCTTCTCGTTATACCTGTTTTTAGTAGGGATAAGGACGAGAAACATACATGCTTTGCACGGCAAAGATAAAAAAACCGAGCTAGTAGCTCGGTTTATATGGTTTTGATGAAATTACAACTCAGCGTTATGGTAAACCTGCTGAACGTCATCACAATCATCTAGCATATCTAAGAACTTCTGGAACTTCTCAGCATCATCACCGGTAACTGGAGTATGGGTTTGAGGTACAAAAGTAATCTCTTCCACATCCAAAGTGATATCAGGAAATTGCGTGTTCAAAGATGTTTTTACTTTGAAGAATTCAGTGTGTGGCGCGAATACCGTGATAACACCATCTTCAAGTTCTACATCCGTTACGTCAACATCATCCATCATCAGTGCTTCAAGGATAGAATCTTCGTCATCACCTTTAAACTGAAATACCGCTTGGTGATCGAACATGTGCGCAACAGTACCTGGAGTACCGATTTTGGCACCAGTCTTAACAAAGCATTGGCGAACATCTTGGAAAGTACGGTTACCGTTGTCAGTCAAGCAATCAACAATAACGCTTGAACCACCAGGGCCAAAACCTTCGTAACGAGCTGGTTGGTAATCTTCACCGCCACCGCCAGCAGCTTTGTCTAGCGCTTTATCGATAACGTGAGCTGGTACTTGGTCTTTTTTCGCCTTGGTGATCAAGTGACGCAAAGACAAATTCATGTCTGGGTCTGAACCACCATTTTTCGCACACATGTAAATTTCTTTACCGTATTTGGAATAAACTTTAATTTTTGCGCCTTGAGTTTTCGCCATTGAGGCTTTGCGCACTTCAAAACTTCTTCCCATCGGGATGATCTCTCTAATTCAATTTTATGCGAGGGATTTTAGCAAAAAGTGGGATCATTTCAATTCACCACTTAGCAAAGACATGAACGCTACGCAACGCCCATCACTCTTTTGTATTTGTTCACCGACTGCAAAAACCACTCTTTCTCTGTCTCACTGGCAATCTTTGATTGCTGTTTCGTGATTTCCTCTGGCCCAGCTTTACCCTGCTTAAGTTTCCAAATTAAAAATGAGGCTTGCTTATCAAGTTCCACTTTATTTTTTTCATCAGCAGGCAGTAAAGAAAGGTTGAAGGACATGAGTTAGCCTAGATCAGTAAATACGTGGCACGAAATATAGCATAGGAAATGGGAAAATTAAGAGTAGAAATGTGCGTTTTGTCGGTATGAAATCAAGAAAAACGAAAATACAAAGGGTGGTACCAAGACCACCCTTGTGAATTTAATCGTGGGGAACACGTTAGTGAAGTATACCTAGCTCCTTTGCTTCCTCAATGGTTAAACCACTTTCGCGAATCTCTCTTAATGCTTCAATGCGGCGACGAGCTTCGGCTGATTTAAGGTTTTTAACCGGTTTTTGAGTTTCTACTTCTTCCGTGAAGTCCCACTTACTTGCAATATCTGTCATTTCGTCATGGTTAATAGAATTAATGGACATTGTTACCTCCGAACAAACCATGTAAGGGACACGTAATCTTTAGCAAAGGGACCGATTGTTGTTAAGAACATTTAGTTCATAATGTGATTGGCGCTAGGGTTTCTGGAATCTAATTAATAAATCCCTCACTTATCCTTTGCTCAACTATCAGTGTAGAAGTACATTTAAGGAATTACCCTAAAAAATGTGTTCTGATCCAGCTCTCATTTTGGCTCTCCAGTCCCTATTCAACCTAACTCTCAAGCCATTTCCCCATATAGATAAATACTCAAAACTAAACCAAACTATACCTAAGCAACTTGAAGTTACCGGTAGGTGGCAAGTGATTGGGGTGAGCAACCGTAACCAACACCGCTGCAACTTCAAATAGGGAAGAGATATACAAAGAAGTTTTGTTTACAAATGGATAGTCAATCTAAGCGATTGGAAGGAGTGATGATGTCAAGGTTATTGATTTGGTTACATGCAATGGAAACGCTTCATCAGCAACGAAACGATACTCAATGGCAAGCGCTTAAACAGTTACTTATCGATGTGCCAAGGAGTGTATTTGGGCCAGATCTCAATGACAATCAAAGTAAAGCAATTGCTTACTTTTTGGATGGTTGTCTACGTTTATTTCAACACCAGCAAACCAATCAACCAGATGCTGCCTTTCAATATTTACAGTTTGCTTACGCCAAACTACAGCAGACAAGTGCCGATCCGTTAACCGACTTAATTATCAAAGATTGGTGCATGAAACGGCTGCAACATCTTATCGTTCTTTCTCTCGAATTTTGTCAGCAGCAAGATCAAACTCAATGGCACGCTATCGCTTCAGGCTTAATTGATGCGCATGTTAGCTTTATGGCGTCCCTTTCTTGGAATGAGGATCAATTTATCTACATTAAAAACTAATAGTAAACAATGCCCCCTTACAACCACTTTATTGGCTATAAGGGCGCGAGCTTGTTACCTTGTATCAGTTCATATCAGCAACATACTTAAAATCTTGAGTATTTAAGCATGTAGTATCTAAACTAAGCATATCTTCAGGCTCATTGATCGAGCTAAGAACCAAACTTTTCAGACAAGGAGCCCAATCTTGAGCATCTGTCAAAATACCATGAGAGCCTTGGTCGTAAGTTAAACTGAGCATGTTCGTGAACTTCTTAGCAGACACATCAGCGAGTGCTGGTGGTGTAATACCATCGTTGGCACCATTCAGAATGAGTACCGGATAATTTACTGATTCCATAGACGCATAGAAGCTACTATCAACTGGCTCGACGTTAATTGCCTGACATGCTTCTAGAGTCAAGCCAAAATGAGTACTGCCATCTACCGCTTTTTGCACTGCAGAGCCCCACTTTTCTCGACTCTCGTGATGACTCGTGAAGTACTTTGGTTTAACAGGTTCTTCAGCACAAATATTTGCTAACCCCATTGCAGCAAACTGACTAGGATATGAAGGATCATAGGAATTAGCTCGATGACTAATTAGAGCATCTAGTAAAGACTCAATAATTACCTTAGACTGTTGAATAAATTCAACTGGGTTTAATTGCCCATCCAAAGGTTCATTATCATCACGCCGCATACTTATCGTGGTCAGATAATTTAGAAAAATATCATAGTATTTGTCGTCTATTTCAGTAAGCTTAGTATTTAGTGCTGATTTAAATGTCGCTTCATCACAATATCCAACACTACGACGGCACACTTCAAGAATCCTGTCTAGCGCTTCATAGTTTGACCAAGGCATATCCTGAACACCGTTCATTTCAATAGGAAAGACACCATCTAATACCATCATTTGAATTGCACTGGAGCTCTGATAACCAGCTTTGATCTGCTTTTGCTCTTCACGAGCCATCGTCATAGCAAGACGCGTACCATATGAAACGCCATAAAGCTTCCATCCATCTTCAAGCTCCTCAACTTCTACCAACTTTTTCTCTAGCAGCAGTAAATCTAGGGCATTGTTTACATTCGTATATTGGTTTAAGTCCACACCGTCATTGACATATTTGTTCTTGCAATCTCTGATTTGCTGCGCAGTAGCTGAGTCTTCAAAATTGCAGCTTAAAGAAGGAGTAGAGTACCCGGTACCACGTTGATCAACAAAGTAGATATCATGATTCTCGGACAATACAGATAATTCACTATTGCTGTATTCAGCCCAATCGATTGACATCCCTCCTGGCCCGCCATTGAGATGTATAAAAGCACCTTTTTTGGTACCTTGAGAGGCCGTTTTAGCAACCGCAACGGTTATTTTTTTACCATCTGGTTGTGAGTAGTCTTCTGGAACTTCTAAAAGCCAGCATTTCTCAACGGTATTTGGCTGAACATAGTTATTTGCAACTAGTTGCATCTGGTTACATTGTACCGGTTGTAGAGACACTGATTGTGTCGATAGCGTGGATAAATTCAGGAAGGTATTGCTATTGCTGCTCACCGCTGAGTTGCTTTTTCCATCCTCTCCTCCACACCCTGCAATCACTGTGGCAATAGTTAGTAATGCTAATTTGCTTTTCATTGATAAAATGACCCTACAAAAAAAATAGAGCCAGATTGTATTACTGCTTATTTCAGTTATACACGAAAAGAACCTTCCTTATTATGCGCGTTTTAACTAAAGAGTCAGAAAAAGAGCGCGAGAAGCCAATAAATGGAGGATGCTCAAAGACAGCATGTCATGAAAACAAGTTACCTTGATCATGCTTCCATGAGTAAGATTTTGGGCAAAAAAAGCGAGCTCAAAAGAACTCGCGAATCTATTCAGAATGTAACAATATGAGCCAATCTATCAATCAGATAGGGAAAAGGTTGTCTATTCGTTTTCGAGTATAGTTAATGCAACCAATATTAATGTCAATTACTGGTCAGAATTGTGTTGTTAAACTGTTTATTACTAAATGCCAATAGCGACTTCATCAAGCGCACGAAAGACCGATTCATCTAGGTGGCCATCATAAACCTGTTTGCATACTTTGCGGCGTACGGCGAGGCCTGAAATTAAACGTTCTATTGATAAATGTTTATTCTCGTTTTGTGTGTTGTAAAGCTCAATTAATTTGCTCAACGTCTCATATGGGATCATCTCACCACTCACACGTAGCCAATCAAGCTTATCTATAAGTTCTATACACTCCTCTTTAATTGATGAAGGTGAGTGACCAGTCATTGCAGATAACGCTGTTATACTGCGTTCTAGAGCCTCTGGAGAGGTATATTTAGATAGAGTTATCGTGATTTCGTCAGCATTGATCTCTACAAGGTGTTTTCTCTGCTTAACACGACGTCCCAATTTGCCTTTTGGTGATGGTGCTTTGCGCTGAATTGGCTCAAATTCTCCATCAATAATCTCAGCCAGTTCTTCCAGTTTCTGCTTGGATACAATTTCATTACGCAGAGGATTAGGCAATGTAGGAGCCATATTACGCTTACCAGCGTTGGTTGTACGTGCGCGTGAATAGCGTAAAACTTCTTCAACATCGCACTTAATATCAACTTGGTAATCCGTGATCTTATTCTTTTCTGTTATTGCTGTTACCGTTAAATGATAACCCCATAGGTTAACGATAAAGATCTCATCGTTGCCTTTCCCTTCTGATAGCCGTTTCAATTCACGGATTAGATCCATTGAGAAACGACGCCATTCAATGTTACGGCCCAATTTTTGGTTGAGCTCGCTAAGTAGCATGCTGTCTGTGTGGCGACGAGACATCCTACTCCGAAAATAGGAGTACAATTGAAACACTAAGGTATGTTGTTTCAAGATCTCTGGTGGAAATAGGAAGAAATAATCACGAGTGAGCAGCTCTTCGTAGAATGACGGCTCCCAGACTAAAATATAGAGATTGGGCTTGATCCGGATCTCGCCATCAGCTCCCTCGGTTGGCGCTTCTTCTGAGGCGGTGATCGTTCTAGCAATAAAACGGAATCGATCACTCTTAAAACCTTCCGGCATATTTTCACTTAGCCAACGACCAGTCAATTCGTGCAGTTGAAAATCGGTAAATTCAATACGATCAATACTATCGCGAATTGAATCACGAGCAGGCCCACTGTCCTTTTTTCCACGTAACGACAAAATATCCGTAATGTAGAGCGGTGTTTTATTTGGAGTATGGGTGGTATTAAGTTGGTAGTCTTCTTGGTGATGATCATGGTATTGCACGGTAAGCGTAAACAGCGCAAACAATGTCATTAAATCATCGACCGTCATGATATTCTTCGATGAGCGGGTTTCAATAATCGCACGCGTACCTGAAATTGAAACCATTGATTTCTGGTAACTTTTACGAGTTCTTGGTGGAGCTAATGCTTGGTCAATAATCCCTGCCCAGTTGGTTGGAGAAACGACAAATTGATCCGCTTCATCTTTCATGGCTGGTGGAATGTTTAACCCGTGTTCATTGAGCAAACGTTTATTTACTTGAGTTTGAGCTAATGCTTTCGACCGTTTACGTTTTTCGGTTTGTTTTACTGATTCAGTGACTAAACTCGTTGATCCTAGGACTGAGATCAATTGATTAGGGTTGACGAATTTATGTAACATCGTCTTACCAGCTAGTCCTTCCTCGAATTTAACAGGGATCTGTTTAAATAAACCGATGCTTACTGCGGCACGTAAACGTTGCTGAATCGCAGCTCTGGTTAGTTGACCATCTGTTGCTTCGATTAATTCGGTTGTGGATACTAAACCGTCTTGACTCCGAAAGCCTCGTAAGGAGATAAGATTAAGAAGTTCAACAATACTTTTCGTCACGCCTTTGAAGTGTTGGTATTGCTCAACCCAATCTACGGCTGCCTCAGATATTTCAAAAAGATGACCATCTTTATGACTTCTTGGTGCTTTGATCAGTATTTTTTCGTCTGAGTTCATGATTAGATCCGTATCACACTGGCCGTAATATCGCTATAGTTCCAACAGAATAAAGAAAAAGAGATCATAAATAAAGAAAAATTTACTGCTTTTAAACAACTGATCTTTTTGATTATTCTGATCTATATTGATTATATGATCTAATGATCAGAAGATGTTTTCCCTTGTAATCCACTGTTTTTAAATGATAAAAAAAAAACACTACCAGAAGCATGATCATCGTGATTATGAAAACATGATCAATGTTTAGGTGAAAGCATGATCAATATTTCGTTGAACGATGATCATTGCTGTTCTGAATCAATGATCAACGTATTCTTAAAAGCATGATCATCATACATCCACAACTTATCCACAGTCATGAAGTGAAAGTTATCGATTTCGCCATCATAATTCGAAATTGGACTAACCTTTGGCTACGGAACAATGATCATGAAAAGTATTCTTTCATTAATTTTGGATACAGTTTGTACGATTTCATCTCAAAATAACAATGTCATGCTTTGCTATTGGTGTTATTGGGTTGCAAGTATATTGCAGCAAGCATGATCAAGGTCTGAATTGAATGTTCTTCACTTCGTTCGTGTTTTTCTACATGTTGTACTAACAGAAGAGAAATACGCTCGCACTTGATTCCATCTACAATCCCCGTAATTTAAATGAGATTTTACATGCTTCCGTAGATATTCTGCACTTGATCATTGATCCGTAAAGGATCAGGTTCCATTGCGGAGGCTTAATCCACTAGAATGCGATAGATTACCCTTGATCATTGTTCCTAAGTGTCCATTTTTATCAAGAAGCATGATCATCAAATAAGCCTTGATCATGCTTCCACCATTTTATAGTGATCAAAAGCTATTCCTCACCGAGCTCGAGCGATTTAGTGCGAACTTGATTGATGATTTTTATTACTATTTTCTCACGATGTCGAATGAAAATGACACTAGCCGTAAATTACTGAGATTCTATAATCGTTCCGAAGGTTATTTTTTAAAGGATCTATAATTTTTTAATATTTTTATTATCGATGGAATTTTCTTATCCCATTCTGTTTTATGTTTTCTAATCAATGTGAGTTTACATTGTAAATAAGTGACAACGTAATATTTTAAATGTTTCCAAGTTTGTTGAGATAATGCTGTGCATTTTGCGTTTGTAAATTGGCTACTAACATTAAATACCTAATTTATTTTCTATTTAATGTGACATTACTCTAAAAGTGAATGTTCACCTTTTTATTGTGTATTGTATTTTTTGCTGTACAATTCTTGCTTAAGTACCTATTACGGAATTTGGCAATGAAAAGAGAACAAACGATAGATAATCTCTACCAACTCGCAGAATTGACGCAACAAGTTCAAGCTGACCGTATCGAAATTGTTTTAGAAGAGCGAAGTGATGACCACTTTCCTCCAATGTCTAAAGCACTGATGGAAACGCGTTCTGGTTTAACTCGTCGTAAGTTGGATGAAGCAATTACTAAATTGGAGCAAGCTGGTCATCAATTTACTAAGAATAATGCCAATCATTATTCTATTTCTCTTGCTGAAGCGCACATGCTAATGGACGCTGCAGGTGTGCCTAAATTCCATCAACGTAAAAAACATGGTGACCACAAACCCTGGATTATTAATGTTCAAAACCAAAAGGGTGGCACTGGGAAATCGATGACAGCGGTACATTTAGCCGCTTGTCTAGCGCTGAATTTGGATAAACGCTACCGTATTTGTTTAATCGACTTGGACCCTCAAGGTTCTTTGCGCCTATTTTTAAATCCGCAAATAAGTTTATCTGAACACAGTAATATCTACTCGGCAGTTGATATTATGCTCGATAATGTACCTGAAGGGACGGAAGTCGACTCTGCGTTTTTACATAAAAATGTCATGTTGCCAACGCAGTATCCAAACTTGAAAACCATTTCAGCTTTCCCCGAAGATGCGATGTTTAATGCGGAAGCTTGGCAATATCTTTCTCAAAATCAATCGCTTGATATTGTGCGTCTTTTAAAAGAAAAGTTGATAGATAAAATAGCCGATGATTTTGACATGATCATGATTGATACCGGCCCACACGTAGATCCGTTAGTGTGGAATGCTATGTATGCCTCTAACGCGTTATTGATTCCGTGTGCAGCAAAGCGCTTGGATTGGGCATCGACAGTCAATTTCTTCCAGCATCTGCCAACTGTGTATGAAATGTTTCCAGAGGATTGGAAAGGGCTCGAATTTGTGCGTCTGATGCCGACTATGTTTGAAGACGACAATAAAAAGCAAGTGTCGGTTTTAACCGAAATGAACTACTTATTAGGCGATCAAGTTATGATGGCGACGATTCCTCGTAGTCGTGCATTTGAAACTTGTGCTGACACATACAGCACTGTATTTGATCTCACCACCAGCGATTTTGAAGGTGGTAAAAAGACGCTGGCAACGGCACAAGATGCCGTGCAGAAAAGTGCATTAGAGCTTGAGCGCGTACTTCATAGTCATTGGTCATCACTTAATCAGGGGTAAATAAAACATGGCAATTAAAACGTCTGATCTAAATGCAAAACTGTTTGGTAAAGCGAATAAACGACGTGCAACCACCCCGCAAGAGGCACAAACAGCGGCTAAGGAACAGGCTCAAGTTATCGAACTCGCAGTGGCTGGCGAAGAATTGGTAACGTTTGAGTTAGTACGTATTCCGGCTGATCAAGTAGCGGATAAAACGGTCGTTTTTTCGCAAAATGCACGTGAACAAGCTTTCCTAAACGAACATGCTTTGTCCGATGTTCTCACAACATTACGTGAACGTGGTCAGCAATACCCTGCTGTAGGGCGTAAAACAGCTGATGGTAAGATAGAAGTTTTAGACGGTAGCCGTCGTCGAATGTCTTGTATCCTGGCTGATAAAGAGTTTCTGGTTTACGTTGCCGAAGATATTAATGCTGAACACGCTAAATTTCTTTCTGATGTTGCAAACGCACATAAGCCGCTTTCTTTGTACGAAAAAGGCAAAGAAATGCAGGCAAAGCTCGATAATCAAGACGCTGAAGATCAAAAAGCCTTAGCGAAAATGTTTCAATGCAGTGAAGCGTTAGTTAGTGGTGCTTTAAAGGCTGCAGCTTTACCTTTGGAGCTACTGCAAGCCTACCCAAATGTGGTTGAATTAGGTCGTCCGACTATAGTGAAGCTGCATAAGCAATACCATGAGCTAGACGCAGAACAACAAGCTAAACTATTAGCAAAGTGCCAATCTAAGCAAGGTTTTGCATGGCAGCGTGGTAGTGCGCAAGGTGTGGCTAGGTTGACCAAAGAAGTGACTGAAACCATTGAGTCATGGATCCAAGAATTGGTGCCACCTAAGCGTGCAGTAGCCACCAAAACTGACCTTGTTAAAGGTCGTGCAAGTTATAGCCGCAATGGCAGTAATTTGGCGCTGAATTTAAAAAAAGTAGATGATGCAACGATGCAAGAAATCTTAGATTTTATTCAAAGTAAACTCGATTAATTTTCTGCTGCTCTATAACAAAGCCCGCAATTGCGGGCTTTGTCGTTTACTATTATTGGTTTCTTAGACGTTGCCAATATTTCTCGTAAATGGCGAGTGCTTCAGAGCCAACATCGTTAATGAATTCCCCTTTTGCCATATCTGATTCGGAAGGGAAAATGGTTGGATTATCACGTAGTTCTACGGGAAGTAATGCTCGGCCACTTAGTGTCGCCGATGCGTAACCTAAGCTATTGACTATTTCTGCTTGGTTTTCGGCTTGATACATAAAGTTGATGAACTTATGGGCTAATGCCTTATTTTTACTACCAGAAGGAATGGTAAAATTATCCATCCACAATACGGCGCCTTCTTCTGGCATAACAAACTTCAACTCAGGCATTTCAACCTGGCCTTGGTAAGCGTTACCATTCCACTGCATACCTAAAGCAGCTTCACCTGAAACATAGGGGACATGTGGTGCATCAGAGTTATACAACAAAACGTTATCTTTTAGCGCCTCTAGTGACTGGTAGGCTTTTTCGATCTCTTGTTCATTTTTGGTATTGATGCTGAAGCCATTTAAAATGAGTGCCATACCGAATACATCACGAATATCGTCAATTAGCATGACCTGTTGATTATATTGCTTGTTCCAAAGATCTGCCCAACGAGTCACTCCTTCAGGAATAAGCGTTTCGTTGTAGCTGATGCCAGTAATTCCCCAGATATAGGGTAGGGAATAGCGGTTTTTGGGGTCGTGTGCTTGTCCTAACAATGAAGGCATTGCATCTTTCATATTCGGGATTTGTGTATGATCTAGCTCAGCAAGTAGGCCTTCACGTCCCATTTTTTCGATAAAATACGCGGACGCAAATACCACATCGTAACCGCCACCTTTAAGCAATTTGAGCTTGGTATACATTGACTCATTATTTTCAAAAGTTGAGTAGTTGATGGTGACATTTTCTTGCTCTTCAAATTGCTGCAGTGCTTTTTCAGGCAGATAACCGCCCCATGCGTAAACATTTAGCGTTTGTGTATTTGCGCTTACTTGAGAAGCGGTGAGCATTGCTGATAAAACCAATCCTTTGATGAAAGTCTTCATTGCATTTTCATTCCTCTTGAGTCCAGAACCATACTGGAGTTGAGCGAATAATTAGTTAAAAAGTGCTCGGATTAAAGCAAAACAAATTTGTCGTAAAGAAAAATATTTTTATGCATTCTTATGGTGCCTTTTGCCTGTGCTAACATTGGCTGATTAATCGTGGCTATGGCATAAAAATGAAAGCAATCAATGACTACTTAAAGCAACTTATTGAATTGGCAAACCTGACTGATTGGCGTTTTGGTGTTGTAGTGCGTGGTGATGATTTATTTCAGAATCAAGTCTGCGACACTCTGCTAATTACTGGTAATCCTACAACTTGTTTTCAAGTAGGAGGGGCGGCTCGAGATGTCACTCGTTCAGTTCCTTTTAATAAAGGTCAGCAGCTGCTAGGACAAGAGTGCCAACGGTTAATTTATGATCTCAGTGATGGGTTTGATGCCAATAGTTTTAGTGCTGCACTTGGTGCATTAAAAGGGGCGGGCATTTTGCTTGTGATGGGGAATGAGGAAAATCGTCATTCTCCTGCGCAGCAATGGCTGAATATGGCGTTTGAGCAGTTACTCGTGCTTGAGCAATCTCGCCCTTTGCCAGCACTACCTGATACTTCATTGGTTGCTGATGAATTACCTCTTCCTCTTTTTTCACAGCAGAAAGAAGCTATTGCAGGCATTGTTCACGTCGTTGAAGGCCATCGTAAGCGCCCTTTAGTTATTACGGCTGACCGCGGGCGTGGAAAAAGTAGTGCATTAGGGATCGCTGCTGCGGAGCTGATGAAAAAGCGGAATATTAATATACTCATCACTGCGCCGACAATTAACGCGCTTAAGCCCGTATTTGAACATGCGATGTTGAATCTACCCGATTCAAGTCGGAGCGCCAATGCTCTTCATTATCAGCATTCATCCCTACAATTTGTTGCGCCAGATGAACTGCTAAAACTCAAACCTCAGTGTGATTTGCTATTGGTCGATGAAGCGGCCGCTTTGCCTCTTGCCTTGCTACAGCTGATGGTCGAGCTGTATCATCGCACGGTATTTTCTACAACGATTCACGGCTATGAAGGGTGTGGTCGAGGTTTCACTCTCAAGTTTCAATCTTGGCTCAAAGAGCACAGACCTGGCGTCAAGTCATTCCATATTGATCAGCCTATTCGTTGGAAAGAAGGGGACCCACTCGAACAGTGGCAATATCAAACCTTTCTACTTAATTACGACTTACCAACGTTGGCGATGCCATCTTCTTTTAGTCTTAGTCACGTAACATTGGAGTTGATACCCAAACAGCAGATGCTCAATGAGCCAAGATTGCTGCATGAGGTTTTTTCGTTGTTGGTCAATGCACACTACCAAACTTCACCCAATGATTTATTCCATTTACTAGCTGATGACAACATGCAGCTTTATGTTTCGATGTTAGGTAAGCGTTGTCTTGGCTGCATTTTAACGGTAGACGAAGGTCAATTAGATGAGCCTTTAATTCGTTCTATTCAGCAAGGACAACGTCGTCCTAAGGGGCATCTTGTACCTATATCGCTTGCTAACCAAGTGGGTATTGCCGAAGCGGCTTCTCAATCTTGTACGCGAATTATGCGAATAGCCGTTCATCCTGATTGGCAACGAAAAGGCGTTGGTGCACAGTTGCTTACTCTGCTGAGCAAAAAGGTGACTAGCGATTATCTTGCAACAAGTTTTGGAGCGACAAGTGAGCTCATTCATTTTTGGTCATCACAACACTTTGTTCCTGTGAAAATTGGCACACAGCGCGATCAAGCCAGCGGTTGTTATTCCTTACTCATGGTTCAGGATTCAAGTCTTTCTTGGATCGCAATAGCGACACAACGTTTTAAGCGCCATTTCTTATATTCGCTAATGGATACATTACAAAATATCGAACCTGAATTGGTGCGAACTTTACTTATGCAGATGGCTAACAACAGTGAGGTATTCAACTCAGATCCAGTCGAGATGGTTCCGTATCGTCTACTGTCTGATTACAGTGCCGGCGGTTCAGATTTTGAAAGTGTCAGCGTTTGGATTCAGCAAGTACTCCATTGCCTCAATTCTGAATTCGCATTTTCCATTTCGGATGTATTGGTAAAAAAATGTTTGCAGAATAAAAGTTGGTCGGCTTGTGCCAATGAACTTGGATTGTCTGGGCGTAAGCAAATTGAACAAACCATTCGCCATGATCTGAGTTTTATTTTGGATAATTTACACTGTAAAACTGCTGAATCCGATTAATAATGAAGCTGGGATTTACAGTGTAAAGTGAAGGTGTTCGCTTTTTTTCGAATGTCACTCAAGGTCATCAATAGCAAGTTGTTAAGAGAGGTATAGTTAATTGATCTTCTGTGACTCTTTTAAAAGTCGATTTTACCGCGCAAAGACTTATTTGCGCCATTTCTTTTCTTCGCCTCAATCCGTCGACGTTGAGAACCTTTAGTCGGTTTTGTTGCGGTGCGTTTCTTTACGACCACCATTGCTGAAAGAATCAGTTCTTTGAGGCGGTTGAGTGCATCTTCTCTGTTTTGCTCTTGGGTTCGATAAGACTGAGCTTTGATAACGATGACACCTTCTTTGGTAATTCTTGAGTCAGATAAGGCGAGTAGTTTTTGCTTGTAAAGATCGGGTAGGGTAGAGCGATGAATATCAAATCGTAAATGTATCGCACTAGAAACCTTATTAACATTCTGCCCGCCGCTACCCATGGCGCGAATTGCTGAAAGTTCAATTTCCCAACTAGCGAGTTCGACGGTGTTAGATATCTTGAGCATAAATCCAGAGTAAGAAGTGATTTCAGTCGTCATTCTAATGGAGTTGCTAGTGGTTTACCATCTCACCTATGAATGAATCGATCTAGCAAGACCACTGAGAGTTTATTTTTGCGCTAGACGTATTCAAGGGGACGAGACAATATTATTTGATAACACAGAGCTTAATCACACATGTGAGAATCTATAGTTGGTCAAAGTGGATAGAGTTTGATAGGTTAAGAAGACATAGTGATTGGAAAGGTATAATTATATGAAAGTAAACGTTCAAACACATCATGTATCAATTAATGAAGACTCACGTAAAGAAATTGAAAGTAAATTTGAGAAAATTTCATCTCACTTTCCTCAATTGATCAGCTGCGACATTATTATCACCAAAGAACACGGGCAGCATGAGGTAGAAATCTTCACCAATTATGAGGGCGTGCGCGTTTCAGCTAAATCGACAAACGACATTATGTATCCGGCTATTGCTGCGGCATTGAAGAAACTTGAAGCTGGTTTAAGCAATCGCAAAGGGCAATTGAGAGCCGATATTCATGCTAAACCAACGGGCATGAGACCTGAGATAGATACTGACCTTATCTCAGAAGAGTAATCTTATTTTCATATCATCAAACAGATTCTTGAAGCCAGCCGCATCGTGCTGGCTTTTTTTATACTCAATGCCTAGGATGGTGCAGAATGCGTAAACCAACAGGTTGTTCGACCGATTATTGCTTTAACTTTAATGCAATCAATATTTCCATATCATAAGTTTGAACCTCGGTTGTAGATCACATTCATCGTGCCAATAAAACCGATATCTTACACATCGTTTATTTGTTTTAAGGTTGGTTGTATGGATATTCGATTTTGTGAAAAATGTGGTGAAGCAACACCACACAAAGAGATCATTAAACAGAAGCCTTCGAAGTATGGAAAAAGTAGAAAGGAGCAGTTTAAAGCATTTTTAGAAGGGTTCTTTTCGGGAACTGCAAGCCCAGCATTGGCATCATTAGAACTTATTGACCGATATGTTGTTTGTGATAAGTGTGGGCATAAAGTACTCGAAAATCACGGTGAAGAATTTCAATGATACGATAACTACAAGGATATTATTTGATGACCAAATTTCAGTTTTTTTGCAAACCAGGCTCTGAACGTAAAGAATTTACTTATCTCGATATGAGTAGTGAGACATTCTCGGATGAAAAAGCGCAACTATTACAATTAGATTTTGAAGTTGAAGATGATGTCATTTACGCGAGTACAGCAGAAGAAGCTGTTGAAAAGTTTCGTTCAAATTATCTTTATGCTTTAGAAGAGTACAACAATGCACATCCATCGAGTGCCTTTATCACTTTGGTGATTGAAAGCTACAAGGAGGTGCGTCGTCGATTTGCTGTACGTTAACTAGTTTGCATTTCACAGCTACTTATTTTCAATCTTTCTCATTGGTTCGATACTTATTTTGTCTAAAAGAGCGTTTCGCGGAGCATATCACTATCAATCATTGCTTCAATCAGTGATATGCTGATTGTTAGAAAAAGTAAAAGAATACAAAGCTCACTCAATGAGGAACAATAATGATCAACATTGCCTTTTTTAGCACGAAGTCTTATGACCAAGCTGCATTCGAACAAGCTAAAAATAACCACCAGGTCAATTATCACTTTTACGACTTTTTACTTACTGAAAAAACAGCCAAAATGGCCAAAGGTTGTGAAGTGGTGTGTGCGTTCGTTAATGATGATTTATCACGTACGGTTCTAGAACAACTTGCAGTGCGTGGTGTTAAGATGATCGCTATGCGTTGCGCAGGGTTTAATAATGTCGACTTGGATGCAGCAAAAGAGTTCGGTATTACTGTGGCTCGTGTACCTGCTTACTCACCAGAATCGATTGCTGAACACACGGTGGGATTAATGATGACATTAAATCGCCGTTTCCATAAAGCGTATCAGCGCACCCGCGAAGCGAATTTCTCACTGGAAGGTTTGGTTGGTTTTAACTTTCATGGTCGTACCGCCGGTATCATCGGCACTGGGAAAATAGGTCTGGCAACGATTCGGATCTTGAAAGGGCTTGGTATGAACGTGTTGTGTTCTGACCCTTATCCAAGCGAAGTAGCAAAAGAGCTTGGAGCCACTTACTGTGAATTAGAGACGCTTATTCGTCAATCTGATGTCATCTCCTTACATTGTCCAATGACAAAAGAGAATTACCATCTTTTGGATGCGGCTTCCTTTGGGAAAATGAAAGATGGGGTGATGATCATCAACACCAGTCGTGGTGAGTTGTTAGATTCAGTTGCCGCTATTGAAGCGCTTAAGCAAGGGCGTATTGGTGCGCTTGGTTTAGACGTTTATGAGAGCGAGAAGGAACTATTCTTCCAAGATAAATCAAATGACGTGATTGTGGATGATGTATTTCGACGTTTGTCTGCGTGTCACAATGTTATTTTTACCGGTCACCAAGCTTTCTTGACTACCGATGCACTGCAGAGCATTGCCGAAACCACACTGTCCAATATAGATAGCTTTGCACAACAAAAAAGCAATCCAAACTTCTTAGATTTTACTTGATAAACGTCATTGTCTTTCATCTTTCGGAGAATCCATCACCACCATCGTGCTGATGGATTTTACCGTTAAACACTCACCAAGTACGTCTGCGTGAAAGCGTTTATAAGCACCGAGATCTTTTGTTTCAACGCGGAGAAGGTATTCGTTCATCCCCGTGATGTTGTGGCATTCCACCACTTCTTTCGCAAAACGTACATGTTCTTCGAAACTAAGTTGTGCTTTTTTCGTGTGACTGTTTAAACCAATCGCTACGTAAGCTACAAAACCGACATCAAGCTGTGTTTTATCCAATATCGCACGATAGCTTTTAATTACCTTTTTCCGTTCTAGATCTTGAACTCGTCGCAGAGTTGCTGAGGGAGATAACCCTACTCGCTCGGCTAGTTCAACATTAGATACTCGGCCATCAATTTTTAGTTCTTGCAATATTCTTTCGTCAAATCGGTCCATGGGTATTTTTTATTGTCTATTTTTATCGTTTAAAACAAATATAAGCACAATATTGCTAGTTGATACCATTATTATTTTCTTATCGTTTATCAATAGAGAGAAAAAAATGGATTACACACAGTGGGGGCCATTGATTGGGTTTGCCTTTGTCTCAACATTTTCACCGGGGCCGAACAACATTATGCTCATGACATCAGGAGCCAATGTCGGTTTTGTACGTACCATTCCCCATATGTTAGGTATAACCTTTGGTTTTAGCCTCATGCTGTTGTTAGTTGGTGTTGGGCTAACAGAGTTGTTCCAACGCTATTCACTGTTACAACAAGGCTTGCAAATCACTTGCATGGCATATTTAGTTTATTTGGCCATAAAAATTGCTTTAAGTAACCCGGCACAAAATGCTGAGCACTATCAGCCGATGTCATTTGTAGCCGCAGTACTGTTTCAATGGGTTAATCCTAAAGGGTGGTCGATGGCATTAACCGCTGTGAGTGTTTATAACCAGAGTGCTAGTTGGGCGCAGTTGTTACTTATTTCACTGGTGTTTGCACTGGTAAACATTCCATCGGTTAGTGTATGGACAGCCGCTGGCAAACAACTGAGTTATTGGATGAATCATCCAAGCTATGTACGTTGGTTTAATGGTGCTATGGGGGCTTTACTGCTGTTTTCCGTAGTATCTATGTTATAGAGCGTTACTATTAATCAATATCTGTCAGGTTAAATGCTACTCACAGAGGAACGTCTCACCAAAATTGGCATAAACAACTTGTGATCATGGTGCTCAGTTTGTTCATTACTTGCTAGTTCCAATGAAAGTTTCACCGCTTGCTTAGCCATCACTTGAATTGGATAGCGAATCGTAGTGAGGCGAGGGTAGATATAGCGAGCGATATGCCCATCGTCGAACCCAATTACCGACATGTTCTCGGGAATACGGACACCATTTTCTTGTAATAAGGTGAGGCAACCAGCAGCCATGTAGTCATTGTAGGTGGCGATCGCGGTAATCGGTGTATTTTTGGCCATTAGGTTAACCATCGCTTGCTCTCCACCAAGCTCATCGGGTTCACCGTATTCGATGTACTCTTCAATGGGTTCAATGCCATTGTCACGCAAGGCATCTAAATAGCCAGTTTTGCGGTCGTGCGCATCTTCAATATCGTGGCTTGAGCAAATGTATGCGATATGTTTATGGCCATTTCGAATCAAATACTCTGTCGCCATGTAAGAGCCTTTGTGGTTGTCGAGCGCGATACAACGGGAAGCTATTTCCGGTACGATTCGGTTGATTAATACCATGCCGGGAATTTCTTGAGCTAACTTAGTCAGTTCTTCGTCGCTCATGCCTTTGCTGTGCACGACTAACGATTCACAACGGCTGTTAATGAGTAAGTTAATGGCGTTGCGCTCTTTGATCGCATCATGGTAACCACTGCCAATTAATAACTGTTTACCTTGCTCACTTGCTATTGTGTCAATTGCTTTGACCATGGTGCCAAAGAAAGGAGCAGAGACATCATTCACCAAAACGCCTATTGCATTAGAGGATTTACTAACTAAAGCGCGTGCATTGGCGTTGGGGCGATAGCCTAGTTTCTCCATTGCCGCTTTGACCGCGATAATGGCTGATTCACTGGTATGTGGAGCGTTGTTGAGTACGCGTGAAGTAGTCGCAATGGATACGCCTGCTTCTTTTGCAACGTCTTTAATGGTCGCCATAGAGCCTCTTTTCTTCTGATTGTGGTTAATTAGACAGCGGATGAGTGAATAACACAAATGCTAAAGATCGTTTAACTCGATTGTTGCAGGTTTTATTTAACCATTTGATAAAAAAGCCCTCAAGATGATTGAGGGCTAAGTTAACAGAAGCGATAGGGTAAGCGCTAGGCGTGAGGTTTTAACGTGACTGTATATCGGTACGTTTTCTCTAGTAGTTGAAATTCTTTATGCACACTTGGGCTCCAAGAGTCATCGCCACCAACCCCCATATGTTGGTGATCAATACGGACATACACTTTATCTTCTGCTTTCAATTCATTGGTGTGTTTGGCCTGCGCTAATTGCTCCAAGCTATATTGGCTAACACTAAATGCCAAATCGCCCGTGAACGTCAGGTCGCCGACAGCTAGCCACTTTGCGCCGCTGCGTAGGCCATTATCGGTTGGAAAAATATAGGGTGTATGCATCGACTCTAGGGGGTGAGTATGTAAGCCAAAGCGGGCGGCCGACAAGCGGTCAGGGTAGTTCTCGAATGGGCCTAAACCTAGCCAAGTGACTTCCTCTGCCAATGGTAATTCCAACTCTAAACCGATACGTGGCATCGGAGGAAGATGGTCTGCCAATTTTACGCTGACATCCAAACTCATGCAGCCTTGGTTATCGAGTGTGTAAGTCCAAACGGTTAGCGCTTGAATGGCCTCATTATAGCGATAAGCAAAGGTTGAGGTGACTTGAATGGCTTGGTTTAGTGTTTCACTGACGCAACTGATACACTCACGCTGCCATTGGCCAATACCCGCTAGTTGCCAACGACATACCCAAGCATTTGGGTCTATGTTGTCCACTTCGCTAACGCCAATATCATTATCTAATGGTGCGCGGAAAAAGTTATCTTCGGGCGATCGCAGTATTTGCGGCTGTCCATCTACTCGCCAATCAGTGAGTAAGCCGGTCTGTGTATCCCATTGCCATTGATGTTTTGCATCACGACTGTTTACCAAAATCTGAGAGCCTTGTTCGCTGAGTTCTGGCGCTGGTTGAAGATTCACCTCAGGCAGTGATAAAGCACAAGTATTGACTAATGCAAACTGCTCGGTAGCGATAGTATGACCCGCAGGCGCCCAAGCGGTTGAATTCACTAAACAAACATCCGTATTGAGATGATAGAGTGCATCGACTTTTGGTTGGAAATTCCATTCAATTATCATGTGTTGCTGGCTGTCAGCCTCAATAGCGAGCGCTAACTGACCGGTTTGAATAGCCACACCATTTTCTAACAGAGACCAGTTTAGCTGTTCGTTATCGGTGGCACGGAACAAGTTCTCGTTAGTGATGGTTAAGTGGCAGTGCTGCTCATGTTGTTTATTGAGCACAACGGTGATCATCCGTTGACAGAATTTGGCTTCTTCCAGTGTTGGGTGTGGGGTGCGATCTGGGAAGATCAAACCGTTGATGCAGAACTGACGGTCATTGATTTCATCACCAAAGTCACCACCGTAAGCCCAGAAGTGTTGGCCGTTTTCATCCCATTGGCTTAAGCCTTGATCCACCCAGTCCCAGATGAAACCGCCTTGTAGGCGAGGGTAATCGCGGAACGCATCCCAGTACTCATTAAAGCTACCTAGACTGTTGCCCATCGCGTGTGCATATTCACATAAAATCAAAGGGCGATTTTCGTTAGGTAGCGACACCCATTTCTTGATTGGCCACTTGGGGACAGCTTCGTCTTCAATGGTGGTATTTACCCTGGCATACATAGGGGCAATGATGTCTGTCGCGGTGGTGTTTGAACCGCCACCTTCATACTGCACAGGGCGCGATGGGTCATAATGTTTTGACCATGCATACATCGCATTGTGGCTACTGCCGTGACCTGACTCGTTACCTAAAGACCAGATGATGATCGAAGGGTGGTTCTTATCACGCATCACCATTTGTGTATAGCGGCTCATGTAAGCGTGTGCCCACTGTGGATCGGCTGACAAACGGTTCATTGGCACCATACCATGTGTTTCAATGTTGGCTTCATCACATACATACAAACCGTATTGATCACACAATTCATACCAACGAGGATGGTTAGGATAATGCGCAGTACGAACCGCATTGAAGTTGTATTGCTTCATTAAGCAGATATCACGGATCATATCTTCTTCGGTCATGACATGCCCCAGTTCTGGATGATGTTCATGGCGATTGACACCACGGATCAGCAAAGGCTTGCCGTTGAGCTTCAATTGACCATCGGTGATTTCGACCTTGCGGAAACCAACTTGGTACGCTTCGCTTTCTAAGTGCGTGCCGTTTTCATCCAACAGTGAGACGACTAAGCGGTAGAGGTTCGGTGTTTCCGCCGTCCATTTCTTTGGCTCGCGTAGGTGCAACGTTTGGAATACCACGTCATCCCAAGTGCCACGTTCATCAATGCGTCGGTTGTGTGGACGATCGATGCGAGGCTCTGTCACGGCTTGTTCACCGTCAAACAGCTGCACTTGGACTTGATAGGTGTCAGGCGCAGAAATAGAAGTCACAACTGACAGGGAACCATCGTGGTAACACGCGTCTAAATCTGGCGTTATGAACACATCTTCAATGCAGTGTTGTGGTTTAGACACCAAATTAACGTCGCGGAAAATACCGCTCAGCCACCACATATCTTGGTCTTCCAAATAACTACCATCGCTCCAGCGAATGACCATTACCGCTAAGCTGTTGTCACCGGCATGGAGATAGGGTGATAAGTCAAATTCAGCGGGTAGTCGGCTGTCTTGGCTATAACCAACCCAATGACCGTTACACCATAAATAAAAGGCAGAGTTCACACCGTCGAAGATAATGCGCTGAGTCTCGTTGAGAGACGCTTCGCTCAGAGTCAGGCGAGTACGGTAGCATCCGGTTGGATTATCTGCGGGCACATAAGGTGGATTGACTTCAAACGGGTATTTGATGTTAGCGTAAATTGGTTTGTCGTACCCTTGAAGTTGCCAGTTCGATGGCACGGTGATCTCATCCCAGGCGCCATCATCAAAGTTGGCTGTAATGAAATCACCGTCGACCTGTTCTGGGGCATCAAACAGTTTGAACTTCCATTGACCATTGAGCGAGTGAAGCTGGGCATTGCTTGCTTGACGCGCATGTTCAATATCACGGTAGCTCGCCAGTGGACTGTGCGCTTTAAGACAGTGAATATTAACCGACTGAGGGTTCTCCCAGTCTCTTCGTTGGATAATGTCTGAAAATGCTTTCATGGTATTCCTACTTAACTTTTTGTTTCTAATCTTGTTTCGCTACGGAATTTGAGTCCGTAGCAAGGGTGTCTTTGGTTTTGTTGTGAAGCGTTATTTCGCTAATTGTTTCACGAGATAATCTTTTGCTTGGGTAAAGCCTTGCTCAGCAGCTTGGTTGGCAATTGCCGCGGCTTGTTTTACGTCGTTGTCTTTGAGTGCTGCATCGATTTGAGATTGGTACAAATCCCATTCGTCTTGTGCTTCAGGTGATGCGGCAGGAGTTAACTCTGCCTTTGAACCGTCGTTGGTTTGCGTGCCTAATTCCGCCAAAAGCGTTAATACCACGTTGTTGTCGGAGGCACTCGCTGTGACATCAATGACGCCAAAGGGTTGGAATTCTGCTGTGAGCGGAAGCTGTTTACTGCCAATGACGTTTTGCGTTTCTGCGTAGACTTCTTCCGGGTGCTTGCGAGTCAATTCCGTGCCAAGCAATGTCGAATCTGAAGCGATGACTACATATTTCGCGCCATTAAGTTGTGGGTTCACCGTGATCACTTGTTCAGCACGCTCTAAGCCGCGCATGCCAGTTGTGTGGTAGTTAAAGTCTTTCGCTGAGTAATCGGATAGAAGTTGCCATTTCGCGTCGTAAATCAGAACGTTCGCAGCAAATAGCGCATTGTTATCAACATAAGAACGAACGAGCAGCGAGAATGGTGCGTCAGAAGTGATTTGGTAGCTCATCACTGGGAGCGGTTTGGATGAAGCAGAATCTAAAGAAAGTAAAACCGCATTGCTCAAGCTTGGCAGGTTAGCATCCATAACCACCTGCTGGTGGAAAGGAATCGATAGGGCAGTCAGAGGTAAAGCATCTAACGTTGAGCAACACTGTAGTTGGCTCAAATCGGTATTGAAGGTTTGCTCTGGTAATCCACTGCACGCGCCAAGAGACAGAGCCATGAATAGAGTTGCTAGCGGTTTTAGTTTCATCTACGTTGTCCTTTGTGGGGTGAGCGTATTACTCACCCCGTTGAGTTCAAAAATAGTAGCGGGTTTGAGTTACCACCATGTTTCGACGTTAAAGCCGAAGGTTACTTCGTCGATGTTCTTAGTACTCATGCTTTGGGCATGGCCGTATTTATCACCGCTACGGTTCCACTCATCGGTTTTCTCAGAGTAGGTCGCGAACAAGCGCAGTGATGGACGAGCCCAAACGCCTTTGCCTGCTTGGAACATTTGTGCCACGGTCACTTTGTATATATCGTTGGTACCAGCGCCGTTTTGTGCCTCTACTGATTCGTAGCCCATTTCAAGTGCGGTTGCCATGTATTCTGTCCAGCTGTACTGAGGGCGAGCGCCTACGCTGAACCATTTCTCACCTTCGTTGTTATCAAGGTTTTTGTCTTGGTAAGCGATGGAGTACATCACTTGGAAATCTTCATTCACGTTAAGATCGCCAGAGTTGAAAATACGCCAGCTGTAACCATCGTGCTCAACACCCGTGTTGTATTTACGGTTTGAGCCGCCTTCTGCACTCATCAAGCCGCCCGCAAGCGCATCAGTTCCGTATTGGAAAGCAAACGTGTTTGAACCATAGCCCCAAGCTTGACGGTAAAGTACAGAAAGCATAGCCCCAGAAGTGGTGATGTCACTTTCGTCATAGCTAGAGTTTTGGGTGAACACGTAGTTCAAACCGACCGTAAGATCCGCGCTGTCACTCAGTTCAATGCCGCTTAAACGTGCGTCGATGTTGTGTAAGCTGCGACCATCGGCGCTGGAGTTTGGCGCCATCCATGCGATGTGGCCTTTAGCAAAGCCAAGCTCCCAGTTTTCAATACCGATACCTGTGCTTGAGGTATCCCAATATTTAATGTCAATCATATGGACTTCATGACGGCGGTAAAAACGTTCGCCCGCCCAAACAGTGGCATCCGCTTGGCCTTCAAACAGGCCATGACCCGCTGACCACATTTGGATCAAGCTAACGTCACCCCAGCTTTCGCCGCTACCAAGGTAAAGCGTGGTATCAAAGTACGCGTCGCCTTGTTGCCAAACATCGGCTTTCAAACCTGCTTCCCACCAGTTAAGTTCGTTACCCAAACGGTAGTTGCCATAACCTTGACTAGCACGAATCACATCGTTGCGTTCGCCTTTGCCACCATTGTGCTCATCGTTATCGGTGTAAATGTTGCCCCACTTGGCGTAGCCAAAGTAAGTGATGTTCTCCACTGCAGCCATACCAACAAGCGGTGCTAGGGCGAGGGTTAACCCAAGCGCTCTTACAAGCGTCTTTTGTTTCATGAAGTGTCTCCATTCTTTTTTTATTGGTTTGAGTCCTAACTCGCTGCGTAGTGTAAATAAATCATGGAAACGTTTTCATGATGAGGTTGGCATTTTTGTCGTAATGAGGGGTTTATTACTATTTTGTGTGATTTTGATCTCTTAAATTGAAGTTTTAAGCGCGGTTTTAGATTGATTTCTAATGGTATAGTTTGGAATCGTTTACTTAAGTTGGGCGGTGTTTGAGGTGGAGAATTGCAGTTGATTTTATTTAAGTTGCTGATTTAAAGTGTCTTTTTGGGGTGAGGGAGTTGTTACTAGAAGAGGAAAGAGAGCCCAATTGAAATCAACTGGGCATATGAGACAAGGAAGAATATACAACAAGTTGTGCGCGGGCGTACTGCACACGAGCATTTGTTGTATCGTCAAACTGGGATTTTGAGTTAGGACCCAAGATAGACACTTCATAAAGAATCTCGAAGCCACAAGAATACGGTTATCGGTTAACCACTTCAAGAGGTGAGGAGTTCAACTGAGCGGTCTGTAACCTTATTTATGATTTTGTTGTTGTAAAGTAATGAATTGAATCGTGAAAAATTCTTTATAAATCAGTTTGGTATTCGAATTCACGTGCAGTGCTTTAAAGAACTCAGTAACCAAATAATCTGAGGGTTTTTGAGCTGATCGCTGCGTAATATAAGAAGGAATAAGGCTTGGCGGGAGATTGCACAAGTTTGAAAAATTAACTGTAAACGTTTCCATGATTTTGGTGTGGCTCACAGATTATTTTGTTTTTTTCATTATGATGCAGCGTAATTTCCAGTTTCAAGGTAAGACAAGATGACGGACAAAACACTGATTGAGATAACCGGTCAGCAAACTCAATTGATTGTAGAGTTGGGCGAATATGCAGAGATTCTGCATTGGGGACAAAAAGTAAGTGGTGACCTTAGTGGTTTCCGCATGGCTTTACATCGTCCCGTGCCATACGGTCGTTTGGACAGCGACGTATCCATTACTCTACACCCAGAGCTTGGTCGTGGCGTTTTCAGTAGCCCGGGTGTGGAAGGGCATCGCGATGGTCAAGATTGGGCTCCAGTGTTTGTCATCTCCCATATTGAACAAAATCAAGACAGTATTGTGATTGAGAGCGAAGATGCGATCGCAGGGCTTCGTTTACAAAGCGAGCTTAAGCTTGATAGCAATGATGTGGTGAAAACGCGTCATACGCTCACCAACAAGAAAACAGGCGTTTATCATGTGAACCGTCTTGCCAATACGTTGCCTTTGCCAGCACGTGCGAATGAGTTGATGACTTATTACGGTCGCTGGGTTCATGAGTTTCAAACAGTGCGCCAACCATTGCTACAAGGCGGCTACCAACAAGAAAACCGTCGTGGTCGAACTTCTCACGAGCATTATCCTGCTTTGGTTGCGGGTACTCAGCATTTTGATGAAATGCAAGGGGATGTATGGGGATTTCATTTTGCTTGGAGTGGTAATCATCGATTGCGGGTAGATGTAAAAGCGGACGGTCGTCGTTATATGCAAGCTGAAGTCATTTATTTACCTGGTGAAATCGCATTGCAGCAAGGTGAGAGTCTAACCACGCCTTGGCTTTATGCCAGTTATAGCCATGCTGGTTTGAACGGTATGAGCCACCAGTTTCATTCGCATGTCCGTCACGCTATTCTGCCTTCGGATTTTATGCAAAAGCCACGACCTATTCATTTAAACACATGGGAAGGGATCTATTTTGACCATGATCCTGACTATATTATGTCGATGGCATCAGAAGCTGCTGCGATGGGAGTAGAGCGCTTCATTATCGATGATGGTTGGTTTAAAGGACGTAATGGCGATAAAGCAGGCTTAGGCGATTGGTTTTTAGACCGAGAGAAATACCCAAATGGTTTAGAGCCTGTTATTGCACACGTCAACAAATTAGGCATGGAGTTTGGCCTGTGGTTTGAGCCTGAAATGATAAACAAAGATTCAGATCTTTATCGTGCTCACCCTAACTGGTTATTAGCCGTTGACGGTTATGAGCAGCCAACCGGACGTAACCAGTATGTCATTGATTTACAAAATGATGAGGCGTTTAATTTCTTATTTGAAAGGCTCGATCATTTTTTGAATACTTACAATATTGCCTATATAAAATGGGATATGAATCGTGAGATTGTACAGCCAGCTCATTTAGGTAAGGCCGCAGCATCTCTTCAAGTCGAGCGTTATTACCAGTTGGTTGATAAGGTGCGCGCTAAACATCCTCAAGTTGATATTGAGTCTTGCGCTGCTGGTGGGGGACGCATTGATTTTGAAATACTCAAACGAACTCAGCGTTTTTGGGCATCAGATAATAACGATGCTTTAGAACGTCAAACGATTCAACGTGGCATGAGCTATTTTTTCCCACCTGAAGTCATGGGCAGTCACATTGGTGCGAGTCATTGTCACTCGACACGTCGTCGCCATAGTATTGAATTTCGTGGTTTGACGGCTTTGTTTGGTCACATGGGAATTGAGTTAGATCCGGTCAAAGAAGAGCTGTTAGAAAAGCAAGGTTTTGAACGATATGTTCGGTTGCATAAGATGTTGCGTCAATTGCTGCATACAGGGCGAACTTGGCGGATTCCAGCCGACGACAAAGCACACCAAATACATGCTGTTGTTTCTCAAGATCAATCGGAAGCGGTCGTCATGATGGCACAGCTTACTATGCCAACCCATTCACTCAGTGGTCACTTACGTGTTCCGGGATTGGATAGTAATGCGCTATATCGCATATCGGTACTGGATAAACCTGAGAACTATGATGATATTGTCAACTATCAACCACCTTGGACGGAGTCTGGCTGCGAATTGTCAGGTGCTTGGTGCGCTGAAGTTGGTTTAACCATGCCAATTCTAGATGCCGAAACGGCCTTATTGATTAAATTCGAACGTATTAGTGACTATTCTAATGTGAAGTTTTAGGGGAAAATTTACCACCTATTGATAACTTCAATTATGTTGGATATACCAATACGCTCCTCTTATTAAATCCGCATTGATATTTCTATCCGTGCGGATTTAATCATTTTGTGGAATCGTTACCACTTTGTAATCCCTTTTATTTAAAACCATTTGTTTAAGTAAATAGCGGCATAGGTCCCATTTTTTAATTTTCATTGTAAACGTTTCCAGTTGAGTGTGTTTGATCACAGTACCGATTGTTTGGGATAGGTAGTATTCCTATCGGACTTACAAATAAATCAATAAAAGGTATGTGTTGCGGTTTCTAGTTAGGGGAAGCGGTAATACGCCTAAAGGAAAAATTATGTCTGATAAAATTACTCTACAAACGAAGTTATCGTATGGCCTTGGTGCTTTGGGCAAAGATTTTGCCTGTGCACCAATCTATATTTTTTTAATGTTTTACTTTACCGATGTGGCTGGTCTATCTGCTGCGTTCGTTGGTACTATTTTTTTAGCTGCGCGTATTGTTGATGCTATTACCGATCCTATGATGGGCGTGATTGTGGACAATACACGCTCTAAGTTCGGCAAATTCCGTCCATGGATTGTGATTGGCACACTTTTAAATGCTGTTGTGTTAGTTGGTCTTTTCAGTACTCACATGTTTGAAGGGACAGCACTATACGTCTACGCAGCGGCAGCTTATATACTGTGGGGGCTAACTTACACCATTATGGATATTCCTTATTGGTCAATGATCCCAGCTCTGTCTAGCTCTCGCCAAGAACGTGAAAAACTTGTGGTATGGCCACGCCTTTTCGCAAGTTTAGCTTGGTTTGTGACCGGTACATACGGCCTACATATTGTTGGCAAGCTGGGTAATGGCGATCAAGGTCAAGGCTTCTTTAATGTTGCGATGCTCATCGCTGTATTATTCGTCATGAGTGCCTTTTTGATTGCTCGCAACGTCAAAGAAAAGCAGGCACCGGCCAATGCAAAACCTGCTGAAAGATTTAGCTTTAAAGATGTGTTGGTAATTATTGGTAAAAACGATCAACTAAAAGCGTTGATTGGCACTGTATTGTCATTCCAAATTGCTAACTTATTGGTGGGCGGCTTTGCCATTTACTATTTCTCTTACGCACTGGGTAATGCAGAGCTATTTCCGATTTACATGATGGTGGCTGGTGCTGCCGAAATTGCTGGTGTCTTCTTATTCCCACGTATTGCAGCCGCGTTACCTCGAAAAAATCTATGGTTGATGGCGTGTGGTTTCCCTATTTTGTCATGCTTGGTGCTATTACTAATGGCACTTATTGCCCCTGGTAATGCAATGTTAATTGGTTTGGCAGGTGCTGCGATTAAGTTTGGTGTTGGCATCGCTAATGCTCTTCAAACAGTTATGCTGGCAGATGTTGTTGATTACGGTGAATACAAAACTGGTCGTCGTAGTGAGAGTGTTATTTTTCAGTACAAACCATGTTGGTGAAATTTGCTGGTGCTGCAGGTGGTTTCATTGTGGGTGTTGGTCTATCTGTAGTTGGTTATGTGCCAAACGTTGAGCAGTCAGAGAGTACAATCATGGGGCTGCAATTTATGATGGTTGGCTTACCAGCAATTATGATGGCAGTCAGCGGTTTTGTTTATCAACGTTACTACCGACTTCACGAAGGTTTCAACCAGGAAGAAGAAAAGGAAATTGAAGCGCAATCTGAACACGTTGCTGCATCAGCGTAAGAATGTTTCCTCTATTGTGTAAGCGATGCAGCTATCGTTTATAGAACTGCAAATAAAAACCCCCGATGCTTGTACTAACATCGGGGGTTTACAGTGTAAAGTGTGATTAAACTTTAAAGCGAACCAACAAATTATAGAGCTCATGAGCTCGCCCATTCAGCGTTTGGCTACCGTGACGGTTCTCGTTAGCTAAATCGGCTGATTGACTACTTTGATCGGAAATGACCACAATACGCTCAGAAATTTCTTGCCCTACAATGCTCTGTTCTTCCGTTGCTGTTGCAATCAACGAGTTCATGTCCATGATTGTGCCAATTGAATCTTGGATTTTTTTCAGGGCATCTGAAGCTGCATTGGCTTCTTGAACCGTCGTTACGCTGCGGCTTTGGCTGGAATCCATTGCTTTTACGGCGGCATCCGATGCTTTTTTCAATTGCTCGATCATTTGATGGATGTCACCAGTACTTTCTTGAGTTCGGCTAGCTAATTTACGTACTTCATCGGCAACTACCGCAAAACCGCGCCCTTGTTCACCAGCACGAGCCGCCTCTATTGCAGCATTGAGTGCTAATAAATTGGTTTGTTCCGCAATATCTTGGATTACAGTAAGTGAAGACGAGATATTTTTCACATCACCTTCGAGTTTCGAAATAACGCTACTGGCCTCGGCAACCTCTTCGGCTAATGCCTGAACTGAATGTGCGGCCGACTCAACAATTCGATGAGCATCTAGTGCATTGTCATCGGCATCCTTTGCTGATTGCGCTGCTTGACTTGCATTACTTGAAATCTCTGTTGCAGTGGTGGTCATTTCTGTCATTGCCGTGGCAACTTGCTCAGTCTCTTGGCGCTGACCTGCGGCGATAGTATCAACCTGTGTGGCGCGTTTGGTCATATTATCGGTTTCATCGACGACCTGTTGACCGACTTGATTGACGCGTTTAATAATGTCTTGCAAGCTAGTAACAAACGCATTGAAGTTATCGCTTAATTTAGCAAATTCCGGTGCGTTGAATTTTTCCATTCTTGCTGTTAAATCAGCGTCGCCACTGGCAAATGAGCGAATAGAAGCATCAAATAACTCCAAAGGTCGCATTATGCTGCGGTTCAAAATAACCGCGAACACACCAACAATCGCGACAATAAACAGGCTGACGGTTACAATCGTGAGTAGGCTTTTATCGAGCTGCTCAGAAGATCGAGCTGCCATTTCATCCATAAGCGCATCAACATCATCGGTGTAGAAACCTGTACCGATCATTAAATCCCACTGAGATAAATAAACGGAATAGCTCAATTTAGGTAAAGGTGTTGATTCACCTGGTTTGGGGAAATAATAGGTAGTGAAGGCATCTTTTTTAGCATTTTTAAGTAGGTCTTGTACCAGGTAGTTGCCATGAGAATCTTGTAGGCTCCAAAAATTCTCACCAACTCCTTTGTCACTTTTACCCAGTAGTAGCCGATCACCTTTTGAGTTATAACCGAAAAGATAACCACTGCTACCAAAAGATATTTCTCGTAACACAAGCATTGCTTCTTCAAGAGAGGCGTTGCGTTGCGTTAATGGAGACAGAGCGGTTTCAGCAATTTGTAGATAAGATTTTAGTTCTGCGCGTTTCATATCCATCATGCTGCTGCGCGTTTCGGTTATCTGCTCGTTATTTAGCTTTTGAGTTTCGGAAAAGCTAAGGTACATCATACTCAATGAGATAATGAGCAGTGGAACAATAGACAGCACGTAGAGTCGTTGGCGAATCGTAAGGCTCATGGGGCACTTCCTGTGAGAAATAAGGTTGTATTGAGTACTACCACTAACGTTTATATTGTTGTTTTTGTAAATTATAGAATAGTTTAAGTTTTGTACTTTTGCCGACAAATAACCTCAAAAAGAGAGATGTTATCCATTGTTTTTTTTGATCAATGAATCTCGTGTATGGAGTTACATTTCCTTGTGATATACTCCCGCCCCGTTTTACCTTCCAAGAGCCAAATAGCCATGAGCATGAAAAATGAAATCCAACAACTAAACAACCGTTTAGACACTTGCCGTCATAAACTTGAAGCGGCTAAAGCTCGTGGTGACCAGGCAATGATCAGTAAATTTACCGATGAAGTTGAGCAGTTGACGAAGAAAATGGCTCAAGTGAAGCACAAAGACAACTACACAATGAACAAAGAACGTAAGAGCTTGCTTGATATGCCGTTCTCTCGCGAAATTACCAAAGCAGAACAAGCAGATTTAGGTAAATTGAAAAAATCAGTTAAGGGTTTGGTTGTGGTTCATCCATTGACAAAAATGGGTAAAGAATTACGTATTGAAGTGATGACGGGTTTTGCACCGAAGCCTTTTTAAGGTCGAATTTTTTTATTCGGGCAGTGTATCTATAGAATAGAAAAAGAGCCAGTTTTTACTGGCTCTTTTTGATCTAGTAACCCATTAATTGCAGAAGGTTTTCCGCTGTGCTGATAGCTTCTTTACGGTTGGCAATATTGAGTTTTTGGTACAAGTTGCGGATATGCGTTTTGATGGTCGTTCCCGCAACATCGAGCTCCTGTGCGATCTGTTCATTACTAAAACCAGAGTAGATAAGCCCGAGAACTTGCCATTCGCGTTGGGTAAGTGGACTGGTGCGAACTAACTCAGGGATGTTAGGGTGGTTGACTAATTTTTCAACGAACTCTTCGTCAAAATGCACAGAACGACTGCGTTGTGTAGTCGAGATTTCTTTCATTAACTGCTGAGCTCGATGACGTTCTAAGTCCCCTAGTTCTGAGCGAGAAGCGAGTTTCTCTAGTAGGTGGCCAATCTTTGCGCCATCAATCAAAAAGTTGCCGATCATACCAGTTTGGTTGGTTAACTTAAGCGCTTCTTTTAACTTCTCTTTGGCCAGTTCATCATCATGTAATGTGGTGGCAAGGACGGCTTCAACGATTAAGTTTCGATTCGTATCGGTAAGAAGCTGGTAAGTCGCCGCTTCACTTTGTAAGAAGGCGATCGTTTGAGCAGCTTCATCGAGCAGACCTAGGTGGATCTGACAGCGAGCAATGTTGCGCCATTGCAATTGTGAGAAGTGGTTGCAGGCTTTCTCTGGTCGAATAGTGGTATCTAGCCACTGTTGCATCGCTTCATTATCCCCACGAGCTTGCCAGAATAGAATCAGAGACAAGGACGCGTTGGCTGTCCAGTCAACGTGGTAGGTCGACTGTTTAAGTAGATGCTGGATCTGCTCGATAAACTTCCCTGCTTTATCGAGTTCACCGCGTCCAATGGCAATTCGCGCGAGCATTGAATAGCTATGTAAGTGCTTACTTGGCGAATGATTGCCAAGCACACGTAGTCCTTTATAAGCGCACTCTTCAGCTTCATCTAATCGATTCCAACACCATAATATTTGTGCTCGTACGCGCAGCAAGAATTCATGTAGTGGAACTTGCTGCAGTTGTTGCTCTTCTATTAGCTTAAAGGCCACATCCTGGACTTCAAAGGCTGCTTGAACATAACCTTGAGCTATCAAAATTTCGCTTTGTTGCAATAAAGCCCAAAGAACTTGGTGGAATACTTGATATTGGCGACCAAGCTTTTCTGTCTGTTGCATCATTGACAAAGCACGGCTGAGTTGACCCAGCACATGATTCACTTCACCAACTACTGACGTAGCCACAATGCGGCTTCGATAAACGGTATGGTCCAACTGGCTTAATGACAGCTCTGCAAGTTCTAATGCTTTTTCTGGTTCATTTTGGTTAATGGCGACTTGTGCACGCAGGGCATTAAATTCACCTTGTTCTTTGGTGGTGAGTTTAACATTGAGTGCGTTCATTTCTTTGTCGGCTTTGGCAAGCAGATCTCCAACATCGTTGTAGCGATGTTGGCTTTGGGCGAGCCAAGCTTGCAACATACACAGTTTCGGTTCGCTGTAGAGTTGAGTGGGTGAGAGTTGATTAATTGCCTCTTCCAAAGTTGCGAGCTCACCTTGGTTAAACATTTTCCAACCGTATTGTGTCAAAATAGCGGCTAAGAGGTCTGCATCATTGGCTAAACGTGCATGCCTCAGTGCTTGATGTGGAGTTGATTCGGCTAGCCAAGCGTGTGCTGCTGCGCGATGCAGTTCCTGTTCTTGCTGGGGAATTCGCGCTAAGCGCTCATGAGCGAGAAATTCTGCGAACAAATTATGGAAGCGATACCAGTTATGTTCCCCTTCCAATGGATAAATAAAGAGACCATAGCGGTTTAAGGACTCAATCATACTCAATGCATCGTCACGCTTGGTAAGCGCGGTTACTAAGACATCATTGAAATGATCCAGTACTGAACACTGCATCAAAAATTGACGTGTTTCTTTATCAAGCAGATCAAACACTTCCTCAACTAAGTAATCCCAAAGATGTGCGTGATTAAATTGCGAGACAGATTCAGCCGTTTGAGCCAATGTGCGTTTTTGATGCTGAGCTTGCAAGGCAATCAGTTGCAAAGCGGATGGCCAGCCTTCGACATAAGTTCGAAGATTATTTGCGGTGTCGTCATCGACGCCATCGACGACGCGTTGATTGAAAAAGCGTGTGGTTTCTTCGGTATCAAAAGCAAGCAGTCTATTACCTATTTCGATCATCAAGTCGCGAACCCGCAGGTTTGCTGTTCCTAAAGGTGGGGTTGCGCGGCTAGTGACCACCAGGGTGAGGTTGTCAGGCATGTGTTTTAGGAAAAAACGCATTGCTTCATGAATTTCATCATCAGAGATTAAGTGGTAATCATCGAGCACCACATAACACTCTTTATTAAAAGCTGACATTTCGGCAAAGACTTCACTAAATAGTGAATGAAGTGATGAAAACTGACGTCGCTCTGCTAACTTCTGTGCATTGGGGCAACTGTGATGTGTTGCTTTATTAATCGCCTGCAACAGGTAGTTCATAAAGCGAAAAGCATCGTTATCGCTTTCATCAATGCTATACCAGCCAACGTTAGGTTTATCAGAGAGCCATTGTGCAGCCATGGTGGTTTTGCCGTACCCCGCAGGTGAACGAAATAGAACCAGTTTGTAGCAAGGCGCTTGGGCCAGCAGTTCGAGTACTCTTGGGCGAACGATGGCGTTGTGTAAGCGCCCAGGGCGAGTCAGTTTCGAAGGAATCCACATCTTCCATATCCCATTGGTAATGGTTACTTTATCAAAAGCACAATTACGCACTTTATTACGTAATTTATCATTTTGTGTTTGGTAAAAAGTCGTACTGTTAAACATTTTATATGGATAGTACTTGATGTTGAGTGGCGTGTTTATTGATCCATAACGAGATTTCTGTTGGATTCACACTTACCACCCATCTACGCCCTAGTTTTGTGCTCTGTGTCACCAAATCTTCTCAATTATGTGCTAAACAGAAAGTTGGTATGTACATCACTCAATGTAATTAGTGAGGTCGAGTCATTTTTTTGGGATATCCCTCTCATTATGAGTAATTGTTTATACCGCAAGAAATTTTAGTTTTTAGCAATGAAGTTAAAGATATTGGTTAAGTGATGTGATCAGAATCACTCGTTATTCGAAGGATATCTCAACTAATGAGAGATGGATCACCGACACGATTGTGCTCCCCCCTCTACGCCCTGACTCCTCCTCCTAAATGTGCCTGTGAGTAGGAGGATGCCGAGCTTTTGATGGTGATGCACGATATGGCACAGATGGATTAAAACGGATAAGTGAGATTTCCCTGATGAAACCTACGCAACAGAAAAAATTCGATAAAGCTTCTTTCCAAAAGAACGTGGTAAAACACCTTACTGCAACTTATGCAACCAGCATTGAGCATGCCAGTAGCCGTACTTGGTACTTGGCGATGGGTCGTGCACTCGCAGAATTAACAACGTTTGACTTGCTTGAAACTGAGCAAGATGAGCGAATCGTCAACGCGAAAAGTTTGAATTACCTTTCTCTTGAGTTCTTGATTGGACGTTTAACGGGTAACAACCTGATCAGCATGGGTCTGTATGAACAAATTACAGAAGCAATGACTGAGTTGGGTCAAAACTTAACGGATCTTCTTGAAGAAGAGCGTGACCCATCATTGGGTAACGGTGGTTTAGGTCGTCTAGCGGCGTGTTTCATGGATTCGTGTGCCGCTCAAGAATACCCAACTGTGGGCTACGGTCTGCACTATGAATATGGTTTGTTTAAGCAGTCTTTCAAAGAAGGTCATCAGCAAGAAGCGCCTGACGCATGGCGTGGTGTTGAAGGTTACCCTTGGGAGATCGCTCGTCCAGATATCGCGCAAGAGATCGGTTTTTATGGTCACGTTGAAGTGGTTAATGAAAACGGTATCGAGAAGCGTCGCTGGGTTCCTGGTATGTATGTACAAGGTATGCCATGGGATCTACCAATTGTGGGTTACGAAAGTGATACGGTTTACCCTCTACGTTTGTGGGAATGTCGTGCGATTGCGCCTTTCTCACTAGAAAGTTTCAACAATGGTAACTACTTCGAAGCGCAGCATGCGTTAATCGATGCAGGCAACATCACCAAAGTCTTGTACCCAAATGATAACCATGAAAAAGGTAAAACACTGCGTTTGATGCAGCAGTACTTCCACAGTGCAGCGTCAGTACGTGATATTTTGCGCCGTCATGAAGCCGCCGGTCATGCGATTGCAGATCTACCTAAGTACGAAACCATTCAGTTAAACGATACGCACCCGACTATCGCTATTCCAGAATTGATGCGTATCTTGATCGATGAAAAAGGCATGGGTTGGGATGACGCATGGGCGATCAGCTCTAAAACGTTCGCTTACACCAACCACACCTTGCTACCTGAAGCATTGGAAACGTGGAGTGAATCTTTGATTCAACGCTTGTTGCCTCGTCATATGGAAATCATTTACGAGATCAACCACCGCTTCCTACAAGAAGTTCGTGCTAAATGGCCTGGCGATGTCGCTAAACAGCAAAAACTGTCGATCATCCAAGATGGTTTCCACCGTATGGTTCGCATGGCAAACCTTTGTGTGGTTGGCTCTTACGCGGTAAATGGTGTGGCAGCACTTCACTCAGAATTGGTGAAACGTGATTTGTTCCCTGAGTTCAACGAGCTGTACCCAACTCGTCTGCACAATGTGACCAATGGTATTACACCACGCCGTTGGTTGAAGTTCTGTAACCCTGGTTTATCCGCACTGATTACTGAAAAAATTGGTTCAGATTGGCCAGCACATCTTGATCAACTTGAAGCGATTGCTCAGTACGCTGATGATGCCAAATTCCAAAAAGAATTCATGGCAGTGAAGAAGCAGAACAAACAACGCTTAGCTGATTGGGTTAAAGAGAACATGGATATCGAACTTGATACCAATGCAATCTTTGATGTGCAAATCAAACGTCTACACGAGTACAAGCGTCAACACCTTAACATGCTGCACATCTTGTCTCTGTATCATCGTTTGATCAATGACCCAACGTTTGATATGGCACCACGTGTGGTCTTCTTTGCCGCGAAAGCGGCGCCGGGTTACCACTTAGCGAAAGAGATCATTTACGGCCTCAACAAGATTGCAGAGAAAGTGAATAACGACCCTCGTATTGGTAACAAATTGAAAGTGGTCTTCATTCCTGATTACCGCGTGAGCATGGCTGAAATCATCATCCCAGCCGCTGACGTATCAGAGCAAATTTCAACTGCCGGTAAAGAAGCTTCTGGTACTGGTAACATGAAAATGGCGCTAAACGGTGCATTGACTATCGGTACGATGGATGGGGCGAACGTAGAAATTCGCGAAGAAGTGGGCGATGACAATATCTACATCTTCGGTTTAGAAGTCGATGAAGTGGAAGCGGTGAAAGCGCGTGGTTACAACCCATACGATTACTACAACGCTGATCCTCTACTGAAAGCGTCACTTGACCTGCTGTTAGGTGAAGAATTCACCCCAGGGGCTCCAGGTAAGCTGCGTGCTACTTTTGATAGCTTGCTTGATGGTGGTGACCCGTACCTAGTGTTAGCAGACTTTGCTTCTTACGTAAAAGCGCATGAAGCGATGGATAAGCAGTACCGTGATCAAGCTGGTTGGGCTAAGAAAGCGATTCTGAATACCGCATTAGTGGGCAAATTCAGCTCAGACCGCAGTATCAGAGATTACGTCAACAACATCTGGAAATTAGAAGCAGTTAAGCGTTAATTCTTAACTTAGCCAAGGCATTCGTGCCTTGGCTCTTTGCTTCTTTTGCAAATAAAAGTACTCATTTACAAAACACTACTATTAAAACCCTACAGTTTTGAAGGGTAAAGCAGTCCCTTCGGAGAGAGCGATGAAAGAACTAAACGCATTAAAACAAGTCGCTGAAATGGCGAAATTAGCCGACAGCTATGTGAGCGCGTGGGGCGACGAAGCGAAAGTGGAAGATGAAACCCTTATTCGCTTATTGGCGTCTTTAGGCTATGACACAACCAATGATGAAACATTGCTGAAATCAGCAGAGAAAAAACACAAAAAAGATGTATTAGACCCAGTTCTCGTTGTCCGCGAGGGTGAGGCAGTGGAAATTCCACTGTACTTAGGTGTTAGCGCACGTGAAAGTGAATTTAACTGGCGCTTAGAAACCGAGCAAGGAGAGGTACTTGAAGGCTATCTTCAGTCGCAAATCGTTCGTGATGATCGTGCCGAGGGTGGCCCTCTAGTGTTCACATTGCCAAATGATTTGGCATGGGGTTATCACAAATTATTGGTGACGCGTAAACGTCGTAAAGCACCTTATGAGCTGACTTTGATCGTGACACCGCAAGCGTGTTACAAACAAGATCCAATTAACCAAGGCAAAAAAATGTGGGGTCCAAGCGTTCAGCTTTATACTCTGCGTACGCAACACAACTGGGGTATTGGTGATTTTGGCGACTTGAAACAGTTAGTGTCAGATATTGCCTCTCGTGGTGGTGATTTTGTCGGTCTAAACCCAATTCATTCACTGTTCCCTGCAAACCCTGAAGGTGCAAGTCCATACAGCCCCTCTTCTCGTCGCTGGTTAAATATCCTCTATATTGACGTAAGCTCTGTTCCTGAATTCGCCTTAAGCGCAGACGCGCAGCAAAAAGTGGGCAGTGCAGACTTCCAGCAACGTTTACAAAAAGTTCGTGAAGCGCACTGGGTGAATTACACTGAAGTGGCTGAACTAAAAATGAGCGTTTTGCCATTACTATTTACCGAATTCAAAAAGCGTCATTTAGATAAAGGTAGTGATCGCGCTCAAGCGTTTCTGAATTTTGTTGAAGAAGGTGGTGATAGCCTACTTCACCAGGCGACTTTTGATGCGCTTCATGTTGAATTACATGGCCAAGATTCTAGTGTTTGGGGTTGGCCTGTCTTCCCTGAGAAATACCGCCGTTTTGAAAACAGCGCGGTTCAGAAATTCATTACAGATAACCAAGACCAAGTACATTTGTACATGTATTTACAATGGATTGCTGATAGCCAAATCAATGAAGCTCAAGCCTTGGCGGAAGAAAAAGGCATGGCAGTGGGTCTATATCGTGACCTTGCTGTTGGTGTGGCTGACTCGGGCGCTGAGACATGGGCCGATGAAGGCAACCTAGTGCTTGACGCTAGCATTGGCGCGCCGCCAGATATTCTAGGCCCGCTAGGACAAAACTGGGGGTTACCACCACTAAACCCACAAGTGCTTGAAGCAACGGCTTACGATGCGTTCATCAAACTGTTGCGTGCTAACATGAAGCACTGTGGCGCATTGCGGATTGATCATGTACTTGGTTTGCTGCGCTTATGGTGGATTCCAAAAGGTGAGAATGCAACCAAAGGGGCGTATATCTACTACCCAGTGAAAGATATGCTCGCTATTTTGGCTTTAGAATCTCATCGCCATCAATGCAGTGTTATCGGTGAAGATTTAGGTACTGTTCCTGATGAAATCGTTGATATTTTGGCTGATGCTGGCGTTCATTCTTATAAAGTCTTTTTCTTTGAAACGGCTGAAGATGGCGGCTTTATTTCACCGAAACATTACGCGGCTCAATCGATGTCGGCCTTATGTACTCACGATATGCCTACTTTGCGTGGTTTCTGGCACTGTGATGACCTGAAAATGGGCAGTGAAATTGGTCTTTATCCTGATGAAGAACAATTGAATGCTCTGTTTGATGACCGTTTAAAATGCAAACAAGGGATCTTAGATTCAGTCGCATGGCATGGTTACCTGCCAGAAGGGATTGGCCTTGATGCGAGCCTAGTGCCAATGGATTCATATTTGAGTGAGGCATTACAACTTCACGTTGCCGCTGGTTCATCCACTTTGCTCAGCGTTCAGCTAGAAGATTGGCTCGAGATGGATAAACCGGTCAACATTCCTGGTACTGTTGACGAGTACCCGAACTGGAGACGTAAATTGTCGATGAACCTTGATGAGCTCTTTGGGCGTGAAAATGTTAATCGTATTGCTAATCGCTTGACTGAAGTTCGTGCAAGTGTGAGTAAATAAAGACTCACTAAGCCTCATTGTATTGGCTTAGTGTCATGTTTCTTTGTGATTGCACACAGAATTTTAGCGTAAGTCACTCAATGTAATCATGGAGTTCGGTACACTGTACTCCGCTAGTATGCCCGCCGGTTAGCGGGCATTTTTTTACTTTGAAAGAAAGTTAGGTTAGGAGTAGGGATATGAAAATAAAAAAGCTTTCAAAACAAAAGCAGGTATATAGCCAACTTTCTCATGCAGCATTTGCTGATCCGTTTTCATTTTTAGGCCCTTATCTGGCTCAGGATCAAGGGGCGTTACGTGTATGGATGCCGGGTGCAGATAAAGTCGAGTTGGTGATAGAAAATCAACCTCGAATTGAGCTCGAACGTGAGGAAGAATCTGGTTTTGTATTGAAATCTGACAGGGATTTACGTTTTACTCACTACCAATTGGCCATCGATTGGGCTGGCACTGAGCAGTTGATCGACGACCCGTATCAATACCATAGCTTGTACGCAGAATATGATGATCTTCATACACCGAAGTCGATGTACCATCATATGGGGTCGCAATTTATTACGCTTGAGCGTGATGGTAAACAGGTCTCAGGTACGCGTTTCTTGGTTTATGCTCCACATGCACAAGCGTGCAGTTTGATTGGTGCATTTAACGACTGGGATGGCCGTCGCCACCCAATGCAGCGTCTTGATTACGGTATCTGGGGCATTTTTATGCCCGATTTAGCCGAGGGTACCCAATACAAATTCGAACTTAAAGGTCCACACGGTGAAGGGTTGCCACACAAGGCGGACCCTTGGGGCTTTTATGCCGAGCAATACCCTTCTTTTGCCTCTGTGACGTACGATCATAGCCGCTATCAATGGCAAGATAGCGCATGGCAGGCTCGACCTGTATCAGAAAAGCGTAAACAAGCGTTGTCATTTTATGAGTTGCATGTCGGTTCTTGGCGTCGTAATGAACAAGGTGAGTTCCTAAATTATCGAGAACTTGCCGAGCAATTGGTGCCTTACTTAGTTGACTTGGGTTATACCCACGTCGAATTAATGCCAGTTTCTGAACATCCATTTTACGGATCATGGGGTTATCAACCGGTAGGTTTATTTGCACCGACCAGTCGTTTTGGTACGCCAGATGACTTCAAATACTTTGTCGAACAATGCCACTTAGCTGGTATTGGTGTGGTACTTGATTGGGTTCCAGCACACTTCCCAGCGGATAGCCATGGTTTGGCTAATTTTGATGGTACACCACTGTTCCATGATCCAGATCCACGCCGTGGGTGGCATCAAGATTGGAATTCGTATATTTACGACCTTGGGCGCGAACATGTACGCCGTTTCCTTGTTTCTAACGCTTTGTATTGGTTTGAGCAATTCCATATTGACGGTATCCGCGTTGATGCTGTGGCTTCAATGCTCTACCTTGACTACTCGCGTAGCCATGATCAGTGGATCCCTAATGTCGACGGTGGCCGAGAAAACTACGATGCGATTGCTACCTTAAAATGGATGAACGAAGAAGTGTATAAACACTTCCCCAATGCAATGACCATTGCTGAAGAGTCAACGGCGTTTCCTGGAGTCTCTGCGCCGACCTTTATGGGCGGTTTAGGGTTTGGTTTTAAATGGAATATGGGCTGGATGCACGACAGCTTAGCTTATATCCAAGAAGATCCTGTTCATCGCAAGTATCATCACAACACCATTACTTTCCCACTTGTCTACGCGCACAGCGAAAACTATGTGTTGTCTTTGTCGCATGATGAAGTGGTATACGGAAAAGGTTCTATCCATAATAAGATGCCCGGTGATGAGTGGCAGCAAACGGCGAACTTACGGGCATATATGGGTTACATGTACGGTCAGCCGGGTAAAAAGCTTAACTTCATGGGCGCGGAAATTGGCCAAACAGCAGAGTGGAACCACGACGATCAACTGCAATGGTTCTTACTGCAATTTGAACGCCATCAAGGGGTACAAAATTTAACGCGTGATCTGAACACTGTCTACCAACAACAGAAAGCGCTATTTGAATTAGACAGTGAACCGCGAGGTTTTGAATGGCGTCTTCAAGATGCAGCCGATGCCAGTATTTTGGCTCATGAGCGTATTAGTGAAGCGGGTGAACGAGTGTTGATTATCACCAACTTTACTCCCGTGCCTCATGAAGAATTCCAGCTAGGTATGCCTATTGATGGTGAGTATCAATTGCTACTCAATACCGACGATGAAAAGTATGGTGGCAGTGGCTTTGATGTCTTGTCATCTGCGAAAACGGAGGAGCTTGAAAGCGAAGGGTTGCCTCAATCGTTGCTATTAAGAGTCCCGCCGCTGGCGACCATTTTCTACAAATTGAATGCTTAAATTTACTCTGCATTCAAACCTCTTGAAGTTGCAGGCAGGCGGCAAGTGAGTTCATCCCCATGAGCATAGATAAACTATGTGATTGGAGGGAGCGAATGTAGCCAACACCGCTGTAGCTTCAAGTCAAAAGGGTATATTTACCATGTAAAAAAAGGGATTGAATTCAATCCCTTTTTTTATGGAAAGTCACCACTGGGTGATGAACACTATGATTGTTCTAGTTTTATAGATGAGTTTTTAAAATCAATGTCGATGGTAAACCGTTCTTTAGCTTTACGGAAAGTGATGGTCAATATTTGCTGCTTCCATTCACAATTTAATAGTTGGTAGTGGTCATTGAGATCATGAAGAGTGACGCATCTAAGCTGTTGTCGATCGCCTCTAATCAATAAATAAGAAAGATCACTTGTCGCTGGGTTATCTGGCGCTAGCCCTGTCAGTATTGAATGACCTCCGTCAATATGGTGATGCTGCGTATAGGTAGAACAGCTAGCGATGCGGTAATTGACCCGAGTAATCGTGTCATTGACATCAGCACTTTTACAATCATGCATGCGAGCTAAAGGGCCTGATAATGGGTTTGTTGTTGCACTAAAACCGCAAGGTAAACCGTTGAATGTACCGCGTGTATGCCAAGTGAGATCTAAGTTTTGTTGATGTGGATTTTTGACCTGATTAATTTCGATGGCCAGATCGCCAAGCCATAAAATGCTTCGTCTAAATTGAACGTCTCTATAGGATTCTTCATCCCATTGCTTGATAGTATGGCTATCAACGGCTGCAGCAGGTTTCCGCCAATCCACACTGGTATCAATGTACTGGTAGTCATCATGCTCAATATAATTGATGACTTCAGGGTTGGCGGGCGTTTGATTCTTTTGATTGACGACCAGAGTATTATGACTAGCGCTATTTTTGTAATACCCATAATGTAATTCGGCGCCATACCCTGTAGTGCCTAAATCGGGCAGAATTTCTTTGCCATCTTTGATCAAAATAAGCCCTAGGCGATCGTAATGGTCGTGTTCACCACCGTAAGGAGAATGCTTTAATAGCAGCATATTCTTATGGTTAGCATCCTCGAACAGCGTAATACCGGATTGTGGTGCATGGATAGGATTGCTGGCAATGGGTTCAACGTCAGGGAGGGTTTCAACGCCATAAAGCAGTGCGTCAATATTGTCTCTGTCTTGTGACTGATAGATGCTGGTTAAGGCTGATGCAAACAATGGATCTTTAAACTCACTGTATGCATATTCAAACAAATGAGTATGGTTGAGTTTTTCTTGTCCTGCGATACAGTCATTGAGTTTGGGGAAATCACCCGTATTGAGAATGAGTTTCAACGGGAATGCAAGCATGGTTAGAAAGGATGGGTGATCCGCTAACGAATAGCGAGTATCACGCGCCAGTTTTTCGAAAGCCATTAAGGCTTGCAATGCGTAATAGTGGTAGTGGATCGACCCTTCAAACCATAGCCCTTCGCCACCAACACCGTGATCGAGTTGGTATTTCAAGCCATACGGTGTGTTGCATGCGAAATCGATATATTGCTCGTCATGGAGGATCAAGCCTATTACGCCAATCGTAGCATTAATTTTCATTTCATGGTTATGCAGTTGAGGCGTGCGGTGTTGCATCAAAAACTCAGCACCTTCACGTAATAAACGGGTTTCAATGTACTCACGCTGAGCTGGGCTTAATGCTTCACGGATAAAGTCATAACCGAGTGCAAAATCAAGATTACAGTTGGCTTCACACAAGGTTTGGGCGTTAGCTTTACCTGGTCCGTTATAAGGAATACCGCCGTGTTCTTCATAGGTTGGATAATACTTGGCGTATTCCATCAATAGAGCTGCAACTTTATCAAAGTATTCCTGCTTGCCGGTAATTTGCCACAGTAATCCCAACTGATTACACGCTTTCGCATTTAAGCCATTGAGACCACGCCACCATGCTCCATCATACGGTTTGCCGCTAAACACCTTCCCATCAATGGGACAGCAGTGCTGCGTTTGTTTTTGGCGATCCCATGTGAGTCTAACGCCATGCTCTGGGCAAAAATAATATAAATTCCACGTAGCTCGGTTATCGGGTGGGACCAATGTGTCGGAATAAAGAACGATTTCATTTTCTTTTTCTAATTGCTGGATAAATGTTGAGCTTGCTCTTTGACGAATGGTTTCAATCTGCTGAGAGTTAAATTGCAACATAGTGACTTACCTAAAAATTAAAAGTGGAAATAGCGTTTGGCATTTAAAAAGCAAATATTTTCAATTGATTGTTTTAATAGTTCAGGGTCGTTAGGCAGTTCACCGCTATTGACCCATTTTGCTAATAAGTTACACAACACGCGGCGGAAATATTCGTGTCTAGACATTGAAAATAAGTTTCTGGAATCGGTCAGCATCCCTACAAAGGCACCTAATGCACCTAAATTTGCCAAAGCGCTCATTTGATTGATCATGCCTTGCTTGTGATCGTTAAACCACCATGCTGCACCCAGCTGAATCTTGCCGGCACTGGTGACGGAGTCTTGAAAGGCGCCAATTAAACTTGCAATAGACCATGTATCTTTAGGGTTCAAATTATAAAGAACGGTCTGTGGTAATTGATTGGTTTGGTCTAGTTTATCAAGCAGTAAAGTAAGTGGAGTTACCACTTCGGCATCATGCATGATGCTAAAACCAGTTCCAGCTCCAATCTGTTGCAAGCGGCGTTGGTTTACGTTGGGTTGAACACCGATATGAACTTGCATTGTCCATTGACGCTGGTGGTATTGTTGGCCAAGAAACTGGAAAGTCGCACTTTGCCATTGTTGTTGTTCTGTATCACTTAGATGCTGCAGCGATAGCATTTTTTGGAAGATAAATTCAATTTGTGTATCGTCATACTCGACGTAATTGACGATGTTAATACCAATATCTGACAGGCGGCAACCAGCTTGATGAAAATAGTCGATCCTTTGGATTAGCGCAGCTTGAAAATCACTAAGCTGGTGGATTGCAATACCAGTGTTATGACTGAGTTTTTTGAGCATATCGCCAAAAATGGTCGGTTGGCTGACATTAATTAATGCGTCAGTTCTAAAGGTCGGCAGCACTTTGACAGCAAAGTCAGACTCAGCCAATGCGTGGTGATAGTGTAAATCGCTTAGAGGATCATCAGTGGTACAGAGTGTGTCAACCTTGTTTTTTATCAAGATATTACGAGCTGATAATGCACCGCTAGCTAATATGTCATTGCAGTGCTGCCATATTTCTGGGCAGTTTTTGGGGTTAATCAGGCAATCTAAATCAAAATAGCGCTTAAGTTCTAAATGGCACCATTGATATAACGGGTTGCCGATTAAGTACGGCATGGTCTCGCACCATTTTTCAAATTTTTCATATTCAGAGGCATCACCAGTAATAAAGTGTTCCTCAATGCCAACACTACGCATGGCTCGCCATAAATAGTGATCGTATTTTAGCCAAGCTTCCGCAATGCTTTGGTAACTGCGATCAAGCCAAAGCGGATGGAGTAATTATTGGTAGGTAAGAGCAAAAAGTTGCTTATGCTAGGCAGGTTATTGCTCGATATGTTTTATTTATCATTATAACTCATTGAAATTAAATAATCTTAAGGTTGGCATCGACCTTGCTCTATAGGTGATGAATTTGCGCAAAATACATTCATCATTTAAGTAAAGTAAGGAATTTGCAATGCCAACTCCATGTTATATCTCTATCGACGGCGAAACTCAGG
>NZ_SJFM01000050.1:0-17645 GCF_029478545.1 Vibrio sp. 1180_3
GGCCATTCTAGCGAGATAATTTTTTGTGTCAAACACTTTTTTAAATTATTTCGTCTTACCGATTTGACCTACTGATTGACTGGCTAGTGGGGCTTGAACCCTTACTGGCTGTGCCGTGTCAGTGAGGTCGCATTATAGAGATCATCATCACATTGGCAAGTGTTATTTTCATAAAATTGCAAAAATAAAGCTTAATAGGCTAATTTGCGTTCAAGGCCTCATTTATTCAACTTTACTAAGATATAGCAAACACCTTACCCACAGACTTATGCACAAACCAATCTCGAAGACGCAATAGCTCTTACGAAAAAAGAGCTGTAAATGCAGCTCTTTCTATATAGATAGGCTCGATTAGATACCGGAGCCATTCACTTCACCATCATCTTCATGAAGACCACACTCTCTCTTTAAACCAAAGAAGCGAGTGTCTTCTTCGCTCATACCCGGCTCCCATTTACGAGTGGTATGCGTATCACCAACAGAAAGGTAGCCTTGATCCCATAGTGGATGGTAGGGAAGATGATGTTCATTAAGATAGTAGTGCACATCTTTATTTGTCCAATCAATAACAGGTAAAAACTTAAACACACCGTTTTGAATGGCTAAAATCGGTAAGTTAGCTCGTGACTGCGATTGCTCACGCCGTAATCCCGAAAACCAGGTAGTAATCGCAAGTTCATCTAGCGCCCTTCGCATCGGCTCAACTTTATTAATGCGATTGTATTGCTCGATACCTTCAACACCTTGCTCCCATAGTTTCCCATAACGTGCTTCTTGCCAAGCTGGGCTCGTTTCAGCTCGGAAAATATTGAGATTGAGATTCAAACGCTCTGTTAAATAATCAATAAATTGGTATGTCTCCGGAAAAAGGTAACCAGTGTCAGTTAATACTACGGCCACATCACTTTTCACTTGTGACACTAGGTGCAACATAACCGCAGCTTGAATACCAAAGCTGGATGAAACGGCATGCGTTCCTTCCAAGTTCTCCAATGCCCACTCCACTCTTTGTTGGGCTGTTAACGTTTCTAAATACCCGTTCAACTCAGCAAGGTGTAGTGTTTGTTGCGCTTTGGTCATAGACAACAACTGCGCTAAGTTGGGTTTCGCAATCTTGGCTTCAAGCATAGAAGTCCCTCTTGGATACAATCACTTCTTCTATAACCCCAGCGCGAATCGTAAAATCACCAAAGCTTTCGTTAGCTTGGCGTTCAGTTGCCCAGCGACTCACTAGTTGATCTATTTCTTCGAGGATCTGCTTGTCGGTGATGTTTTCTTTATACATTTTAGGTACACGAGTGCCAGCACGATTACCACCAAGGTGTAAGTTATAACGACCAGGTGCTTTACCAACCAAACCGATTTCAGCTAACATCGCTCGCCCACAACCATTTGGACAACCAGTGACACGTAAAATAATATTTTCGTCTGCCGGGAGTTGGTGCTTTTGTAAAATAGCTTCTACATCTGTTACAAATTGAGGTAGAAAACGTTCCGCTTCAGCCATTGCTAGTGGGCAGGTTGGAAATGCCACACAAGCCATAGAATTTTTGCGCTGCTCACTCACTGCATCGTCCATCAAACCATGCTGACGTGCGATAACCTCTATCGCAGACTTTTGCTGCGTTGGTACCCCTGCAACAATCAGATTTTGGTTTGCTGTCATTCTAAAATCACCTTGGTGAATTTTAGCAATTTCAGCAACACCAGTTTTGAGTGGCTTACCAGGGAAATCAAGCAAGCGTCCATTTTCGATAAAAAGCGTTAGGTGATGCTTGCCATCAATACCTTCCACCCAACCAATGCGATCGCCACGTTCAGTAAACTCATAAGGTCGGCTTGGCGCAAATTTAATGCCTGCGCGCTTTTCCACTTCAGCTTTAAATACATCGACACCGACACGATCGAGTGTGTATTTAGTTTTAGCATTTTTACGATTTGAGCGGTTACCCCAATCACGCTGAGTCGTCACCACTGCCGCAGCAATATCTAAGGTTTTATCTAAAGGAATAAAACCAAAATCGTCAGCACGGCGTGGATAAGTAGACGTATCGCCATGCGTCATCGCCAAACCGCCACCGACAAGTACATTAAAGCCCACTAACTTTCCATTATCGGCAATAGCCACAAAGTTTAAGTCGTTGGCATGTACATCGACATCATTTTGTGGCGGAACTACAACCGTTGTTTTGAATTTACGTGGTAAATAGTTACTACCTAGAATTGGCTCTTCATCTGTTGTTTCTACTTTTTCACCATCAAGCCATATTTCTGCGTAGGCTCGAGTCTTAGGTAGAAGATGTTCGCTAATCTTCTTTGCCCACTCATACGCTTGTTGATGAAGTTCTGATTCCACTGGGTTTGATGTGCAGAGAACGTTGCGGTTTACATCTCCTGCAGTAGCTATCGAATCAATACCAATACTATTTAACGTTTGGTGCATAAGCTTAATGTTCGGCTTTAATACGCCATGGAACTGAAAAGTTTGGCGAGTCGTCAAACGGATACTGCCATACGAACTATGTTCGGTTGCAAATTTGTCTATCGCTAACCACTGCAGTGGTGTGATGATACCTCCAGGCATGCGGGCTCGAAGCATTACATTGTGTAAAGGCTCCAACTTTTGCTTTGCGCGCTCATTGCGAATATCACGATCATCTTGCTGATACATGCCATGAAAACGAATAAGCTGGAAGTTGTCGGCACTGAAGCCACCAGTAATTCGATCTTGTAGATCTTGCTCGATCGTACCGCGAAGAAAATTGCTTTCTCTCTTTAAGCGCTCGTTATCCGATAATGGACCTAGCACTTCGCCTAATACTTGTTGGCTATTGGATTCTTGTTTTGTGCTCATTAGTACACATCCCTTTGATAACGTTTTGCTTTGCGCAGATCATTGATAAATTCTTCCGCCCGCTGTTGTGATAGGCCACCTTGCTGTTGTGCAATGACGATCAACGCATCATGCACATCTTTGGCCATGCGAGTCGCATCTCCACACACATATAAATAAGCACCTTGCTCCAACCAATGCCAAACTTGCTCTGCTTGCTCAAGTAATCGATGTTGAACGTAAACCTTCTCATGCTGATCACGACTAAAAGCAACATCTAAACGATTTAATACACCCGATTTAAGATACTTTTGCCATTCCACTTGATAGAGAAAATCTTGAGTAAAAGTTCGGTCCCCGAAAAACAGCCAGTTTTTACCTTCAGCACCTCGGTTATCTCGCTCTTGAATAAAGCTACGGAATGGAGCGATACCAGTGCCAGGCCCAATCATGATAACGGGTGTAGAATCATCGGTCGGTAACTTAAAGTTATTGTTGTGTTCAATAAAGACTTTGAGCTCCCCCCCCTCTTCTAGGCGTTGACCAAGATAACTTGATGCTCCACCTTGACGACTTTCGCCTTCTTGCAAATACTCGACGACACCAACTGTTAAGTGCACTTCGTCTTCAACTTCGCTTTGACTTGAAGCAATTGAATAAAGACGAGGCGTTAAACGACGAAGTAGAGAAGTCAAAGCTTCAGCAGAGAGCTTGGTTTTCTTCTCTTTTAATACATCAATAATTTGTGTGTTACTGGCGTACTCTCTCAGCTTATTTTTATCATCCACCAGCTTTTGTAGCTTTTTACTTCCGGACAACTCAGCAAACTTCGTTACTAATTGTGGGTTTGCTGCGGTGATTTCATATTTGCTCACTAACGCGCTATGAATAGATAAACTCTCACCATCTACATCAATACTTTCAACACCGGACAACCCAACAACACTTAAAATAGCATTGGCTAATTCTGCACTGTTTTCGTACCACACTCCCAACGCATCACCAGGTTGATAAGTCAATCCGGACTCACCCAAGTCTATTTCTATGTGTCGAACATCTTTCCCTGAGTCACGCCCTGTAATTTTTTGACTTGTCAGCAAGGTAGCCGTGTAAGGATTTTGCTTAGTGTATTGGGAGTGATGACTCGTAGCTTGACCCACTGGCAATTGCACAACTTGTGCTTGGGTACTCACGAGGGTTTCTTTAACCACCTCTAAAGCTTTTATTTTCCATTCGGTTGCTTGAAGTTCATAGTCAACATCACAATCAGCTCGCTCAATAAAGCGTTTCGCCCCAAGCTTTTCTAAAAATGAGTCAAAATCTTTACCAGTTTGGCAGAAAAATTCATAGCTAGAATCACCTAAACCAATCACACCGTATTGTAAGTTAGGCAGTTTGGGCGCTTTTTTCGACTGTAAATATTCATGAAGCGCTAAAGCATTATCTGGCGCTTCACCTTCACCATTAGTCGAAGCAACAAAAATAACATGTGTTTCTTTGGCAAGATCTTTACCTTTGTAATCACTGGCATCAAATAATTGCACAACAATACCAGCGGACTGAGCTTCGCGTTCTAACGCCTCTGCAACACCTTTTGCATTACCCGTTTGAGAAGCGAAAATAATGGTCAATTTACCTGCCGGTTTAGCCGAAACTAAAGCCGCTGCATTAGAAGCAGGAGCAACAGCCCCTGAAGTTTGAGATTGACTCAATCCCCAAAAATACCCGCTAACCCATGCTAGCTGCTGAGGAGAAAGTTCTGAAATAGTTTGCTGCAACCCTGTAAGCTGCAAATCATTAAGTGGGCTAGCTAAGCCGGCTAGCTCTTTTGGTATGGTATTTCCTGAAGACATTGTCACGACTTCCCTATTCATTGCGTGACGATAGATTAACCACTCTCTTTAATAACAAGAAAGAATAGATAAGTATGTTTTATAACTTTTTGGAAGTAAGAACTTTCAAAAAGAGGTTTACTTAGACTCCACTCTCACCTGCTTGAAGCCAACAGCCATGGCAGACTTAGAAGCTATATCGAGATCTTCATATTGGCATTCATCTCCATGAGCATCCGTTAATAGCACAAACCCGCCTCGATGATGTCTGAACTCAACAATCCAACACCCCTCTTGAGATGAAGGTTCAATAATGGCTTCGATAAGCTGATTCTCGCGATATAAATTTCTTAATTCCGTAATCGTCATAACCACACCACGCCGTATTTATTTACTTGTTCACTAAGCATGGTTCATTTCAGTTTTTCTGCTAAGAAAGTCGCAGGCGATATAGCTATCAATTATAAAAAAACGCCACTTAATAAAATGGCGTTCTATCTGTTCTACAGGATATCGGAATATCTAAAATTCGAATTCTGCACCAAGAAACCAACCATCAACAAAAACGAAAGATTCTTTCGTGTCTGCTGCTAGCTCCGTAAATTCAAGATCGATGACTCGATAACCACCACGCAGTGCAATATTTCCAGCATCGATAGGGAACGAATACTGAAGCCCAGCCATAAGATCCGCACTTTTGACTCCGCTGCCATCACCAAAATCAAACTGGCCAATCACATCTATGTTCGTGCGAGGAATTTGAATTTCAGCATAGGCATACCAGTTAAATGTCGTTTTATCGAAACTGTATTTTTGATTATTTTCAGCTTGGTATTGAGACCCATCATACTGAGTAAAAGTAATGCCCGCATCAAATGACATCAATTCACGCTCTAGTACTTTATAATACAACGTGTAGTCATACTTATCGAAAGAGGCATAATCAGCATCAATCGTCGTGTAACGTATACTAGCATTCGGTACATAAGGAAACTGATGTTCAAAGGCGAAATACATTGTGGGGGCTTTTACGTCATCGCGGCGAGTATGGTCAACTTTCGTACTACCCCACCACATATCTGCACCAATCTTTCCACCATAAAAAGACTCAGCACTTATTGACGCAGCAGACATCATCATCGCAACGCTTGTCAACGCAACTAACGTTGGTTTATTCATCCTAATAGCTCCCAATCTATTTCGCTATATATACATTTTTCAATTAAGCGCGAATAGTAGCATATTCCTTAGATTGGTTAATGCTTAAACATCATTTGTTAATATTTTTGACGAGGACTATAGACAAAGTTTCTGAAAAACCAAACACCCAAAGCAATTACCAAAATCCAAGGTAATAATTTCAGCATAACGCCGATCATCCCTAATAGAGTCATAACAATAAAAGCAATAACCATTGCTGCAAATACTGTCATCATTGTCATACCCGTTACTAAAAGGGTCGCTACAAACACTAGTAAAAAAATAAGCTCAAACATAATCATTCCCCTCTTTTTATTTGCTAAAGCAGATATCGAGCCAACTTTACAAATCAACTCTATTGTTTAGATAAGCAGCTAAGTCAAAAGGAGATAAATGCCGAGCAGTATTAGCCTCGATGGGATGTTATAAAACGCAGATACCAAGATGATAAAACAAAGGGCTAAATCGTTGCCTACGACCTAGCCCTTAATGAATGGTAAAATTCACCATGAAATGTGGCTATTTTTACACATTTAATTCTTTAGGTATTTTCGCCAAAGCTGCTTGCACCACTTCAATGCCTGAACCCGTTTTATGAGCATTCTCACTAATATAACGACGCCACTGGCGAGCACCGGGCATACTTTGAAATATACCTAACATGTGGCGAGTAATATGACCAAGATATGCACCACTAGCCAACTCACGCTCGATGTAAGGATACATTTCCTCAACAACTTGAGAGCGTTTTTTGATTGGGGTATCCAAACCAAAGATCTGCTGATCAACTTCGGCGAGTAAGTAAGGACTTTGATAAGCTTCGCGACCAATCATTACGCCATCAAGGTGCTGTAAGTGCTCTTTAGCTTCTGCTAGCGTTTTGACCCCACCATTAACGGCAATCACTAAATGCGGAAAGTCTTTTTTTAACTGATATGCACGTGGATAATCTAACGGTGGGATTTCACGGTTTTCTTTTGGGCTCAAACCACTAAGCCACGCTTTGCGCGCATGAATAGTAAACTGTTCACAGCCTCCCTTCTCTGATACTAACGAAATAAAATCAGTTAAGAATTCATAAGAATCCATATCGTCAATACCAATACGAGTTTTTACTGTCACAGGAATATCAACAACATCTTTCATCGCGGCAACACAATCTGCCACCAGTTGCGGCTCTGCCATTAAGCAAGCCCCAAAGCGGCCATTTTGCACTCGATCAGAAGGGCAGCCAACGTTTAGGTTGATTTCATCATAACCACGTTCTTGCGCTAACTTCGCACAATGTGCTAAATCAGTTGGGTTTGAACCGCCCAGTTGAAGCGCAAGGGGGTGCTCCTCTTCGTTGTACGCTAAAAAATCACCTTTACCATGAATAATTGCTCCCGTCGTCACCATCTCTGTATAAAGCAGAGTTTGTGAAGAAAGTAGACGATGGAAGTATCGACAGTGACGATCGGTCCAATCCAACATGGGTGCTACTGAGAGCCTACAAGGGTGAGTCATGATTTAGATATCCCATTGAGTCATTAGTGGTGACAATTACAGCCAAAAACAAAGCTGGGCATTGTAATCGCTTCCAGTTTATATCGCCAACAGTTCTTCTACAGTATCGTTTTACATTGATATAGGGTAGTTTAAGCACTATTTCGTTACAAATAACGATGACATCGCTAACTAACTCCAAAAAATGTTATAGGGCACAACGCCATTCATCTGGAAGTAGTATATTATTATTAAAGTCCAATGGTTATGGTGATGAATTTGGACCACAAGTTAACACAACAAATTGAAGATATATGTGCAGCACGAGGGGTAAGACTTACCTCTCAGCGAAAAAGGGTGTTTGAACTGATTTGTTCAAGCAAAAAAGCATCCAGTGCTTATGAATTACTTGAAGATTTAAAGCAAAGTGAACCCCAAGCTAAACCGCCGACGGTGTATCGCGCTCTGGACTTTTTGCTCGAACAGGGCTTTATTCATAGAGTAGAGTCAACAAACAGTTTTATTTCGTGTTGCTCTTGTAATGCCAACATGCATTTCTCACACCTTTTAATTTGTGACAAATGCGGCAATGTTATTGAATTGCAAGATAACAGTCTGGTAGCCTTGCTAGCAAGCAATGCTGAGAAACACGGTTTTGACATCGTTAATCACGTTATTGAATCTCATGGTATTTGCCGAACGTGTTCCTCAAATCTAAAAGTATAAAACAGTAGAAGAAGATTATGCGCGCTGAATTTGTAAACCCGTTTTTAGCCTCTTTAATGAACGTGTTAAAAACGATGGCTTCTCTTGAGTTGAAGCCACAGAAACCTCGTGTGAAGAAAGATGAAATTGCTCGTGGTGATGTCTCTGGCTTGATCGGTATGGTCGGCACTCAAAGTCGTGGTTCTATGTCTATCACTTTCGATGAAAGTCTAGCGTTAGAGATCATGCAAAATATGTTAGGTGAACGCCCGAATGGTCTAAATGAAGAAGTCACAGATATGGTGGGTGAAATTACCAATATGGTGACTGGTGGAGCCAAGCGCATTCTTGCAGAAAGTGGCTTTGACTTTGATATGGCGACCCCAGTTGTCGTTTCTGGTAAAGGCCATACCATCCGCCATAAATGTGAAGGAGCCATCATTATTATGCCTTTCACATCTCAATGGGGTAATGCGTTTATCGAAATCTGTTTCGAATAAGCCATCGGCTTTCTTTCAAAAAAGATAAAAAAAGGTTGATACTTCGTAGTATCAACCTTTTTATTTTCTAATCTAGCTCGTAGTAAACGAGATTAGGGTAATTGAGTTATGCTTTAAACGCTTTAAATGCATTAATCAAACCGTTAGTTGAGCTATCGTGAGAAATCACTTGCTCTTGGTCTGCCAATTCAGGAAGAATTTGGTTAGCTAGCTGCTTACCTAGCTCTACTCCCCATTGGTCAAAGCTGAAAATATTCCAAATCACACCTTGTACGAAAATCTTATGTTCGTACATAGCAATCAGGTTACCCAAGGTACGTGGCGTAAATTGCTTAACCAGAATAGAGTTGGTTGGGCGATTACCTTCAAATACTTTAAATGGTGCAATTGCAGCCAATTCTTGATCTGTTTTGCCCGCCGATTTTAGCTCTGCTTCAACCGTTTCTAGTGTTTTACCAAAAGCTAAAGCTTCAGTTTGAGCAAAGAAATTTGACATCAATTTTTGATGGTGGTCACCTGCGGGGTTATGGCTAACCGCTGGAGCAATAAAGTCACAAGGGATCAATTTCGTACCTTGGTGGATCAACTGGTAAAAAGCGTGTTGACCGTTAGTACCTGGCTCACCCCAAATGATTGGACCAGTTTGGTAAGTTACCGCTTCACCATTACGGTCAACATATTTACCATTTGATTCCATATTGCCTTGTTGGAAGTAAGCAGCAAAGCGGTGCAAATACTGATCGTAAGGCAAAATAGCTTCTGATTCTGCACCATGGAAATTGTTATACCAAATACCAATTAAGGCGAGGATCACTGGGATATTGTTTTCAAATGGTGTTGCAACAAAATGCTGGTCCATTTCATGCGCACCCGCTAGTAGCTCAACAAAATTGTCGTAACCTACAGCCAGAACAATAGATAAACCAATCGCTGACCATAGTGAGTAGCGACCACCAACCCAATCCCAAAACTCAAACATGTTGTCAGTATCAATACCAAACTCAGACACTGATTTTGCATTGGTTGATAGCGCTGCAAAGTGTTTTGCGACATGCGCTTCATCACCCGCTTCAGCTAGGAACCAGTCACGCGCACTGTGTGCGTTAGTCATAGTTTCTTGAGTGGTGAATGTTTTTGAAGCCACCAAGAATAATGTGGTTTCAGGGTTAACCTTTTTCAATGTTTCAACGATGTGTGTACCATCAACGTTGGAAACAAAATGCATGTTTAAGTGGTTCTTATAAGGCGCCAAAGCTTCAGTCACCATGTAAGGACCAAGGTCTGAACCACCAATGCCGATGTTAACAATATCCGTAATCGCTTTGCCGGTATAGCCTTTCCAATCACCAGAAATCACACGCTCAGAGAAAGATTTCATCTTCTCAAGTACAGCATTCACCGCTGGCATGACATCTTCACCATCGACCATCACTGGCGTATTGCTACGATTACGCAATGCTGTGTGCAATACCGCACGACCTTCAGTTTGGTTGATAGCAGAACCACTAAACATCGCTTCAATAGCTGATTTTAGTTCAGTTTCATTCGCCAAAGCTTGTAGGTGCTTTAGTGTTTCTTCACTGATAAGGTTTTTTGAATAGTCGACAAGAATATCAGAACCAAAGCGAGTCGAGAACTTATCGAAACGTTGGCTATCTTGTGCAAATAATGATTTGAGGTCCATATCTTGCGCTGATTCAAAATGCGCAGTTAGTGCTTTCCAAGCTTGTGTTTGCGTTGGATTGATATTTTTCAACATGGTATCTATCCCGATGTTACAGTAGGTTTTATTCCTATCATCACTGAACATTGTGTCAGAATGATGGAATCCCCGATTTAGCAAAAAAAAGAATATTGTTACTATTGCCCACTTCAAGGCGGCAATAAATTGTAATTAATTTTCAGTGCGTAATTATGACGCAGCTCGTCTGCACTCATATTGAGTTAAATCACGTTAACGATTGAGCTATGCACTTTACGCTATTGCTGCATGGTGCTCACCATAGCGTCAAACTATCAATTTTACCAATAGATTATAGAAGGTTACTTATGTGGTACCAAAAGACCATTCAGCTTAGTGCTCGTAAGCGTGGGTTTCACCTCATCACTGATGAAATTGAACAACAAATCCCAGAGATAAATGCGTTATCTGTTGGTTTGTTACATCTTTTTATCCAGCACACATCCGCAAGCTTAACCATTAACGAAAATGCAGACCCAACGGTACGTATTGATATGGAGCAACACTTTAATCACTACGTACCAGAACAAGCACCATACTATCAACATACTTATGAAGGTAACGATGACATGCCAGCGCATATCAAGGCATCAATACTCAACACCAGTATTTCTATTCCTATTTCGAATCGCAGGCTAGCACTTGGAACTTGGCAAGGTATTTACTTAGGAGAACACCGTAACTACGGAGGGAGTCGACGAATCATCGCTACACTCTATGGCCAACGCCATGATCAATAGTATTTGGTAGGCGAAGTTGGATGCGAGCTAAAAAGGTTGATTAACCATCACAATAAAAGAGCTTTGCTCTGCTCCCCAAGCCATTTCAGCCCGGACAATAACACCTTCGACTTGAAAGCGTAACGCGCCTCCAGCACTCCATTTCATGTCGGTATGTAAGGTTTTTAAGTTGTAGTCATCAGCGACACGGCCAACATCAACAAAAGCGACCCACTGCCACCACGGCACATTATAGTACTTAAAAATTGGCCACTCACCGAGCGGCTGCCACTGTGGCATCACACGATACTCAGCCGTGTAGTGCATAGCTGAACGACCATGATAACGACCACTATCGTAGCTACGAAGACGATATAACCCCCCTAGTTTCACTTGGCTAACATCCGGAGGACGCTGGCATTGCTCTTCAGAACAATGCTCCCACGTTGGCGTATCAGCCGTGTAAACGCCAAACGCAACTACCTGTTTATCGAAGATTTCACCGACACTGCCAAGATCCCAATAATGAGTATTTTCAATCTCCCACGTTCCCCATGACGACTCATTCCATGCCTCGGGAGCATAGGTTACATCAAAACGAGTACGAGAACCGGCGCTAGGATTACGAGAATCATCGCGATTATCCCATTCAAATTTCACCTCTAATGCTGTCGTTTTTTCTGATGTGAAACCCGCATGAATAAAATCTAAATCTCTTGATTCAAAATAGGGCTGGATATCGATACTTGATACACCACTTGAGAAAGGTGTTCTGCCCGTCAATGTCCGAGTTGGGCTAACAGCGGCTTTAACGCCTTTCTGCTCCGCCTCTCCCCATGGGAGAATGTAACGAAAGGAGAGTCTATAACGACTATCTTCCCCATTAGCTAGCGTCGTATCCTCAAGAGAAGAACCATTACCAGCCTGTTGACCAAGGTAATAGGTGTAATCGTTAAACTGACTTTGATAGATCTCACCCCCCAATAGCCATTGGGTAGCCACTTGATAGTTATTAAAGGAAACATACCCTAAATAACTCCCTTTACTCGATATCATTGCCGTACCAAACAAGCTAGCTTGTGGCTGACCTACTCCTTTGATGATACCTGCAACCCCTGCGGTTACCCCTAAGCTGTCGGTTGAAAACAGGTAAGGTACAAAAGCAGAATCTTCTAACCAATGCGTCCAATCATTATTTGCATTGGCTGAATCAGAAGACATAAGCACAATCATTGAGGAAAATAAAGTAACGTTAAAACGCTTTAACCGCGCCATTTAACTCAGCTTATCTTGATACTTCATTTCCACACGCGAGGTAAGTTTAGTCACCAATTCGTAAGCAATAGTGCCGATATGTAACGCAACTTCTTCAACCGATAACTCATTACCCCACAGAACGACTTCATCGCCAACTTTATCATTACAGTCTGGCCCGAGATCAACCGTTAACATGTCCATCGATACTTTACCTGCGATAGGCACTTTACGACCATTAACGATTACTGGCGTACCATTAGGCGCGGTTCGGGGATAACCATCACCATAACCGATGGCAATTACCCCGACTTTGGTATCCCGTAAGCTTGTCCACGTTGCGCCATAACCGACACTCTCGCCAGCTTTAACATCGCGAACCGCAATCAAATGCGACTTTAAAGTCATAACGGGTTGATAGCCCAACTCTTTCGCTGACTTATCAGAAAAAGGCGACACTCCATACATGATGATTCCAGGTCGAACCCATTCGAGTCGACTCTTTTCCCAAGCCAATAAGCCTGCAGATGCCGCGAGCGAGCGCTCCCCGTCATGACCATCAGTGAGCGATAAAAATAGCTCGATTTGTTGTTGAGTCGTTACTTTGTCTAGTTCATCGGCACAGCCAAAATGACTCATATAACGCAGTGGTTTAGCCACATTTTTGCACACATGCAAACGCTCAACAAACTCCGAGTATTGTTCAGGGCGAACCCCTAAACGATGCATTCCACTATCAATTTTTAACCAAACAACCACTGGAGTATCTAGCTGGGCTTGCTCTAACGCTTGTAATTGTTCTTCACAATGCACCACAGTTTGAATGTTATTAGTAACGAGCACCGCTAAATCAACAGGAGAGTAAAAACCCTCGAGCAGTAGAATCGGTTTTACAACCCCACAAGCTCGCAGCTGCAAAGCTTCTTCAATTCTCGCAACGCCAAAAGCATCCGCATCAAACGCATGCTTAGCAACATGCCGCAAACCGTGACCATAACCATTGGCCTTAACAACAGCCATAACTTTACTGCTTGGAGCTTGCTGCTTGATTAACTTCAAATTGTGCGTGAGCGCATTAAGATCAATCCAAGCCGTTGCGGCTTTCATATAGCTCATCGAATTATTCATCATCAAATGCTGGTCCTGCATAGTTATCAAAGCGAGAATACTGTCCTTGGAAAGTCAGGCGAACTGAACCGATAGGACCATTACGTTGCTTACCTAAAATGATTTCAGCGATACCTTTTAGTGCGCTATCGGGGTGATAAACTTCATCTCGATAGATAAACATGATTAAGTCGGCATCTTGCTCGATAGAGCCTGATTCACGTAGATCTGAGTTCACAGGGCGTTTATCAGCACGTTGCTCCAAAGAACGGTTTAACTGAGACAAAGCCACAACAGGAACGTTTAACTCTTTTGCGAGCGCCTTTAACGAGCGAGAAATCTCGGCAATTTCCAACGTTCGGTTATCTGACAATGCAGGCACACGCATTAACTGTAGGTAATCGACCATGATTAATGACAACCCGCCATGCTCACGCGCAATACGTCGAGCACGAGAACGCACTTCGGTCGGGGTTAAACCAGAGCTGTCATCGATATACATATTTTTCTTCTCCATGAGGATCCCCATGGTCGAAGAGATACGGGCCCAATCTTCATCGTCTAATTGGCCAGTACGTATCTTGGTTTGATCAACGCGAGATAAGGAAGCCAACATACGCATCATGATTTGTTCTGCAGGCATCTCTAGCGAAAAAATCAACACTGGCTTTTCTTGTTCCATCGCAGCGTTTTCACACAAGTTCATCGCAAAGGTCGTTTTACCCATTGAAGGACGAGCGGCGACGATAATGAGATCAGACCCTTGTAAGCCTGCCGTTTTTTTATTGAGATCAGTGAAGCCAGTGTTAACTCCAGTGACGCCATCTTGAGGAGTTTTGTATAGAAGCTCGATACGCTCTAGCGTTTTTTCGAGGATAGAGTCTACATTTTGTGGCCCTTCGTTTTCACTAGTTCGTTCTTCAGCGATAGCAAAAACTTTACTTTCCGCTAGGTCGAGTAGATCTTCAGAGCTACGCCCTTGAGGATCATACCCTGCATCGGCAATTTCATTTGCCACCCCAATCAAGTTGCGCACTAAAGCACGCTCTGCAACAATCTCGGCATAGGCGTTAATATTGGCAGCACTTGGCGTGTTTTTCGCTAAATCAGCCAAGTAAGCAAAGCCGCCGACATCATCTAACTGCTCATGGCGCTCGAGATGTTCAGAAAGCGTAATTAAATCCAAAGGCTTACCAGCCTCTAGGATTGACTTTACGCCATCAAAAATAAGGCGATGAGGACGGCTATAAAAGTCTTTGCTTACCACACGTTCAGCAACGGTATCCCAACGTTCGTTATCAAGCAGTAACCCGCCAATGACTGATTGTTCAGCTTCAATGGAGTGCGGGGGGACTTTAATTGCATCTACTTGCGCGTCAAACGGTTTACGGTTTCGGTTATTAGTTCGTGGTGCGGGCATGATTTCGCTCAATAACTATCTAATGACCGTCCATTATAGCGAGAATAGATCATTTGTAATTATGTAAACGAAACTTTGTGTTTATCTAATCTAGAATTAACCTTATGCTGACCAAATACCATGATACTGCACATACTATTTTGCCCATTGCTATATTCATCACAGAGGTACTTCGTGTCCAAAATTTGGCTTCTGAGTCTTAGCCTGCTCACCCTGAGTACAGCCTATGCCGATGAGGAGACTAAAAGCGATACGGAAATCGAAGTTCCTTCCCCCTGGAATGCTCAAGCAGAGTTAGGCTATCAAGCACACTCCGGTAATTCTGATTCGGAATCCCTTAACACACGCCTTCGAGCGGAGTATACCGAGGGGCGGCACCGAACCAGTGGCGAGTGGAAATTCTACATGCTGTACAAAGATGGGGAAGAAGATAAACGCCAATCAACCTATTCAGCTCAAAGCGATTATAAGTTAGGAGCAAAAACCTACTTATACGGCAGCTTCAAAGGGGTTGACTCTAAATACACCGCTTACTTTAAAGATTATACACTTTCTAGCGGCTTAGGTTATCAGTTCGTCAATACTGATGAGTTTATATTGGAACTCGAGGTTGGGCCTGGTTTTCGCTATCAAGAGCCCAATTTAGACGAGATTGACGACGACGACATCATTTTCCCTGACATTGTTGAAGAGCTCATATTTCGTGGCAATGTAAGAATAGATTGGCAAGCTTTAGATAATTTAGCTCTTTCAGCGGATGTCACTATAGTATCAGGTGAAAGCAACACCCGAACCGATAGCGAGCTTAGCCTGACCAATAACATAACAGAAACTATCGCATTAAAAATCAGCAACTCTCGACAGTATCACGATAAAGTGCCCGAAGGATTGAGCAAGGCTGATAGCATTTTTTCCATAAATCTACTTTTCAATTTTTAGTTTCAAGCAAAAAAAAACACCAGCCGAAGCTGGTGTTTTCAATTCGTCTGAAGACTGAAATTACTCAGCAACGATTTGTACTTTCGCAGTTGCAAAAACTTCTGAATGAAGTTGAATGCTAACTTCGAACGCACCAATGTTACGTAGAGCACCTTCAGGTAGGCGAACTTCGCTCTTAGCTACTGCAACACCTGCCGCTGTAATAGCGTCAGCGATGTCACGAGTACCGATAGAACCAAATAGTTTACCTTCGTCACCAGCTTTAGAAGCGATAACAACCGCTTCAAGAGCGTCAACTTGATCAGCGCGAGCTTGAGCTGCTACTAGTTGCTCAGCAACTTTAGCTTCAAGTTCAGCACGACGAGTTTCGAACATTTCAACGTTAGATTTAGTTGCCATTACAGCCTTACCTTGTGGGATAAGGAAGTTACGAGCATAACCAGATTTAACGATTACTGTGTCGCCAAGGCTGCCTAGGTTACCGATTTTATCAAGTAGAATAACTTGCATTGTTTAATCCTCTTTCTTAATAAACGGTGCCAATTACTGATGTTTGTCAGTGTATGGCAGTAGAGCTAGGTAGCGAGAACGCTTGATTGCACGAGCTAGCTGACGTTGGTATTTAGCGCTAGTACCAGTGATACGGCTAGGTACGATTTTACCAGCTTCAGTGATGTAGTTTTTAAGAGTTGCTACGTCTTTGTAATCAATCTCTTGTACGCCTTCTGCAGTAAAACGGCAGAATTTACGACGACGGAAGAAACGAGCCATGGGCTATCTCCTGATCTTAAATTTGAGTAATGTGGTCGGCATGTAACACCAATTTACCTACGCCATTACGGCTGGTTTGGTAAGTGACAAAGCCACTAACGTTTATGGTGCTGCCTTGTACTAAATCTTGAGTGAGTGCTTGTGACCTTAGCCCACTGACGACTACCGGCATACGACAATAAACTTGTCTCGGTAAATCAGCTTCTATCACTGTTGAGCGATGTTCAAGCCAGAAACGGCAATGTTCAACACCAGCAGGACTTTGGCTTCGAATGGGAGGCTTCGCGACAATGCCACTCAACTCCATTCGATTGGTCATACAATCAATTACTCAGCGTCTGCTTCGAAACGAGTATCTTCACGCTTAGAACGCTCTTCTTTAGCTTTCAGCATGATAGATGGCTCTGTGATAGCAGCTTTAGTACGCATGATCATGTTACGTAGAACTGCATCGTTAAAACGGAAAGCAGTTTCTAACTCGTCAATCACAGCTTGGCCAGCTTCAACGTTCATAAGAACGTAATGAGCTTTGTGAAGCTTGTTGATTGGGTAAGCCATTTGACGACGACCCCAATCTTCTAGACGGTGGATAGTACCGCCAGCTTCAGTGATAGAACCAGTGTAACGCTCGATCATGCCAGCAACTTGCTCGCTTTGATCTGGGTGCACCATGAATACGATTTCATAATGACGCATCGGTTGCTCCTTACGGATTATTCAGCTTCCTGAGTTGGCTCGGTCATCCAGAGGAAGCAAGGAACGAAAGAAAAAGACCGAGAATTAAGGACGGCAAATAGTATAGAAAGGAAGCAGATATAGCAAGGGAAATATGTGAAGTAAGTAGAAGTAGTCTTTTTGCTATATTCCGGTAAAAGAAAAGGGAAGCCGAAGCTTCCCTTTTCAATGCAGTATGTGCAGAAATTATCGAAATTAAGCGATAACTTTAGCAACAACACCAGCACCAACTGTACGGCCACCTTCGCGAATCGCGAAACGTAGACCTTCATCCATTGCGATTGGAGCGATTAGCTCTACAACCATTTGGATGTTGTCACCTGGCATTACCATTTCTACGCCTTCTGGTAGAGAAATATCACCAGTTACGTCAGTTGTACGGAAGTAGAACTGTGGACGGTAGC
>NZ_SJFM01000051.1:0-16714 GCF_029478545.1 Vibrio sp. 1180_3
CGGGCATTGCGGATTTCTGGTACAAGTACGTTGGCTTTGGCGGCAAGATCATCGGTATGACCACCTTTGGTGAGTCAGCGCCTGCTGATCAGTTGTTCGAGATGTTTGGCTTCACCACTGAAAACGTAGTGAAAACAGCCAACGAGCTGCTTGCTTAATTGACTTTAGGCATACAAAAAATATAGAGCCCCGCTTGTCATGAGCGGGGCTTTTTTATGCCATCATTTAGCTCACTTCCAGTCATCAGGGCAAGCTTGACGCAATGCATCGATAAATAATCGCAACCTTAGAGGGTGGCGACCAGTTGGATAATAGCAACCAATTTCGGTAGGCTCTGATACCCAACCAGGTAGACAAGAAACGACACTGCCTGGATGTGCGTTTTCAAACCCTTCGGCAAACCATGTTGGTAGTAAACCAATTCCTCTACCTTTGGCGATGGCATCGGCTTGCATAGCCAAATTGTCGCTTTGTAAACGGCTAGAGAGCGCCGGTAATACAAAGCTGCCATTGTGAGGATGAAGCAGCGTGAGATCTTCTTGGCGAAATGCGATGAAATCGATCCAAGGGTGTTTGATCAATTCTTGTGGATGACTGAGCTGAGTATTGCTTTGCAAATAATGCGGTGACGCGTATGGCGAATATCGCCAACAGCCCAATAATTCTCGTCGCCAACTTTTCTCCGCAATAGGACCAATCCAGATGATTAAGTCCGGTTCTATGTGCGCATTTTCAGTCAAATATTGGCTGTAGAGCCGAATAGTTATTTCAGGGTGTGTCTGCATAAACTCATCTAATACCTGACTGATCCAACCTCGGATCAAATTAGGATGCACAACTAGCGTAAGTTCACCACTAATCTGGTTATTGAATTCCTGCAATGCTTCGTGACTTTTTTCAGCCAGTTCCAACATTTGCTCTGTGTAGACCGCAAACACTTGTCCTGCTTTGGTTAAAGCGAGGCGGTTTCCTTGACGTGCAATTAAGGCTTGTCCGACATCACTTTCTAAGGATGCTAACCGTCGGCTAAGGGTCGATTTAGGTTGCTCAAGTGCTTTAGCGGCAGCCGTTAGGCTTTTGTGTTGGCAAAGTGCGTGGAAGGCTTTGATTGCACTGAAGTCATGCATAATGTAGATGGCCTCTTTAGTAAGTAACAACGGCATCGTATAACAATGACGTTCCATTTTTGGTACTGACCATTCCATCTGTCTATCTATCTCAATCATTCAAATTATGAATAATCCACTCCTGAAATTAATAATCATTATCATTTAAGGAGTGGTACATGTCCAGACTGAATCCGCTGAATGCTGCAATTATTGCCGCGCTCGGATTGCTCGCCTCATCTCACGCGTTAGCAGACGATATTCAACATCATGAGAAAGTGGTGGTAACCGCTGCGGGTTTTGAGCAAACGCAGGCTCAAGCTCCAGCAAGTATTAGCGTTATTACTCGAGAGGAGTTGGAATCACGCTATTACCGTGATGTAACGGATGCATTGCGCAGTGTGCCTGGCGTATTAGTGACCGGTGGTGGTGACAAAACGGATATTAGTCTGCGTGGTATGAGCTCAAACTACACTTTGATGCTGGTGGACGGAAAGCGCCAGTCATCTCGCCAAACTCGCCCTAATAGTGACGGACCAGGTATCGAACAAGGCTGGATGCCACCATTGCAAGCGATAGATCGTATAGAAGTGATACGTGGCCCAATGTCGACACTGTATGGGTCTGACGCTATTGGCGGTGTTATCAATATCATTACCCGGAAAGATAACCAAGAGTGGTCTGGGAGTGTTCAATTAGACACTTTGCTGCAAGAAAACAGAGACTCTGGGGACCAAAATAGTGCCAATTTCTTCTTAACGGGGCCGCTTGCCGATAACTTATCTCTGCAACTTTATGGTCAAAGTATTGAGCGAAAAGAAGATAATATTGAAAATGGTTACCAAGATAAGAGCTTAAAAAGTTTAACATCAAAACTGAATTATCAATTTAATGAACAACATGAGCTGGTACTGGAAGTTGGTGCGTCAGCGCAAGATCGTCGCGGCAATGTTGGTTTGTCGGTGCCAACCACGGGTTGTAGAGGTGAATGTGAAGACAGTTTAAATGAATACCGTCGCACATATGTCACGTTATCTCACCAAGGGAATTGGGGGGAGTATGGTGTTTCTGATAGTTACCTGCAGCGTGAAGTGAGCAACAATAAAAGCCGTGAGATGGAAATTATCAATACGGTGGCGAAATCCAGTTTAGTCGTTCCATTGACGAATAATACTGTCACGGCAGGGGTGGAATTCTCACATTCCGAATTGGAAGATTTCACATCAAACCAAGCATCGGATTTGACACAAATTAACAATACGCAATGGGCGATATTTGTTGAAGATGAATGGAAGCTTGCTCAGTCCTTTAAACTCACTTTAGGTGGGCGTTTTGATCATGATGAAAATTATGGTTCACATTTTAGTCCTCGAGCTTATGGTGTGTGGACACTAAATCCTGAGTGGGTTATCAAAGGTGGGGTTGCGACAGGTTTTCGTTCTCCACAATTAAGAGAAGTGACACCAAACTGGGCACAGGTGAGCGGTGGCGGCAATATTTACGGTAACCCGGATCTGACACCTGAAACATCACTCAACAAAGAATTGGGTGTAATGTATCAAAATGGCGCCAGCTTAAATGCCAGCCTAACCTTCTTCCATAATGATTTTAAAGACAAAATCACGCGTGTTGCTTGTCCAAGTCATGTTTGTAGTGATGGTCCAAACCAATGGGGTTCTGATCCAACTTATCGAGTTAATGTTGACGAAGCGTATACTCGTGGAGTGGAAAGTACTTTGGGGGTACCTGTAACAGAAACGCTTTATTTCACGGCGAGTTACACCTTCACAGACTCTGAACAAAAAACGGGTCAATACCAAGGCATGCCATTAAATCAACAGCCTAAACACCTGTTTAGTGCAGATCTTGATTGGCAAGCGACAGACCGTTTAAACAATTGGTTGAAATTCACTTATCGTGGTAAAGAAAGTAACCCAGTGACTGGGCCTTCAAATAGCAGTTTGATTGAACCCGCTTATCAGTTTATCGATACTGGAATCACTTACGCGCTTTCTTCTCAAGTAAGTTTAAAAGCTGCTATTTACAATTTACTCGATGAAAAAATCACCTATCAAGAATATGGCTACGTTGAAGATGGACGTCGTTACTGGTTAGGTATGGATATTAACTTCTAACTTTCAATAGAAATGGCTCGCTTAATGTGAGTCATTTTTTATTTGCTTGACGTATCAACACTGCGAGTGAGAATCAAAGCGTTCAGGGAAATTCCATTTAACGTTTTATTAGGGTGTTGCTCTTAGCTGCTATCGGTTACTATTTGTGCCACTTAAAAAAGTTAAGATGATAGAAGAATGCTTAAAGTCGCAATCAATGGTTTTGGGCGTATCGGACGCAATGTATTACGTGCGATATATGAAAGTGGAAAGAATGAGCACATTAAAGTGGTTGCCGTGAACGAGTTGGCGCAGCCTGATGCGATGGCTCACCTTCTGCAATATGATACAAGTCATGGTCGATTTGGAAAAAAAATCAGCCATGATCAAGAGCACATCTATATCCACCATGACGCTTTGTCGCAAGCAAAGGGAAAATACGACTCGATTCGGATATTGCATCTTAGCGAAATTAAACTACTGCCTTGGCGCGATTTAGGCGTCGATATTGTTTTAGATTGTACGGGGGTGTATGGCTCTAAAGCTGATGGTCTAGAGCATATTGAAGCCGGTGCAAAGAAAGTGTTGTTTTCTCACCCGGGGGCGAATGATCTGGATAACACCATCATCTACGGTGTAAACCATGAAACGCTTCGTGCGGAACACCGCATAGTCTCTAACGGTTCTTGCACTACCAATTGCATTGTTCCTATCATCAAAGTGCTTGATGAAGCGTTTGGTATCGATTCGGGAACCATCACTACTATTCACTCTTCAATGAATGATCAACAAGTGATCGATGCTTACCACACAGACTTGCGTCGTACTCGTTCTGCCAGCCAATCTATCATCCCGGTTGATACCAAGTTGCATAAGGGGATTGAAAGGATCTTTCCGAAATTTTCTAACAAATTCGAAGCCATATCAGTGCGCGTACCGACAGTAAATGTGACGGCTATGGATTTAAGTGTCACAATTAATACAAATGTGAAAGTTAATGACGTAAATCAAACCATAGTTAACGCATCTCAGTGTACATTACAGGGCATTGTTGACTATACTGAAGCGCCGCTTGTTTCCATCGATTTCAACCATGATCCCCATAGTGCGATTGTTGATGGTTCACAAACAAGAGTAAGTAATGGGCAGTTAGTAAAAATGCTCGTTTGGTGTGATAACGAATGGGGCTTTGCGAATCGTATGCTGGATACGGCGCTCGCAATGCAAGCATCCGAGTAGTAGCAGGATGATGGAGAATTATTTATTTTTTTCCTTGAAATAAATAATGATAATCTCCATATCAATAACCAGTTTGAAGAATTAATAGGCTCGGCAAGGTTGCCGGGTTTCCAAAAACTTTATTTATTAATATTTGAGAGGACAAACCATGTCTGTAATCAAGATGACCGACCTGGACCTAGCAGGTAAACGCGTATTTATCCGTGCTGACCTAAACGTACCAGTGAAAGATGGCAAAGTAACTTCTGATGCACGTATTCTTGCATCTCTACCAACAATTCAGCACTGTCTAGCGGCTGGCGCTAAAGTAATGGTTACTTCTCACCTAGGTCGTCCAACCGAAGGCGAATACGCGGAAGAGTTCTCTCTACTACCAGTTGTAAACTACCTAAACGACGCACTAGATTGCGAAGTTAAATTAGCAAAAGATTACCTAGATGGCCTAGAGCTGAACGCAGGTGAGCTTGTTGTTCTAGAAAACGTTCGCTTTAACAAAGGCGAGAAAAAGAACGAAGAAGAGCTTTCTAAGAAATACGCTGCACTATGTGACATCTTCGTCATGGATGCATTCGGTACGGCTCACCGTGCACAAGCGTCAACTCACGGTGTTGGTATGAACGCGCCTATCGCGTGTGCTGGTCCTCTACTTGCTGCTGAGCTAGAAGCGCTAGGCAAAGCAATGGATAACCCAGAACGCCCATTGGTTGCTATTGTTGGTGGTTCTAAAGTTTCAACGAAACTGACAGTTCTTGAGTCGCTATCTAAAATTGCTGACCAATTGGTTGTTGGCGGCGGCATTGCGAACACGTTTATCGCAGCATCTGGCCATAATGTTGGTAAGTCTTTGTACGAAGCTGACCTATTAGAAACGGCTAAAAAATTAATGGAAGAGTGTTCTATTCCAGTAGCCACTGACGTTGCATGTGCTAAAGCATTTGACGAAAACGCAGAAGCTGAAATCAAAAACGTTGCTGACGTTCAAGATGACGACATGATTTTCGACCTAGGCCCTGATTCAACGGCTCAACTTGCTGAAATCATTGCTAACGCAAAAACGATTCTTTGGAACGGCCCTGTAGGCGTATTTGAATTCAAAAACTTTGAAGCGGGTACGGCTGGTATTTCTAAAGCAATCGCTGAATCTGCAGGTTTCTCTGTAGCAGGTGGTGGTGACACACTAGCGGCTATCGACAAGTTCGGTATCAAAGCTGATGTTTCTTACATCTCTACTGGTGGTGGTGCTTTCCTTGAGTTTGTTGAAGGTAAAGTGTTACCAGCGGTTGAAATGCTAGAAGCGCGCGCTAAAGCATAATCATGAATGAGAGCGGGGGATTACTCCCGCTTTCTTGTTTGCTGCATAGGCGTTTTTATTCTGCTAGAATAGCGTCAGTTGTGAGCAAACGTTTGCAAGAATTTAAACTTAACTGTTTTATTTTTAAAACGACAGAATAAATAGGATCAAATCCATGTCTAAGATCTTCGATTTCGTAAAACCTGGTGTGATTTCTGGCGATGACGTACAGAAAGTATTTGAAGTAGCAAAAGAAAACAACTTTGCACTTCCTGCAGTAAACGTAGTAAACACTGATTCAATCAATGCGGTACTTGAAGCAGCATCAAAAGTAAAAGCACCAGTGGTTGTTCAGTTCTCTAACGGCGGCGCAGCTTTCTTTGCTGGTAAAGGCGTTAAACTTGAAGGTCAAGGCGCTCAAGTTCTTGGTGCTGTCGCTGGCGCGAAATACGTTCATGCAGTAGCGGAAACTTACGGTGTACCTGTTATTCTGCACACTGACCACGCAGCGAAGAAACTACTTCCTTGGATCGACGGTCTACTAGACGCGGGTGAAGAGTTCTTTGCTCAAACTGGTAAGCCTTTATTCTCTTCTCACATGCTAGACCTTTCTGAAGAGTCTCTAGAAGAGAACGTTGAAACTTGTGCGAAATACCTAGAGCGTATGGCTAAAATGGGTATGACTATCGAGATCGAACTAGGTTGTACTGGTGGTGAAGAAGACGGCGTTGATAACTCTGATATGGACGCATCTGAGCTTTACACTTCTCCTGAAGATGTTGCATACGCTTACGAAAAATTGAGTGCAGTTAGCCCACGTTTCACTATTGCGGCTTCTTTCGGTAACGTACACGGTGTTTACCAAGCTGGTAACGTTGTACTGACTCCAACTATCCTACGTGATTCTCAAGCATACTGTGCAGAGAAGTTTGGTATTGCGCCTAACGCTCTAAACTTCGTATTCCACGGCGGTTCTGGCTCTTCTGAAGCTGAAATCAAAGAATCAATCAGCTACGGTGTTATCAAAATGAACATCGATACTGATACACAGTGGGCGACTTGGGATGGTATCCGCAAGTACGAAGCAGAAAACCACGATTACCTACAAGGCCAAATTGGTAACCCTACTGGCGAATCTGCTCCGAACAAGAAATACTATGATCCACGCGTATGGCTACGTGCTGGTCAAGCTTCAATGGTTGCTCGTTTAGAGAAAGCATTCGCTGACCTTAACGCGGTTGACGTACTATAATTCATTAAATTGAATACGATATTAGCCCGCTCATTGAGCGGGCTTTTTTGTTGTCAAAATTCAGTCTAAGCACTGGCGAATTATGAGAATATTGCTTAATCTGTAACAAGCTGATATCAAGTTTTGGGGTAAGTTTCTGTTTTGTCAGTCTTATCATTAAACTGGCTTTGCAAAATTATCAAAGTAAGATATTGTGCCAAAAAAATGACATCGCACGGTGAGTGTAAGTTTTTACTCTTGATGTTCAAATACAACAGCAAAATTATGACGATTTTATTTAGAGGATACGGAATATGGCTAGTGAATCTATGGGAATTGAAGTCCCATTGGTCGATGGTTTAGCGCAAGCGAATACTTGGTTAATGGATAACTCAGATCTTTTGGTGCAATACGGTGTCAATATTATCTCTGCGGTACTGATCCTGTTTATCGGTAATATCGTGGTCAAAGCCGTGGCGGGTAGTGTCGCGAAGGTTTTGAAAAAGAAGGAAATGGATAATGCGGTCGTTGAATTTATCCATGGTTTAGTCCGTTATTTGTTGTTTGTTATTGTACTGATTGCTGCTTTAGGGCGCGTAGGCGTTGAAACCGCTTCAGTGGTTGCCGTTATCGGTGCAGCAGGCTTAGCTATTGGTTTAGCACTGCAAGGTTCACTTTCTAACTTTGCAGCAGGTGTGTTGATTGTCGCATTCCGCCCATTTAAATCCGGTGATTATGTTGAAATCAGCGGAGTGGCGGGTTCTGTTGAAGCTATTCAAATTTTCCAAACCATTCTAAAAACACCTGATAACAAAATGGTTGTTGTTCCTAACTCTGGCGTTATTGGTGGAGCTATTACTAACTATTCACGTCATGCAACTCGCCGTGTTGATATGGTGATCGGTGTTTCTTACAAAGCTGATCTGCAAAAAACCAAGCAAGTGTTACGTGCAACGTTGGAAAAAGATCCGCGTATCTTAAAAGATCCAGACATGACAATTGGTGTACTGGCGCTAGCTGATTCTTCTGTAAACTTTGTAGTACGTCCATGGGTAAAAACTGAAGATTACTGGGGTGTATACTTTGATTCAATGCAAGCTATTAAGGAAGCACTGGATGCCAATGGTATCGAGATTCCATTCCCACAAATGGATGTGCATTTAAACAAACTAGATTGATTCGGTTTGTAAGAATCCATTTTATTTAGATAAAGAAAAAGGCGTGAAATGAGTTATCATTTCACGCCTTTACTGTCATTAGCTTATCTATAAGGTATGGATTGTGTTTGGAAGTAGTGACAGCAACCGGTCTAAATCTTGCCCAGTAATACCGAATGTATATTCTGGATCGCCCGGCGTATACAGAAGCTCTTGATGCTTAAATAAGGTGCGATCAACAACCATGATAATGTGGGGCGGAAGTCCAAATGGGCAAACGGCACCTGGTACACAACCTAATTGTTCAATCATCTCTTCATCGCTACAAATAGAAGGACGTTTACCTAGCAACGCTTTAAGTTGCTTGCTGTCTAAGCGTTTGTCTTTCTCTGTCAAGTAGAGTACAAAGTCGCCATTTTTAAGTTTTAGAAATAGACTTTTACTGTGTGTGCCGATCCAATCCAATTGCTTCGCTATTTTTTCATCGGTCGCAAAATCTAGGATCGGTTCATGCCGCCATTGGTTAAAGGTGATTCCTGCCTGTGCTAATAAATCGAGATTTGCTTTAAATATGGCTTCTAGCCGAGTCATGTTTTACTCCTAAGAGGAATAGCTAAGAGCTAGTTCTTTGGTCAGCATAAAGGCAATGGCAAACATCATCACCGCTACCGCTATATCGATGCCTTTTTTTACTTTAGGCTTGGAAAGTGTTGGCCCTAATTTAGCCGCACCGATGGACAATGAATAGAACCAAACAAACGATGCCATCATAGTGCCTATGGCAAATAAAATCCGGTCGTTGCCTTCAAATTGACCGCCAATCGACCCTAATATGACGACAGTATCTAAATACAAATGTGGGTTCAATACTGTGACGGCCAATGCACCTAGAATGACGGTTCGCTTGCCACGAGCAATCACTTCACTGTTTGATTCCTGATTTTTCTGTGGGTTAAAAGCACTTCTTAAAGAAAGAAACCCGTAAAATGAGAGAAATGCGATTCCACCTAATGTCACTGCGGTGAGTAGTGACTCATTTTGTGACAAAATCGCGCCACCGCCAAATATGCCCAGAGCTATAAATAGCACATCTAAAAGACTACAGATGGTTGCGGTCGTTAAGTGGTGATTACGCTTAATACCTTGGTTGAGTACATACGCATTTTGTGCGCCGATAGGAATGATCATCGTCGCGCCTAAGCCAAACCCTTGTAGCAAAATCCAAAAATTCACATCCATCCTCATATTGTGAATAAAAAGTATGCGTGCAAGATAGCGGCAGTTTTAAAATAAGTATAATTAATGATTTTAATAATATATAAGGAAGTCTAATGAGATTTGAACATAAGGAGATAATTCATGAGAGGATTGGATTATAAATGGATCGAAGCACTGGATGCGGTATTAAAACAAGGCAGCTTTGAACGAGCGGCAGAAAATCTCTATATTTCTCAATCGGCTATTTCCCAGCGAATCAAACAACTTGAAAAGTTTGTTGCTCAACCTGTTTTAATTCGTGAACAGCCACCAAGGCCGACAATGATTGGTAAAAAACTACTAGGGCTCTATCGACGTGTTCTATTGTTAGAAAATGATCTCGTTCCTGAATTAATGAATGAAGAGTGCGCGCGTCCCATTTCGATTTCAATAGCGACTAATGCTGATAGTCTAGCGACGTGGCTGCTTCCTGCATTATCAAATATCATGAAAACTCGGCAAGTTGAGTTAAATTTAGCGATTTTTGGTGAGTCTCGAACCATTGATAAACTGAAAAGTGGTGAGGTTGCAGGAGCGATTAGCTTAGAGTCCCAACCCATTGCTGGCTGTAGTGCTGATTACCTTGGAAGAATGGATTATGTCTGTGTGGCCAACCCCGACTTTTATCAACGTTACTTCTCACAAGGCGTTAATTTTAATACCTTAAAAAAAGCGCCTGCTGTTTCCTATGATCAATATGACGATTTACATAAGAAATTTTTACATGATCACTTTAACGTTCCAAGAGATTCTGTTATCAATCATACGGTTGGAAGTTCTGAAGCTTTTGTAAAACTTGCGGTATCAGGTGCCGCCTATTGTTTGATCCCTCGTTTACAGATAGAAAAAGAGCTCGCTAAAGGGGCTCTCATCGATATCACTCCTGGTTTTATTTTGACCAACCGAATTTATTGGCATCATTGGCAATTAGAAACCGGCATATTGCAGGCGATCTCACAAGCGATCCTTGAATATGCTCGAACTGCCTTACCTCAATGATCAACGTCAGAGTTGTGTGATTTCGTTTTGCTGCTATTTGATTACTGCTGACATCGCCTATTATGTAGTCATGTAATTGAATTAGGGTAGAGACATGAAATTGATAACAAGTGTTGCAGTATTAACTGGATTAATGAGTTTTGGTTCGTGGGCGCAAGATATGAGCTTTCCTCACCTTTCCACCACTGGCTATGGTGAAGTGATTGCTGTACCAGACATGGCTGAATTCTCTGTAAAGGTCGTCGAGTCGACACTTACAGCGGAACAGGCTAAAGCAACGGTCGATAAGGTTGTTGAGTCGTTTGTAGCTCGCTTGAAAGAGTCTGGTGTTACTTCAATGCAGATTTCTAGCTCTAACCTCTACCTCGCACCGCAATACCATTATCCCAAATCTGGCAAACCAGAGTTAATCGGTTACCAAGCAACTCGTAGTGTGACGGTGGAAGTTTCTGATCTCAGTAAATTAAACCAATATTTAGATGTTGCACTGGGTGAAGGAATCAACCAAGTTGATAAGATTCAATTTAGAGTTCGTGAACAAGAAAAATACCAACAACAAGCACGATTAGCAGCGATTAAAGATGCCAATGCAAAAGCTCGTTCGTTGGCTGAGGGGTTTGAATTGAAGTTGGGTGAGGTATGGAAAATTGATTACAACACTCCTAGCACCCAGCCGATCATGATGAGATCAATGGCTATGGATGCTAACTCTGAGTCTAATGGTTACCAAGATTCAACGTTGACTATTCGAGATAGGGTCAATGTTGTGTATAAAATAGAGGACTGAAAAATACAGACGATACTGTTTTTGTATCTTTATTGTTGAGGTCTATAGTGTTTAAAATCGCGGCTGTAGGGGTAGACTAAAGTCTAACTCCACAGCCGCGATTTTATAGACTTAAACCAAGGCAGCAAACGTTCTTACACAAATGTGCCGACATGGTTCGATATGAGTCAAAAACTTTGGGCGTAATCGTATCTTTGTGCCGCAGTAGTGATGGTATTGCGTGGTATCACGTTTTCCTCTCATCAAGACTAAAGTCTAATATCATTTTTCACTTGAGCTAAACTGAATAATAAGTAAACTGTTGCTTTTTTAATCGCCAGTTTGCCCTGTTCTAAGCAGGAAGTTAGCTTTTTATTCATTTATTGAGTTAAAAGATAAGGAAATCATACGCTTCGGGCACGAGAGGCATAGTATGTATAATTATTTTCTAGTGAGATTGACCATCGGTTGTTTGGTCGTATTGGGAATAAAGCTTAGTGCGCTTTATTTTCTACCTATGGTGTTATTGCTTAACACCCATCACAAAGAGTTTTTTGGTTGGTAAATGCAAATACCTTGGTGAACAGCCTACATAATCCAAACCGCAGAAACAAAAAATCGGGGCAAGCCCCGATTTTTCTGTTTTTATTCGACGTTCGATTATAGAACGTGAACAGATGCAGTGTTTGTAGTACCTGAAGCAACAAGAGCACCAGAAACCATAACCACGATATCACCTTTTTTGCCTAGACCAGAAGTTAGAGCAATTTCTTTACCATTGATGTAGAAAGCGTCGGTGTTTTCGATGCTATCAACAACAACAGGAGTAACACCTTTAGTCAGCACTAGCTGAGCAGCTGTTTTCGCGTTAGTTGTTACTGCGATGATGTTCGCTGTTGGGAAGTATTTACGTACTGAACGTGCAGATTTACCTGCTTCAGTTGCAACAACGATAAGTGGTGCAGCTAGCTTCTCAGCTGTATCTACAGCGCCTTTACATACCGCTTCTGTGATACGTAGACGAGGGCTGTCTAGGCGTGAACCTAGTTCTGCTTTCAGAGCACTGTCGGTACGAGCACAGATTTGCGCCATAATAGTTACAGCTTCAACTGGGTATTTACCTTTAGCAGTTTCACCAGAAAGCATTACTGCATCGGTACCATCCATTACTGCGTTCGCAACGTCACCAGCTTCTGCGCGAGTTGGACGTGGGTTCTTGATCATAGAATCAAGCATTTGAGTTGCAGTAATAACGACTTTACGTGCGCGGTTACATTTTTCGATCATCATTTTCTGAGCGAAGATAACTTCTTCAGCTGGGATCTCTACACCTAGGTCGCCACGTGCAACCATGATGCCGTCAGAAAGCTCAAGAATTTCGTCAAAGTTATCAACGCCTTCTTGGTTTTCAATTTTAGAGATGATTTGGATGCTAGCGCCGCCGTTTGCTGTTAGCAGTTCGCGAATTTCACGTACATCGTCAGCTTTACGGATGAAAGATGCAGCAACAAAGTCAACGCCTTGCTCACAACCAAATTTAAGGTCTGCTTTATCTTTTTCAGATAGTGCTGGTAGGTTTACTGAAACATTAGGTAAGTTAACACCTTTGTTTTCGCCTAGTGCACCATTGTTTAGAACTTTACACTTAACTTCAGTAGCTGTAGTCGCGATAACTTCCATTTCGATTAGGCCGTCATCAACAAGGATTGTATTGCCTACAGTTAGGTCGTTCGCAAAACCTGCGTAAGTAACAGCTACAGTGTCTTTGTTACCAACAACGCTAGTGTCAGTAGTAAATGTAAACTCTTGACCAGCAACTAGATCAACGTCATCGCCGTTTTCTAGTTTGATAGTACGGATTTCAGGGCCTTTAGTATCCAAAAGGATAGCTAGAGTCTTACCAGTATTTTCCATTACTTTACGGAAGTTCGAGATACGAGTACCGTGCTCTGCGAAGTCACCGTGAGAGAAGTTTAAACGCATAACGTTCATGCCAGCGTTTACTAGTTCAGTTAGTTTCTCTACAGATTCAGTTTTAGGGCCAATCGTACATACGATTTTGGTCTTTTTCATGGAAGGTTCTCTCCGGTAAATTTTATTACAATTTGAAAGTTAGTTTTGTGCTCTCAAGTCATCACAAGTGGCAATCTATTCTTATCTATTACCCTACATCAATTTCAGTGATTTTGTGACCAAAGAGCTGAAAGTCTTTCAACAGTTTAGTCATTTTATGACCAACTGTTGCGGATTTTGTGTCGTAATTCTGCCACTTATTTAGCCTAAACCCAGTAAGTTGCAAAAAAATAACGGTCAATTCTGTAATTTTTTTTCTTTTCGGCGCGAATTCTACCATCTAATGAGTTCAATATCACTGTCTAAGAATTGTCTTAGGACAAGGTTTTAGTGTGAATTATTAATTTTTTGGTTCGAAATAAATAGACAGTAAAGTTTCGTTTCGGATATTATTTGTTTCGATTCGTAATATTGAAAATAAATAAACATGTCGAAACGAAACACACAGCTTAGAAGACACACCATCGCTAACTTAGTGAATGAACAAGGTGAAGTCAGTGTTGAGGCTCTATCCGGTCAATTTGAAACCTCAGAGGTGACGATTAGAAAGGATTTGGCTTCTCTTGAAAAAAATGGTCAGTTACTGCGTCGCTATGGCGGTGCCATTGCTTTACCTAAAGAAGTGGTGAGTGATGAATTTAGCCCTAAAGTTTCGAACCGAAAGTTAAAGCTAGCAAGAGCCGCTGCAAAGCTGATCCGTGACCATAACCGCATCGTGATCGATTGTGGTAGCACTACAGCGGCATTAATTCAGCAGTTGAATGAAAAACGTGGTCTGGTAGTGATGACCAACTCATTAAATGTGGCGAATGCTCTGAACGAATTAGAAAGTGAACCTACATTATTAATGACCGGCGGGACTTGGGATGCTCATTCCGAATCTTTTCAAGGAAAGGTCGCCGAATCAGTCTTGCGCTCTTACGATTTTGATCAACTCTTTATTGGTGCCGATGGTATCGACCTGGATCGCGGCACCACCACATTCAATGAATTAGTGGGTCTGAGCAAAGTGATGGCTGAAGTTTCCCGTGAAGTGATTGTCATGATTGAATCTGACAAGGTTGGCCGCAAAATTCCTAATCTAGAGCTGGCATGGGAACACATCAACGTTCTGGTTACTGATAATGAACTGAGCGACGAAAAGGCTGCGCTGATTGAATCTCATCAAGTTCGAGTTATTCGCGCTTAACAACGTATTAAACGTCCCTAAGTAAAGCCTTTCGCTTGCGGCTTTAGGGATGAAACATAAATCTAAAATGGAGTGAAACCTTATGTGTGGAATCGTCGGTGCAGTAGCACAACGAGATGTGGCAGAAATTCTAGTTGAAGGACTGCGTCGTTTAGAATACCGAGGCTATGACTCTGCTGGTGTTGCCGTTGTTGATAGTGAAAGTAACCTCACTCGCGTACGTCGTTTAGGCAAAGTTCAAGAACTTGCTGATGCCGTTGAAAAACAAAACGTTGTTGGTGGTACTGGTATTGCACATACTCGTTGGGCGACACATGGTGAACCTTCTGAGGCTAACGCCCATCCACACATGTCGGGCGATATCGCTGTTGTGCATAACGGCATTATTGAAAACTATGAACAATTACGTGAAATGTTACGTGGACGTGGCTACGTATTCGAATCTCAAACTGATACAGAAGTCATTGCACACCTAGTGGAGTGGGAGCTTCGTAGTTCTTCTTCTTTGCGTGAAGCGCTGCAAAAAACGGCTAAGCAACTAAGTGGTGCTTATGGTACGGTCGTGGTTGATCGTAAAGATCCGAGCCGTATTGTTGTCGCGCGTTCAGGTAGCCCTATCGTAATTGGCTTAGGGGTTGGTGAAAACTTCTTAGCTTCTGATCAATTGGCGCTTTTAAGCGTAACTCGTCGCTTTATATACCTTGAAGAAGGTGATGTTGCTGAAATCACTCGTCGTGAAGTCGCTATTTTTGATACCAATGGCAACCCAGTAGAGCGTGAAGAAACACAGTCTAATGCTGAACATGATGCTGGTGATAAAGGCAAATATCGTCACTTCATGCAAAAAGAGATCTTTGAGCAGCCAACAGCGTTGATCAATACGATGGAGGGGCGCATTTCAGCTGATTCTGTTATTACTAACGCCATTGGTGTCAATGCTGAAGAAATTCTCAACAAAGTGGAACACGTGCAGATCATCGCATGTGGGACATCTTATAACTCTGGCATGGCGGCTCGTTATTGGTTTGAATCACTTGCTGGCGTAAGTTGTGATGTTGAGATTGCATCAGAGTTCCGTTACCGTAAGTTTGTGACTCGTCCAAACAGTTTGTTAATTACCCTTTCTCAATCTGGTGAAACGGCCGATACTCTGGCTGCATTACGTCTAGCGAAAGAAAAAGGTTACATGGCAGCCATGACAGTCTGTAACGTCGCGGGTTCATCTTTGGTTCGTGAGTCTGATTTTGCCTTCATGACTCGTGCTGGCACCGAGATCGGTGTTGCATCAACCAAAGCCTTTACTACTCAATTAGCCGCTTTATTAATGATGGTTACCGCACTTGGCAAACAAAAAGGTGTGATTGGCCGTGAAAAAGAAGCAGAGATAGTAGAAGCATTGCATGCATTGCCAGCTCAAATTGAACAAGCCTTGTCATTTGATAAAGAAATTGAAGCGTTAGCGACAGATTTTGCCGACAAGCACCACACGCTATTCTTAGGTCGCGGTGAATTCTACCCGATTGCGATGGAAGCTTCGTTAAAACTGAAAGAGATTTCGTACATTCACGCAGAAGCCTATGCGGCCGGTGAATTGAAACATGGCCCGTTAGCATTAATTGACGCAGACATGCCAGTAGTCGTTGTTGCACCGAATAATGAACTGCTTGAAAAACTAAAATCAAACGTGGAAGAAGTTCGCGCACGTGGTGGCTTGTTGTATGTCTTTGCTGACGAAAAAGCAGGCTTTGAAGGTGATGAAAACATGAAAATCATCACCATGCCGCATGTCAGTGATATCACAGCACCTATCTACTACACCATACCAATGCAGCTACTTTCCTATCACGTTGCATTAATCAAAGGGACCGATGTGGATCAACCGCGTAACCTAGCGAAAGCGGTAACGGTTGAGTAAAACTATGCATGAATAAAAATGGGCTTGTTGGAAGATAATAAAGTCTGATTTTTTTGACCTCCTATTAAGTTTGGCTTAATCGGAGGTTTTTTATGTTAGAAGCGGATAAGCCACCGAATGATCGAGCAAAGGTGTATAAGATAAAACCGAGGTGACTATTGGGGAGAAAATTATCTATCCTTCATTGAGATAAGAGAATTCAGTAGCGATGGTACTATAAAGTTACTTTAGGACACCTTGGATATACACAATCTATACCGAATCAACTTGAAGATGCAGGCTTGAGAACCTGAAAATGATCATTAATTCGAGATGTCAAAGAGCCTGCGATCTCTGGAAGAGTCACAGAAAAAAATTGGTCTATTGCCGCCTTGAAG
>NZ_SJFM01000052.1:0-16449 GCF_029478545.1 Vibrio sp. 1180_3
ATCACGCTCAATGTCGTGCATCTGTTCGAGTTGCAGTTTCTGTTGAGGAGTCAGTGTGATTTTCATGGTTTGTAGCATGATCCTGATTCTATTGAAAATCAAGCATCTTCAATGATCACGGGTATAAATAAGTATTAAGAGAGCTTTCTAGCCATATTCAAATTGTGTATCTCGCCAAAGGTGAAGTCATTGACTTATGTCTCGAAGGTCAAGATAAAGCCTTTAATGGAATTCGAAGAATAACCAAAGAAAGTATAATAAACTAATTATAATTCCATCTTTCATTACTTATTTTTTAATGTAATGCATTAAATAGTGAGGTTATCAGTAAGTGAGATGATAAATATATTAGCGCTTCAATAAAGCATATGCAGATTATGAGTATACTGACTTTCGTGATTGCAAAGATGGTGATAATAAGCAATCAACGATATTTCTCGAAATAAAATCTATTCAAGAAGTAAAGTCTATTCAAGAAATAAAACTTAACAAAATACGCCATATATAATCATGATATTTATTTAATGGAGTCATAAATGTTTGCAAGTCCCATTTCTGCTGAAAAAAACACACACACAAAGATGTAGAAGGCGAAAGAGCCTTTCCATCTTTCCCCGTACAGAAGGTTAGCCACTCGCCTTGTAGAGATTTACCTGCATTTCTACGACCCCCTTCGACGAAACTTGCGGATCAAGATCGCAACACAGAACGTGAAGGAATAGCTCATCCATCTACATGGATACAGTCCTATTTGGCGGGTATGACGACTGTAACTCCTCGTCGAGTAGATCAACAAAGTTTAGTGAATATAGGCATTGAAGAGCGCCATATCTCAAAAATCAGAGGGGACAATGTCAGCTCAGAAACCTTGAAAACACTGGAGAATCTTACTTTAGAGCAGCAACAGCAACTGAAAAATTTGGGGATTGTCGGTGATACATTAAGCAATTTAGTAAGCGGTGCTGGGAGTGGTTCAAAAAATCTAAAGGCAGTATTGGGTATCACGCCAGAGAAAATGGAAAAGCTAAGTACTTTTAGGATCACCCCCGACAAATTAGTTAAAGTACTCGAATATTATGGCGGTTCCAAAACTCTGCAGGAATTGCTTAATCTCACGCCAGAACAGGAAAAAACATTGAATGATTTGGGAGTGCTAGGTGATAAATTTGTCTCTATTATGAACTGCGAGGGTGCTTCAAAAAACATGCAGGCATTGCTGACACTTACGCAAGAGCAGAAGGAAACGCTGCATGATCTGGAGATCACTGCTGGCAAGTTAATTCGTGTAGTCGGACATACTGGTGGTGCTAAAACTCTGCAGGCCTTGTTGGATATTACGTCAGAGCAAAAGGTAAAGTTGAATAATCTGGATATCACAGGGGACAGATTGGTTCGCTTATTAGGACATAAAGGCGGTTTTAATACTCTACAGGCCGTGCTGGCTCTCTCGCCAAAGCAGGAGGAAAAGCTGAATGATCTGAGGATCACTGCTGACGAGTTAGTTCGTATAGCGGGACTTTCTGGTGGTTCCAACAGTCTACAGGCCGTGCTGGCTCTCTCGCCAGAGCAGAAGGAAAAGCTGCATGATCTGGGGATCGCTGTTGACGACTTAGTCCGTATAGCGGGACGTTCTGGTGGTTCCAAAAATCTGCAGTCCTTGCTGGATCTCCTACCTGAACAGAAGGAAAAACTGATTGATCTTGGGATTACTGCCAAAAACTTAGTTGGTATAGTGGGGCAATCTGGTGGTTCTAAAACTCTGCAGGTATTGCTTGCACTTACGCCAGAGGAGGAGGGAACGCTAAAGAATCTGAGGATCACTGCTGACGACTTAGTTCGTGTAGTCGGACATGGTGGTGGTTCCAAAAATCTACAGTTCTTGCTGAAACTCAGGTCAGAACAGAAGGAAGAGCTAGATAATCTGGGGATCACTGAAAAAAACTTAGTTGGTATAGTGGGACATAGTGGTGGTTCCAAAAGTCTACAGTCCTTGCTGGATCTCCTACCTGAACAGAAGGAAAAACTGATTAATCTTGGGATTACTGGCAAAAACTTAGTTGGTGTAGTGGGACATAATGGTGGTTCCAAAAGTCTAAAGTCCTTGCTGGATCTCCTACCTGAACAGAGGGAAAAACTGATTAATCTGGGGCTCACTGCAGACAACTTAGTTCGTATAGTGCGACGTGGTGGTCATTCCAGCACTCTGCCGATAGTCCTAGCTCTCACGCCTGAGCAGGAGAAAAAGTTGAATGATTTTGAGATCACAAAGGATCTGCTAGTCAACGTTGTAAGAACAACTAATCGTGCAAAAAATCTGCGGACCCTGCTAGATATCACACCGGAGCAGAAGGAAGAGCTGGATAAGTTGGAGATCACTAGTGGTGAATTAGTTAGTGTAGTCGAACATGGTGGTGATAAAAATCTGAAGGCTCTACTTGGACATCTTCCTAATTTGGATAAACGATATGCCCATCAGGCTGTGAGACTTTTAAATCAAAATGACGCTCATGCCTCTTTTTCCAATCAATACCAAGCGATGATTAAGCAAGACCGTTTACAAGATGGGGGCGATGGTCAGCGAGCGTCGGTAATTAGGTGGGCTGTGCCTCAAACCCCACCCATTTTACAAGTTAGAACAGTTGACCAGCGAGGGTCAGTAATTGTTGCTCGAGACTCTGTTATTGTTAAAAATCTGGCTCGACTACATGTGCAATCTGAACCATCAACTACACACATGGAGGTAAAACAAGAGCCAAGTTGTGAAAGTCATGACGAAGTGTGTATTGACTCTCACCAACCGCCTAAAAGGCCATTCATAGATAACGGAGCGCCCATTTTAAGAAAATCTACAAATCCATCGCAATCGGCAGTTGCTTTAACAGAGGATAGCATCAATAGCTGGAGCGTTATTCAATATGGAGCTGAGTTAAAGAAAGCTTTAAATTCGCTATCAAATGCCGGGAAAAGGAGTGAGACTAAAAGTGCTATTGCAGTTCAATGTAAAGATTTTTTAAAGAAATCAATGGAAGGTCAACATGCTGCTTGGATTAATTCATGGGCAGATACAGACGTGCCTGTAGATGATGGACCGCTGCGTGGGCAGTCCGTATTTGCCAAACGTGATATCAAAAAATTTGAAGTACTGGGGGCTTACTCTGGGATCTTGCATGAAGATGAACGCTCAGTCACTTCTGTTATGAGAAAAGAGGGATCAGCACCAGTATTGACGTATTTATGGAATACTCAATCAAAGAAGAGAAGCATCGACGCCTCTCAGTATGCGAATTCATTAGCAGCAATAAATACTGCCCATTTACCGAATAGTAAGCCACAAGAAATATTTGCTAAGCATAATAATCTTGACTGTGTCAGATTTGGTCCTAACTATGTGTTTTATGTAGCACTGAGAAATATAAATAAGAGCGAGGAGCTGCTTGTTGATTATGGACCTGACTATGAGCCATTTCAAATAAAAAAAGAGTCTATGGATGACTCGATAAATTGAATATAGGCACAGCGTTATAAGCACCATATTTTATTGTCAATACCTGTCTATCATCAAATAAAACAATAAGACTGCGCTGTTTATAAAATAAAAATGAAGGTTAATGGTACACCAAGTTAATTCTGGATATATCCTTCCTACTTGAAGTTGTAGCGGTGTTGGCTACGTTTACTCACCCAAGTCACAGAGTTTATCTATGCTCATGGGTATTCACTTACTTGCCGTCTACCTGCAACTTCAAGTAGTTTGAGTATAGCCGCTAAATACAGCATTAATAGTCTTTAAACGGCGCAGTTTCTTAAGGTTGTTGACCGCAACGCTTGATACCCTGCTTGTCGCAGTTTTTGAACATGTTTTTTCTTGTTCAACGGAAGTTTAAGTTGCAGCTAAAAGCATTGATATTTAGCGGTGAATAGAGCAACTGGTAGAGAGTGGCTCCTATCTTCTTCTACAACTTTTCAAGCCATGAGTGAAGTGGCTGAAGCTCAAGAGTTTGACCAATAACGATGGTTGGAAGTGGATACAAATTTTCATAGTATGCTTTTTTTGGTTGTTGGTTATATAATAATACTAATCAACCAAAGGTATTCGTTATGACACAATCTCTATTGCCAAATATTGTTCAGTTTGTTGGTCAAATTGATCCTTTTGACAAAATTCCCAAAGTGGCATTAAGAGAGCTTTCTAGCCATATTCAAATTGTGTATCTTGCCAAGGGTGAGGTCATTGACTTATGTCTCGAAGGCCAAGAAAAATCCTTGTATATCATCCGTACTGGCTCAATGGAGCAACGAAAAAAAGATGGTGTTTTGCGCGGGAGACTTGGTACTGAAGACCTGTTTGGTTTCACTTTTCTTGAAGGAAATGTCGATGATAATAATGGTTATAGTGCTACTGCCATAGAGAATACTCTACTCTATGTCATACCTAATTCAGCCTTACAAAATCTTTTTAAACAATTTCCGAGTAGTGCCGAGCATTTTGCATCTCAAGCTCAAGTACGATTAAAGTCAGCACTGGATGTGGTTTGGTCTAATAAAGAAAAAGGTCTGTTTATTCGTCGTGTGGAAGAAGTGGCGAGTGGACGCGTTGCTGTTGTGCAAGCTGACCAATCGATCCAGTCTGTTGCTCATGAAATGCGTGTAGTGATGCGTTCGTCTTGTGCCGTTATCTTGGAAAATGATGCCATTGTGGGCTTGATTACTGATAGAGATATGACAAAGCGGGTTATTGCCCATGCCACTCCAATCGATGCACCGATTTCAAGTGTCATGACCCATTCACCACTTACCATTAAACCGGATGATCTCGTATTGCATGCAGCTTCCATTATGATGCAATTCAATATTCGTAATTTACCCGTGGTCGACAATAATAAAGTGGTTGGATTGCTGACCACATCTCATCTTGTTCAAAACCATCGTGTGCAAGCGATCTTCTTAATTGAAAAAATAAAATACGCAGACAGTGCAAAAACATTAAGTACTTTTACCGCGGAACGCCAAGCTATCTTTGAAGCGCTCGTTGAAGGAAGAGTTTCACCTGAGACGATCGGTAAAGTCATGACAATGATTATGGATGCCTATACTCGCCGGTTGATTCAAATTGCGATTGATCAATTAGGCCCGCCACCGTGTGATTTTTCATGGATCGTTGCCGGTTCTCATGCTCGAAATGAAGTCCACATGCTGTCTGATCAAGACAGTGCGATAGTACTGGCTGACGAAGCGACAGAGAGTGATCGATTATATTTCAACCACTTAGCTATGATCGTTAGTAATGGACTCGCCAGTTGTGATTATCCACTATGCCCTGGTAAATATATGGCTGCAACGCCCAAGTGGTGCCAACCTTTGAGTATATGGAAGCATTACTATAAAAAATGGGTAGCGAATCCAGAATACGAGCGTTTGCTTAATATCAGCGTTTTTCTCGAAATCCGTACCATCTACGGCAACAGTGATTATGAACAAATGTTACGGGATGAGTTGCATAAAAACATTCGTGCTAATCGCGAGTTTCTCAGTATGCTAGTAAAAGATGCGATTAACACTAATCCGCCATTAGGGATATTCAATAGTCTGGTCCTTGAAAAATCAGGGGAAAATCGAAAAACACTGAATATCAAGAAATACGCTATTAACCTGATTATTGATTTGGCTCGTATTTATGGACTTGCGGTTGAGTGTGACTTATCCGCAACGGACGAACGATTTAAAGCCGCGAACGCCAAAGGTATTCTTAACGATGACTCTTTCAAAAACATCTTAGGGGCGTACCAATTTATTTTGTCGTTCCGTTTTAGCCATCAGTTGGTTGCTTTAAAAAAGGGTGAAGAACCCAATAATCATATCAATCCGGATCATTTTGGCAGTTTTGAACGCAAACATCTTAAAGACGCGTTTCGAATTATCGCAGATCTCCAAGAAGCGGTGAAAATCCGTTTTGGGAGTTACTAATGCTCACCTATTTTCAGTATTTTCATCCATTTGAGAGGTTAAAAAGGCGTCGTAATCACTACTTAAAAACGAGGGTGTTATCAAAATTACTAAGCAAACTAGTCACATTGCCAGAGCTCGATGTTAAGCAGCTAAGCTGTGATATTGACTTCATTGTATTGGATATCGAAACCACAGGTTTGGATTTCGAATCGGATCATATATTGTCGCTCGGTTGGGTTGAGGTATCGTGTAACAGAGTTGATCTTGGGACTTGTCAGCATATGTATGTAAATAACCAATCTCAAGTCAAACCAGAAACGGCAGTCATTAATCATATTACGCCCCAAATGTTGATAGATGGAGTGTCATTACACGATGCTATGCTGGCTTTTTTTGAAGCAGCTCAAGATAAGGTGCTGGTGGCTCACGCCTGTATTGTTGAGGCCAACTTTATTGATCATTATCTTAAAACGTATTTCGATGTATCAGGCCTGCCTTTAATTTGGCTAGATACGATGAGTATGGAAAAGCAGATGGAAAAAGCTATCAGCCATCATGAAGAGCCGGATGTTACCTTATCAGGTACACGTGTTAGATATCGTTTACCTGAATATAATGGACATAATGCACTAGCAGATGCAGTAGCAACAGCTGAGTTGCTATTGGCTCAGCAAAAGCGTCTTTCTCCCCATCATCCCCCTGCTTTTGGCTCACTTTACCGAATAAGCCAATAACTTTAATCACAGTTGTCTTTTAACTATTTTTTATTCTTACTTTATTAGGTTTCCATGAACCAAAAAACAATTACCCATGCCATCTTGTTGCTTGTGTTGGCGAATTTATTAGCTTCTTTATCCGATGTTTCTTTGAAAATGCTAAACGGAGAAGTGCCAACGTTTCAATATGTCTTTATTCGTCAAGTACTAAGCTTACTTATTATATTTCCCTTATGGTTACGTTTGCCAAAAGTGAAACGTATGAATGGTTTTAGCCAAGTGACTTTTTGGCGAGCCCAGCTCATCTTATTAGGCAGTGCGTGTGCTATGGTGGCGATCACACACTTAACATTGGCTACAGCGAATGCGATGTTTTATGTTGGACCGTTGTTGGTTTTACCTTTATCAGTGGTGCTACTTAAAGAAAACCCACCACTTGGAAAAATCATTGCCACAACCATCGGTTTTTTAGGGGTGTTGATTGTATTGCGTCCGGAGCACTTTCATTGGGCCGCCATTGTTGCTTTAGGTAGTGCGCTAGCTATTGGATTAGGTAATATACTTATCCGTCGATTACCGACTGACCAGCCATTAGTGTGCACACTGTTTTGGACAACATTGATGACTTTGCCACTGGCTTTAGTTTTGGCGGTTTATGAATGGCAAGTTATTAGTTGGCAGCACATGATGTGGATCATGGCGATAAATCTTTTTGTACTTGCGTATCATGCCTTGGTGGTTATCGCATTTAAAAAAGCCCCTGCCAGCCAAATAGCACTGGCTGAGTATTCTGGCTTAGCATTTGTCACGTTTTTTGGTGTAATTTGGTTTGATGAAATTCCCGATATTTTCACTGCCTTTGGAATAGCACTTATTGTTATACCGATGATGCCAATTCGTTGGAAACCAATGCTGAGAAGTCTTACTAGGAAAAGAAAACAACGCGTTATTGAATAACAAAATGAAAAAAGCGCTAGGCAAATGCCGAGCGCTTTTAAATGAATGCGATAGACTTGAATGTTAGAAACTGTAACTCACACCGATACGGCTGCGTAGTTCATAATCATTGTTCGTTGTCGAGCCGTCACCGATATCGAACCCGCCATTATCTTTGTAGCTGATGTAGCCAAATTCAACGTATGGAGACCATTGGCCAATTGTACGTCGAATGGTTGAATTGTATTCTACATCAGTTTCTTTATCTTTGAATAACTCGTAATCATCAGCTTTGTAGTAATTTGCTTCTAAACCAAAGCTCCATTTTTCGTACTTGTAGCCGAGATTACCAGTTAGGCGATGGCGACGTTTATCATCTGTATTATTATTTTGATACATGTCATAGCGATAACGACCGCTCAGAGTGAGTCCTTCGACATTATCAAAAGCATAAGTAACGCGCAGTTGAGGCTTATAGGTCATGCCCGAAGAACGGCCTTCAACAGGCATACCTGGGATTAATGTCCAATTGTCGTTAAGTTTAACACGGTAGCCCCAATCGAATTCCCAACCATTATTCTGTAGGTCTTCTAAAAATTCGCCATCTTTGCCTTTGAACTTTAGTTCACCGCTAAAGTAAAGATTGTTGATACTTTCGTTCATTTTTACACGCGTAGCGTGTTGCTCTGAGCTGTGTTTGTATTCATGGCGAATATCAATAGATGCAGAAAGTGCAGAGGTTGAAAGTAGGGTGGTGCACACTGCAATAGTCAGTTTATTGATTGGTTTCATTTTATGACACTCTATTTGTATTAAGATATGCTGATTATATTTGTATGGGTTAATAATGACTGTGATAGCGATCGCTCTTGTGCCTTTACGAAGAAATAAGGATGTAAAATAATATTTCAAATGCCATTTATCTTTTTATATCAATATTTTGTGTTGGTTTTGTGCCGATGGTTATTAGAGGGGGATTTTTGGAATTGTGATTCAAAGCAAGTTTTCAAGGTCTGAAATCTATCTCCATAAGTTATTTTGTAATACAAAGCTGCTTGGGTTTGACTTGTGAAATGGTCTACGAAGCGGAAATAGAGTGATATCGTTAACTTGTTACTGCTCTTCATTATCGCCAGAAAGAGGCGATAATGAAGAGCAGAAAAACAATAGTTTAGGAAATGGCAATTAGATCAGGTAGTGGGGGATTTTAATCACAGCTTTTCTTACAAGTTTGTCTTCTCCAACAGAACATAATGGTCGATGAACTTCGTTGGGATAAAAAATGACAAAATCACCGTTATTGATCGTGACAAATTGCTCATTGCTAGCCTGCTCAAATAGAGCCACATCATTTTCAAGCTCATCCAGTGCTTCGAGTTCCGGTGCTAAATCATATGTGTAACCGAGTGACTCAACGCCATCCAGCATCAGTTGCACATCGATATACTTTTTGTGGATTTCAGCTTTACGTACCGAAGTTTGTTCAGTTTTCATTTCCATTAAGATAACGAACACCTCTGGATGAGAAAGCGTATATTTTCCCGTATGGTTTTCTTTTGCAATGGCGAGTGATTCTTCAATCCAATGTTGAATTTGCGGTTGAATATAGCTTACCTGGTTTAACTTACTAATCGTACCAAATAACATAGTATGTCCTTAAATACATTGATGTTTCTGTTAGGCGTCAATGGGTATATTTAGCCTAGAGTTTTTAATATAGATATTATGGTCTTAGCGAATCGAATAGAGAAGTTCAATATCCCTCTGTGCCCAGACTTCTGCTAGGTTTTTCCTAACAGTAAATGGGCTAAAGTCAGTGCTGGTCGCAAGGTTTATCCACTGTTGATTTTGCATCGCATTTCCTGCTTTGACGTAGATAGGAGTCATTCGCTCTACACGGCGACGTTTGTCTTTTTGGGCATATGGCCATTTAGTTTGTGGGTCATTGTAGTTTGCCATCAGTTGAATCCCTTGTGCTAATGAACCGCCATTCTTATTCGTATAATGCCAGAGATCAATGCCGACTTTATCGCCTAGTTGTGCAATACCGACTAACGGATCCAAACTAAAGTAATGATAGTGGTAAGCACGAGTGCGTTGAACTTCATGTGGTTGGGAGCCATCTTTTTCAAACTGAGTATCAACGCGCATCTTTCCTTTTTGTATCATCTGTTTGGTCAGGACTTCATTTCCTAGAAAATAGGCGATACCAGCGACTTGGTAGTCATACCATGTACCATGGTTATTGGGTGAGTAGGCTTCACCTTGAGGGCCACCGCTCAAATCATCGACAATTAACCAATCTAAGTAATCGCTATACCACTGAGTAATTTGTTGTTCATCGCTCTTTGTCCACTGTGCAGACTGAGATAAAATTGCGATAGCATCTAATGTACGCTCAACCAATGTCCGTGTGTCAATGATGCCACTACGTCTGCCATCTGCAACCCCGGGAACACCTTGGCCAAAATTTACATTAGGGTTCATTTTAGTGTCTTCGTTGATGAACCACGTTCTGATGTATTCAATACCTTGTGTGGCGTATTTTTCATCTTGACTGAAATAATACGCTAGCGCTAATGCTCGTACCGAGCGGGTGAAGTGGCCAATACGCGTGGAATCGGTTTCATTTGTTTTCGAAGCCGGGTTCGTTTTACCGTCGTGGCGAATCCACGGCAGGCCATCACTTTTACCTTCGTCTGGCCACCAATAAGGACTGATACTCAAATAGTCATGTTTGTCACCACTGGGTGGAATCATCCCTTTGTCTGTTACAGTAAAAGGCCCTTCGACCATAGCGAGTTCGGCCTCTTCTAGCAGTAACTGGTAACTGTGGTTCATTGATGGCGTTACTTTGTCTGAATTTAGAATTGTTCGGTTTGTGTTGAGCGTTGCTTCATCTAAAAACACAAAATTAGCAGCAAAGCCGTTTGTCGCGAACATAAATGAACCAATGCTGGCCGCAAGACGTAGCATTTTATTCTTTTTCATAAAATAGAACCTTAAGTAGTAACGTAATACAAATATGATAAGGCAAAAAGAGGTAGGGATCTGTGAATCTTATCTAATTGCTTGCAATTATGATTCAATGTTTGACGAGTCTTGATTTCACACTTTAAATACAATGTGTTATGTATTTATCTTGGTGCTGTGTGTTTGAAGGTACGTAGAAAATGTGTTCTACATCAAGAGTTCATGATTTTTATTATTGATTTTATTTGTAGTACAATTATACTTTAGTGAAAAGAATGAACAGGCTAACCTTTTGCCATTCAAAGACCCCGTTCATTTCAGGTTTATAGCCGGTGGCTAAAGAATGATTTATTGAAGCGTTTGAATTAGCACTTCAATTGTTGCTCCCAACTTATAACTATAATGTTTGTTAGGCGTTCTAACGACGATCGAAACCTAGCAACGGATCTCCCTCGATTTACGCTCATACTGATACAGGCAGTACGAGCGTTTTTTTTATGTCATTGCATCCATATCTAAACCACAATCATTTCTAATCATACAAAAATACTTCTGCTTCTATTGTAAGTGTAAGTAATCACTATTTTAAAATAGGGATATCAAATCAAAATTTAGTATAAAAAGGCATGAAATTGTCGTTTTTGATGCGATTTCATTGAGTGAGTCGATACTTTTAACCACTTTCATATACTTGACTTAGATCACCGAACCACAATGAGGTCATGTTACAACTTAGATTTTAGTCACGCATTTTGAATATTGTACTACAAATAAGTCTGGGTGGGATTTATAGTGTGAGCATTAAACCTCATCACTAAAAAGGTCTTAAGATGGAACTCAATACTTTAATCGTAGGAATCTACTTTTTATTCCTAATTGCTATAGGGTGGATGTTTAGAACATTTACCAGTAATACCAGCGACTACTTTCGTGGGGGCGGTAACATGCTGTGGTGGATGGTCGGTGCCACAGCGTTTATGACGCAATTTAGTGCGTGGACATTTACAGGTGCTGCGGGTAAAGCGTTTAATGATGGGTTTGCGGTAGCGATTATTTTCATTGCTAACGCTTTCGGTTATCTAATGAATTACTTGTATTTTGCGCCTAAATTCCGTCAATTGCGTGTAGTTACGGTCATACAAGCGATCCGCATGCGTTTTGGTAAGCACAATGAACAAGTATTCACTTGGTCTGGTATGCCTAATAGTGTTATCTCAGCCGGTATTTGGTTAAACGGTTTGGCGATCATCGCATCGGGTATCTTCGGTTTTGATATGACTACCACAATCATTTTGACTGGCCTTGTGGTGTTAGTGATGTCAGTGACGGGTGGTTCATGGGCGGTTATTGCTTCTGATTTTATGCAGATGGTGATCATCATGGCAGTAACGGTAACCTGTGCTGTCGTTGCAGTTATCCAAGGTGGTGGTGTCGGTGAAATTATTAATAATTTCCCAGTTCAAGAAGGTGCCTCATTTGTTTCAGGTAATGATCTAAATTATCTAAGTATCTTTGGAATTTGGGCATTCTGCATCTTTGTTAAACAATTTAGCATTACGAATAACATGTTGAACTCTTACCGTTACTTGGCGGCAAAAGATTCTAAAAATGCGAAAAAAGCGGCATTGCTAGCGTGTGTATTAATGACGATAGGTCCAATTATTTGGTTTATGCCGTCATGGTTTATCGCAGGTCAAGGTATTGATTTGGCAGCAACATACCCAGAAGCAGGCAAGAAAGCGGCTGATTTCGCTTACCTATATTTTGTAGAAGAATACATGCCAGCAGGCATGGTTGGGCTTCTTATTGCAGCCATGTTTGCTGCGACCATGTCCTCTATGGACTCAGGGTTAAACCGCAACTCAGGTATCTTTGTTAAGAATTTCTATGAACCAGTTCTGCGCCCTGATGCAACAGAGAAAGAATTGGTTTTCGTTTCTAAAATTACCTCCACCGTGTTCGGCATTGTGATCATTTTGGTGGCGTTGTTTATCAACTCATTAAAAGGGCTAAGCCTGTTCGATACCATGATGTATGTGGGGGCGTTAATTAGCTTCCCAATGACAATTCCAGCCTTCTTTGGTTTCTTTATTAAGAAAACACCCGACTGGGCTGGTTGGGGCACGTTAGTTGTTGGTGCTCTGGTTTCTTACTATGTCGGTTTCGTTATTAACGCAGAAACCGTTCAGAGTTGGTTCGACTTACAACCATTAACGGGTCGTGAATGGGCCGACTTGAAAGTTGCTATTGGCTTAATCAGTCACATGGTGATCACTGGAGGCTTCTTCATGGCAACTACCTTGTTCTACAAACCGCTATCAGCGGAGCGTCAAGCTGATGTTGATAAATTCTTCGAAAACTTAGCCACGCCACTTGTATCAGAGTCTTCTGCGCAGCAGAAACTTGATAACAAACAACGCAAAATGCTTGGTTCACTAATTGCCTGTGCAGGTGTCGGTGTGATGACGATGTTTTTACTACCAAACCCGTTCTGGGGACGCATGATTTTTGTATTGTGCGGTGCGATCGTACTTGGTGTAGGTCTACTGTTGGTTAAAGCGGTGGACGATAAAATCGAGAATGCGAACGAAGTAGCGACTGAAAATTAAGTAATGGACTGACTTAATCTCTCTAAAAATTAAAGCGGCGATAAATGACTTACGTCGCTTTAACTATTTCTAAAGTGAAGATAAATATGAACAAAACAATGATTTCTGCTGCGATCGTGAGTGCTTTAGCTGTCGCATCTCTAGCTGGTTGTAGCAGTGAGCTAACCAAGAAAGCAGCATTATCAGCCACCACTTCGATTGCTGTTGCTGATATTACTCGCGATTATCTGCTTACAAGCGATCGCCATCATGTTGTCAATGGTGATCAACTGCATCAAGCCTCACAGGACCAAGTTGCAGCTCTTAAAAAGCAAATTGAAAATGCTCCTGATGGTGCGACGATTGTTATCCCCAGTGGTAAGTATGCAAACTTGGGTCAAGTTATTATCAAAGCGCAAAACATCACAGTTACCGCACAACAGCCAGGCACAGTATGGTTAACCGGTCTTGTACAATTAGAGCTTAAAGGTAATGACATTACTATCGATGGACTTGTGTTCACCGAAGGTGGCCCAAATGAGAGATTTGGTGCTGTACGTATGATGGGTGATCGCAATACGTTGAAAAATTCAACCTTTTATTACTTCAACCATGATTACACCTATGAGCCCGATGCTCGTCGTTCTGAATATCCAAAATATCTATGGGTGTCGCTGTGGGGTAAAGAAGGGAAAGTCATCAACAACCGATTTGAAGGCAAGCAAAAGCGCGGTACTTTAATTGGGGTTCAAAAAGATGAACAGCCTGATCACCACTTAATCGCGAATAACATCTTCCTTGACCAAAAGCCGAATCAGTTTAATGAATTCGATATTGAACAAGCGATCCGTTATAACGGCAATAGCTGGGAAGCGATTCGAATTGGCGATTCTACAGCGTCTCAGTTTGATTCTAGCTCTCAATTTATCGATAACTTACTGATTGATATGGATGGTGAACGAGAGCTGATTTCGATTAAATCTGGCGATAACACTATTGCAGGTAACACTATTTTTGAAAGTACTGCCTTGATTTCTTTAAGACATGGTAAAGGCAACACGGTTGAAGATAATGTTATCTTAGGCAACGGCAAGCTGCTGACTGGTGGTGTGCGCATTTATGATGAAGATCATGTCATCCGCAATAACTACATTGCAAATACACGTGGTCGTGATGGATTAATAGAAGGGAATGCTGATCTACGTGGTGGTATTGTTATCAATACTGGCATCATTGACGTAAAAAATGGTGAACGTTTAGATCAATCGGTGAAAGGGAAAGAGCTGAATAAACAGTGGACACCAAAAAATATTACGATTGAAAATAATACATTGGTTGATACTGAATGGGGCATCATCTATGGCAATCAAACTCACCGAGTCAGCCTATTTGATAACACCGAAGTCGAGGCTATATATTCAGGTGTGAATGTATCATTCAGTCATAATGTTGTTGATAATTCGACCTCTCCGGAATTTGTCAGTGTGCGTGCGACCAAAGAATATCCATTAGTCGATGCGAGATATACAGAGGAATTTTATGCGGGAACCGTGACTTCCGCAGAGAAAATTAGCCACTATTCAGTGGCACTGCCAGCAAAAACCATTGAGAATGGCTTTAACTACTATCACGGGGCTGGAGCTGATGTAAATCAATTGAAGGTGGTTACTGCACAAACCGCTGGCCCTGATTATATCCTGACTCATACCGTGAAGTAATTGCATAAGGTGGCTCCCAGAAAAAAGAGCCACTTTTTTATGCTTGAGATCATAAGAGTTATCGGGTTTATACCCAAACCACTTGAAATTGCAGGTAGGCGGCAAGTGAGTTCATCCCCATGAGCATAGATAAACTATGTGATTAGGGTGAGCTAACGTAGCCAACACCGCAGCAACTTCAAGTAGGAAGGACATGCATTGGATGAAAAATTAGGCTATGAGGGGAGATGAATAGGGTGGGAGATATATCTTTTCTAGTGATAGGTAATTTCAACTCGGGTTAAAAGATTAAATGGCCTTGCTACCAAGAATTACGCTAGCAAGGCCAGTCCGAGTTACTTCTTAAGAGCTGTGAAATAGTCGAAAATAACAGGTACGTCGTTTTTACCTAGACCTGCATCAACAGCAGCTTGTAGGTTTGCAGAAGTACCTTGTGCAATCAAAGATTCAGTGCCTAGCTCTTCACAAAGCGCAAGGAAGTAACCAAGATCTTTGTTTGCATTAGCCACAGAGAAACCTAGTTTTTCTTCACCGTCTACAGCATAGAACTTACAGAACTGCATAAACGGAGAGTTAGATGGGCCAGCTGACATAATGTCAAATAGTTGCTGGCCATCAACGCCTGCTAGTTTAGCAACAGCGAATGCTTGAGACATAGTCGCAACAGTCGTCATACCCATGAAGTTGTTAACTAGCTTGGTTACGTGACCTGAACCTAGAGCACCTAGGTAAAATACGTTTTCGCCTTGGTCGTCAAGAACAGACTTCACTTTGTTGAAAGTTTCGGTGTCGCCAGCTGCCATAATGTTTAATAGACCATCTTTAGCGTGAGCAGGAGTACGTCCCAGAGGGGCGTCGATCATGCCAGCACCTTTAGCTGCAAGGTCTGCACCAATCTTCTTAGTTGAAGCTGGAATAGAAGTACCGAAATCGATTAGAGTTTTGCCTTCAGACATTCCAGCTAGGATACCTGTTTCGCCGTAAACGACTTTTTCAACAACTTCAGACGTTGTTAGGCATAGCATTACGATATCAGATTTTTCAGCAAGCTCTTTACCAGAAGTTGCTTCAGATGCGTTGCCACGCGCTAGAACCGCTGCAATAGCATCTTTGTTTAGATCCATTACGTTAACTTCGTAACCACGGTTTTGTAGATTTTCAACCATGTTACCGCCCATAAGGCCAAGGCCAATGAAACCAATTACTGGTTTGGTCATGTTCAACTCCAAATATCTTATTGTATGATTATATGTCTTTATTGTATTCGCTCATTTGAAATTTGCAATCAAAAAAATCACCTTAACTATCCGGTAGCGATAAAATTCTTGATAAATTGAGACATGCGTAACGATTGTGTCGGCAACTATTTGAATGGTTGAGGATTGTTGGGATCGTAGAGGTATTGGCAATATTAGCTATTGTTTTGAGAGATGGTTTCTTGCCATTCTGATCCGCCCCAGCAGTTTTGGACACTGAGTTAAGTGAGTACAATCACTAACGAGGTGAACAATGACTAGTAAGAAAACTAGAATTAAACATCACCCTGAATTTAAAGCAGAAACTCTGAAGCTA
>NZ_SJFM01000053.1:0-14968 GCF_029478545.1 Vibrio sp. 1180_3
ATCCGCTTGGTGCTGATGCGAGTGCTTTGCTATATAGCATCATCGAGACGGCGAAAGCGAACGGACTGATACTCTACGATTACATGGTCAAATGTATGAAAGAACTGGCAAAGCCAGAGCCTGATATCAACTCACTGCTTCCTTGGAACTTCTCACACTAAAACGCCCCGTGGGATTATGGGGCGCATACGTTATTTTTGGTTAAACAAAGCACTACATTGAAAACGATTTTCTACGATTTCATCTGCTACCTCTTTTAAATACTCAAACCATTCGTCATTGACGATGTTAGTCACTAATACATACTCTGTATCAGCAATGCAGAGTAATTGGTTTACTAACTTAGTAAAAAAACCGTTCCCTTGCAGAGCAGGGTGCAAATCTAATCTCTCAATCTGAGCTACTTTCTGCATGGAAAAATTCATTAATAACTGGCACCACGCTTCAGAGTCAGCATTGTTTTTGCACATAACTAATATCTCACCGTTAGGTAGAACTATTTCCTTAGTAGGTATGCTTTTTTCGTTAGCATATTTAATAATGTGAGTTTTGGTTTTATCAAATTGCGTTAGATAAGTTATGTCACTACGATAAGCAAGATGAATTACTTCCTCTCCGTTGCTGTCATGAATTAGTAAGCCGAACTCCCCATTTTTTCCTTTTTCTAATGAGGAAATATATTCTTTTGTTGCAAGCTCAATTAACTGCTCAACTAGATTCTGCTCTGGAACGTTTGGAACTAGAAGTGCTGTAGATGCTTGAATCTCATGGATAGGGGAATCTAATTTAAATGTGAATGCCATAGGTTTTTCCAAAAAAGTTTAATGATGTTTATCCTTACAAGGTCTAAGCCGCTTTTGACATATAGCTTGTACTCTACTCGGATGCTTGTAAGGAGAGTCTTTGAAGCATTTTCAATGCATTGTCGAAAATAGGGCTAGAGATATGTTCTGGAAAGTCATTTGGCAATCTCGTATTTACACGGTCAATAGCCTCTGGAAGCTCGGTTTTCATTGTGTCGAGAATTTCCTGCATTATCTCTTGTTCAAAGCGGACATGCTGTGCGGTTGCCAGAAAATGGCGAGGGTAAATCTTGTTGATTTCGTATTTTTTACCCCTTGATGCTCTTAGCCCCATGGCTAGCTTTAACTGCCTGATGTTAAGCCCTTTTTTACCTAATAAAGGGTAAGCAGACAAAATGTCATAGAAAGGTGTTAAGCGGTAGCTCCCTGATTGCTCAATTGTGATCGAATAGTTTTTCGCATGACCATCAGTCGCTCCAATGACCCATTGATACACCTGGAACTTCATAAAATTGTATCGGTCGGCAAAGGCATTTGAAGACCCAGATAACAAGTCCATAATTTCCAAGACTCCAATACCGCCATCAGATTCGTACTTGATTGATGCTGGCAGCGAAGCTGCCTGACACATATCTTCTTGTGGTAAACGTTGAATGTGAGTCTTCTCATTCGTCCATTTTCGGTCAAAACGTTCAACAGCCAATGCGTTGAAGTTCAGCGTTTGAATAATTTCAATATTAGGTACATCAAACCCTAGCTCTCGTGCGAGTTCGATACAGAGATATTCATTCTCAACGCTATCCGTTAAGTCTAACGTGCAATTTGGTTGTTGGAGAACTCCCATTGGGAGTTTGATGATGTGAGTTGTCGGAGTATTGCCACTTGGTAAACACCAATGGTTATCCACTTTCAGTAACGCAGTTTTAGCTTGTGCGCCAGCAATGGCTATACGGAAATCATTGGAACCTTCAATCATTCCATGTGGTGTTCCTGCCTGTAGTGCTGACAATATGAGTTCGAGCGTTTTTTCATCTAGGATTTCATACTCCAAGTCTGGCTTATCATTTTTTGTATCAGGTGGCAGTAGAGTAAGAGCACCTACAACATCACGACCAACTGCTGTGAGCAAATCGAAAGGTTGTTTAGTGGAGGTTTTAAATCTGGCGGCTAAACGGCTTCTTGTATCAGGTGAGTCTGGGAGAAGATTGTCAAAGTAGTTGAAGACCGCTTCAGAAGATATAGTGTTTTTCTGCATTTTAAGAGACAGAGATAAAGGCCGAGCGTTGTCATTGTTCAGCCAGGAAGAATCATATTTAAAGAAGAGTCTGTTGTCTGGATACCTTGCTCTTGCTAGAGTCCCGACAAGCTCGTTGTTCATATATGCAGTTAGCGTTTCCATTACCAGTGAGCCTTTTTTGCTATATGGTTTTGTCTCGTTTATCAAACAGAGTGTTGGCAAGAGTCATTTAGCGAGTGATTTGACTAACGACGTCACCGAACAAGACTGGTCTAAATTGAGTCTGATCTACTGATACATTGATATAGCGGGGATCTGGTTTGCCTGCATCATCTAGAATGATACTGTCATGTAAATGCCCGTGAACATTGATCTTTCCATGTAATTCCTGAGGATGTATAGGGCAGTGTGTAAACCAGGTATTTCGTTTAGATAGCATCGAGTGAATCTCATCGAAGCCATCTGCGAGTGCGAGCATCTTGCCGTTGACCCTCATGTTTGTACAATGATTGCCAAGTATGAGCACCTTCTTCGTACATTGAATACTTGCAACCCTCTCTAGCCAAAATGGGGTCGTTGCAATATCTCCAAGTAGGATTAACGTGTCACGAGGTTGTACAAATGATGCAAGGTTATCAAATAGAATATTATGGTGCTCTTCAGGAGAATCGAATCCTGAACGATATTTCAATATATTATCATGTCCGAGGTGCAAGTCTGCGGAGAGTACAAATCTACTCATAAGAATATTCTCAATAACGATATTATGAATAATATACACTTGAACTGTAGTATTGTTCAAATAAATATTTTTCTTTACCTTGAATGTAATATATAGAAAATAATAAACACAAAGTGTTACTTTTTATTTATTAAAATAATGCACTGTATGTCTGCTTAAGTTTTTTAAACCAAAATTGCTTGGCACATTGTTTTGCCAAGATTGGCAGCGAAACTGTCAAGGATGGCAGAGGAAATGCCACGGCGGGCAGCGAATGTGCCAATGATGGCACTAAAATTTAGACCTAAAAATTAGAACATTCCGTTTAAGAATCCAAATTTTAATAGATGAACGTTATATTAGAATTATAACTTTATAATAATTATAACAGTTATAATAGTTATAACATGAAAAAGTCAATAAGTAAAAACCATTTTATTGCCATAATTATCTTGGCTCAATTTAATAATTAAATTATTCGTAATTATATTTATGATTTTTATTTGATTTAATAATTAAAAATGTAAAATAAATTCGATTGTTTTTTGCACAGTCACTTTGCTGCTTAGGAGAGAAATTGATGTTTTTTAATGATCTGGTGTATGCGTTGTCTGCTAAGCCCAAGCGTTCTGGCGATATCACTTAGGTTAGTTTTGTTATTCGTGGCTAGTTGTTTTGTTAGTAGGTCTTTGATCAACTGGTGTTGTTCTAGATTCGCTCCATATCCAACGCTCGGGCCACGCTTAGTTTCAATGCTGTTGATTCGTTCTACACATTCGAAGCGATGCAAGATCCCAATCAGTGTGGTCCAAGTATTCAACTCATTGAAAAGCGTCAGGCACTCTTTTTCGTTCCAAGCATTTGGCTCCGTAGGATCTAAACATCTCACTATCGCGATACACCACGAGGGCCAGTTTCTAAAATCATCTGATTTGTTTTATTTTTTTATAGCTCGCTGGGTAGTTTACTTTACATGTCTGAACAATGTTCTTTGATAGCGAGATCCAGTCTCCTGACTTCGCGCTATCTTTACAGTGGCGCAGAAATACTCGTGGATGCGGCGCATAGCCGCTGACCAGATCATACAGTTGTCGTCCCAGCTTTTTCTGTTTGTTAGGTTGTACTAGGTACTTTTCGTAAGCTGCGCTGTTCTGGTTGGGCAGACATTTCAATGCAGTGATAGCTGCGTATTTTTGCTGTTTATAAAGTTTAGTGGACTTGATGGGATGGTGTTTTTCGCAGTAGTAGTGAGATCGGCTGCGTAGACGCCAGCATAGAGCACAATATGGAAGAACACTATTCCAGCGCATTGCTTCTTCTTGATGCTGGGGAGTGAGTGAACGTAAATCTTTTAACCCCCAGAGCACTTGATCTACATAATCAGTGTGTTGCTGGCTATAAAGCCCGAATCCACGCAAAGCTAGCACCGTTTCAATAAGTTTAATTGTTTTATTTAATCCGCCATAAATTTCTACGATATCCGCAAGCTTGATAGCGTTAGAGCTACGGTGCTTTTTGAGTACGGAGCCATGTTGACTGAGTAACGTGGTAAACCATGGTTCAAGAACAATGTTCCGAAAGGCATCGACAGCGTATAAATACCCAGAACGACGTCGCTGAGCAATTTTACAACCTTGAGATTCGGCCTGGTTTTTTAAGTCATTAATTGCTGTTTCTAGCTGTACTCTCAATGCATTGCGTTTTTGATCTAAGCTCATTAGTTATCATGTCAATATGGTTTGTTGCTTATTCTATATTATGAGTCAGGTGATGAGAATCTAAGATGCGACTAAATAATAGAGAAATAAAGGTAATAAAATGTTTGTAAGACAAGAGCAGTTAGCGAAAGAAATCGGGGTAAGCGTAAGTACTTTGTGGCGTTGGCGTCGGGATGGAAAAATGCCACCCGTTGTTACGCTTAGTTCTAGGGTAGTGGGCTGGCAGAGAAAAGACATTGAGCGATGGCTAGAAGAACAAAAATAGATGCAACTTGTAACTGCGAGAACAGTGTTCTCGCTTAACCTTCGTAAATATAAAGTAAGTCATTGTTTGCATGATTAATAACACGAATAAAAAATGCTCTTGCAGGAACCTTGTTCCTGCTTTTGTCTATCTCAGGGAGCTAATTTCTTCTTAAATCTTCATCAGTTGAACGGAGAACGATGTTCTCCGAAATGACGAAAGGCAGAGTTAGGTATTATCCGAGTCGTGTTTGGGTATCTCAGGCAAAGGCTGATAGCTTTCAAACGCTACTGCGAGAACACTGTTCTCGCTCACATCATCAAAAACTAAAGTTTGGTCATTTAATTAATAAATAAAAAATGCTCTTGCTAGAACTATGTTCTAGCTGTTTGTTCTCCCACTAAATACATGATTTAACTCTATGTATTAGGTCTGGCAATTGTGCTTTAATGCATTTTGATGCTTATTAGGAGGAGTTATGGCTCGGAAGAATGATGGAATTATTTGGCATTTGATGGATGCGCCGTGGTGGGTGAGTATCTTGTTCTCAGCAGGCATTTATGTTGGTCTATCCGTTCTATTGCCTGATTTGGCGGCTCGCAGTGATAACTTCATCTTCAATGCCATTGGGCCGAATCTCCCGCAAATGGCACCGTATTTTGCTTTTTTGTTTTTAATTCCTGCTCCCATTGCATTCTTTAAGCAGTATCAGCGAAAGCATAATTATCTTGCGACGACGTCTCAAATCAGAGCACACAAAAACACGACTCCGTTTAATTCCCTCAGCTGGATTGAATTTGAAAGCTATATTGGCGAGTACTTTAAGCAGCAAGGTTACGACGTTAAACAATCTTTCTCAAAGCAGGCGGATGGTGGGGTTGATATTTGGTTAACTAAAGACGGTGAGTTGAGTCTTGTACAATGTAAGCACTGGAAAGCTAGAAAAGTCGGAGTTCAAGTCTTAAGAGAAATGTATGGTGTGATGATCGACAATCGTGCTAGCAAAATGATCATCGTAACATCGGGAGATTTTACTTCTGAAGCTATCGCCTTTGCTCAAGAGAAGCGCCTGTGGTTGGTCAATGGTAGCGAGCTAGTCCACATGATTGAAGATGGACGCAGCTTTATGAATAAGCCAGTCATTGGTGAGCCTACACCCGATCCTCATTCCAAGGTTTGCCCAAACTGCCAGTCTAGCCTTGTGATTCGTGTTGCTAAAAAAGGTCGTAATGCGGGTAAAAGTTTCTATGGTTGCTCTGCTTATCCTAAGTGTCGCTACACTTGCGACTGTTGAATATGAGTGAGGGTTCAAGCAGTCTAACCTTATAGAAGGGTGTTCTCAGAACATAAAAGTTAACCTATTGAGCCTAGCTGCCAGAGAAGAATGCTACTGCGAGAACACTGTTCTCGCTCAAATCATCAAAAAAACTAAAGTTTGCTCATTCATTTAATTAATAGATAAAAAAGCGCTCTTAGTGCCGAACTCTCTGGTGAAAAAATGTTACCCATTATCTTCATAAGTGGGTTTGCCAAAGCCAATGGGTTCATGAGTTTAAGCTCTGAAACATTTTTGCCCCATCTCAGGTTAGGTTAGGACAAGAGTTCTATGCTTGAGTTGACGAATTTTTTTGCTTGGCTTTTATGATGTATAAGGATCGGATAATACACACCCCATACCTAAGGAGTTTAATACTTGGACAACTCTACTTCTACCTTGATTTATCATGGTTCATCTTGCTAACAGTTGTACTCATTTAGCTAAGTGTCTAAAACTACAGGTGTAGAACACTCTCCCTTGCAATCAACAATGAGCACAAATACTGATTTCGTCCACCTTTATCACCCTCTAGTTCACTGTACATGGGGCAATTTCTGCAACCAGCATTATGTTTACAAGTACCACAAGGACTCTTGAAGTATCTATCTTTTATTTTCTGGTTTTCTTTTTGTAGACCATTTTTTATAGATTCGAAGTCGTCGGTGAGAATATTTAATTGGTCACTTCTGTTTATAGCACACATTGAAACATAACCATTTGGATCAACAAAGATAGAGCTAATACCACCGCTACATTTTTTGTAATAATCGGTATTACTATAAGTTAATGGTTTTGTTGTTACTTTTCTTAGTTGCTTAAGCTTTTGCTCAACAGTAATCATTTCATTTGGAGTTAACCGACAGCTTAAATTGGACTTCCCTCTCAAGTTAGGGATCATATAAGTGTTTATGTTTATTGAGTTATTATTTACAAAAGATATCCAGTCATCATCGACGGAGTTTTTGTACGGAGTTATCCCTAGTTGAACATTAATGTTTTTTTCTTGAAGTTTTTTGATATTACACATCACCTTATTAAAAATATCACTTCTTACTTTAGTGAATTTTGTATACTGGTCTTGGTCTTTGCCGTAAATAGATATTGATATTGATTTAGGTGGAGCAATCTCAAATAGAGAAATTAACTTATCGGACAGTAGTGAACCATTCGTGAAAATATTAACTTCCATTCCATAACTATAAGCATAAGTATAGATCTCACTAAAATGAGGGTGTAACAAAGGTTCTCCGCCTGTAATTATTAGTTTTGTGATTCCTAATTTATTTAGATTAGATATTGATATAAACCATTTATTTAATGTCAAGGATTTGTTGTTTTTATTATCCAAATAACAATGCATACAATCGAAATTGCATTTACTTAAAATTTCAATGGTTGCAGTATTTAAACTATGCAAATGTTTTTATCCTAGCGTCAGTTAGTTCACAAAAGAAAGGTATAGCATTAATATGAGAGTTGTTTTCTAAATACGCATAAGCTGAACACCATCGACAAATAGACTTTGATTTACATTTATAGCAAGGGCTATTATTAAATCTATTCTGCATTTCTGCGTGAGAGTTTTTCAAGAAATTAATTACTTTCTCATCAGAGTTGGTTAAAAAATCAAATTTATTTTTAACATTAAGTGAACATATGCTGATATAACCTGTAGAGTCTATTGACAAGCTACTTAACCCACCTCCACACTTAATTGATTCTTCACTTGTTCGTTCCGAAACTGCATTTCCCCAAAACTCTTTACTATCTATGAATGACTCTTCAAATTTAGTTATTTCGTTCACAGATAAACGCTCATTTATGCTAGTGGTGTCTCCATCTTTTCTCCCAAATATAATTGGGTCATAAGTCATAGTTTTTCCATAATTTTTTGCCAAGTCTTCATACAAGCCATTAATTGCTGATGAATAATTGGACTTTACTAATACGGTCTTTAAGTTAAAAGGAATTGATTCTGAATATAAATAATTCAATCCGTCTACTAGATTTTTGTAGCCGTTCTTACCAGTGAATATTATGTAATCACTAGGATTAAGGCCGTATATGGAAATGCTAACATCAAATGGCTTATATTTACTTAAGGCTTTCTTTATTCTGGAATTTAACAAAGTGCCATTAGTCATTAAACTAATAATGAATCCTTTGGATTTTGCATAGAGGTAAACTTCTATGAAATGCTTATAAGAAAATATCTCCCCACCTGTAAGAGTTAAATAAATAACTCCCATTCTGTGTAATTTATCTATTATTTTTTTCGCTTTATCAATAGATAGTGTGGATTTTTTTTGGGGTATGTAGCAATGTAAACAGCTAAGATTACAGACCTCTGTAAGCTCTAAACTTGCCATAATTAGCTTTTCATTGACTAGAGCTTTTTCCCTAAGTTTTTTATGATCCATTTAAAGCTTCCATAATATCCACCTCAAGTTGCTTTACTTCCTCTTCACTAAGTTCATATTTTAATGAAATTTGGGAAACATAATCAGCACTACTTGATTTTCTATCAAGAAGATCAAAAACTATTTCGTTTATCTCAAAACAGTTGTTGTTGTGCGTATCAATTGCTATTTTGTACCCGTCAAGGTTTCGTACTACAAATTTATTCATAATAAGAAAAGGCGCATTTTTTGCGCCTTAAGAAGTGTGTGCCCATCTGAAATTAACACTGATTGTAACCATCATCAGGAGACGGTCCCCAGCAACCTAGCGTTTTACGTTTTGACATTGGGTCATTGTTTCTTTTCTTGAAAGGTACGATCTGGATTTTGGCTTTTGGTTTTTGGTTCTTTTTAGGTTTCATAACGACTCCATTTGTTGATTAATTCAAGGTTATCAAAAGTATCGATATTCACTTTGATTTATATCAAGTAGATTCAACGAAAAATGGCAACCAAGCGTTAGTCGAATTAAACCAAAAACTCGATAAAACAGGTACATACGGTTGTGAATGGGTTTAACCACTATAATCACTAAATTAGAGGTTTTGCTATACCTAAAGTAACCCGTTAGCCACTAACTTAGCAAAGCAGCTAGCTCATTGATTTCCAAAAATAATTTACAAATTGTTTACTATAGCCCCTATATTAGCCATTAAAGAAGCTCACTCATTTCTGGCACACTGTTGGCTTGCTCTAGCAAGTATTCACACTCTGTTTGGATGAGTGACACACATAGCTCTATGTGTTCACGTTCCCCATCATCGATTCCTTGAGCTTCGGTAAGGTCAATTGCTTCCTTCAGGGCATTTTGTATAGCACCAACGGTTTCTACCATTATGGAAGCCATCTTGGTGCCTGAATAACCCAGCAGAGCGCCGAATTCAGCTAAATCATAGCTGGTGATAGGGCGTTTGAAGTTACCTTTCGGCGGATTTTGAAAGTCTTCACTTTCCCAATCTCCAATCGACATTGCAAAATATTGAGGGATACTGGCGGCACGCCCCTCATCAGCAGACAACTTACCGCTTCGTGAGTTGCGTTTTGTTCCCTCTTGAGCGATTGCTTCTATGTTTACTAAATCATAAAAAGGGGTCAGTTCCAGGCCTTTAGGGGTGACGAAGAAGCTAATATTTTTACCATGGGCATCGTAGTTTAGCGTTACTAGATTAAAGAGCATCCATTGGGTGATCTTTAGGTTAGTGATGACCGTGTCTATGGTTTTGACGCACAGTAGGCGTGGGAAAGAAACGCCATCACGCATATATACGCCATCGCCTTCATCCCCATTCTGGCGCTCGTATTTGTAACCTGGTGGTAAGTCAGTTGCCTGACAGCCATCAATCACATGTTTTCGTTGAACGACATCACGAGTCGCGATATAGGCACGATCGAACCGCTCAATTATCAGTGTCCTAGTCTTCCCAATGCGAGTTAACTCAACATTAGCGACGTCCAAACCTGCTAGCTTGGCTAATGTCATGCAAAAGAACTCATTAACAGCAATGCACGGTGCTTTACCGCTTTCAAATTTCAGAATGTAGTTCGAACTTAATTTGCCTTCACCAAACCCCCACTCATCACCGCGCTTAAGTAAGTTTAACTTGTTTTGAACACCAGCAACCGAAAGGCGAACCTTACCGTCCCAATACACTAATGGCGCTAGATTTCGCTCTAGTCGTTCTATTAGTTCATCATCAGGTACAGATCTAAAGCTGGTTTCCCCAGGTTCTGATCCTGGAACTCGAAAAGATAGTGCGCCAGATGTTTCCGCACCAAGCTTACGAATCAGCCCGAATGTATTGCTTTTGGAGATAGTGGTGTTTTGTATCATCTCCTCAAAGGCTTCTCCTTCAGGAAGGAGATTTCTGAGGTAGTTCTCAATACTACGTGGCGAAGCCCGATCATCGAAAGGGATGTGTGGCGAAATCGGGAAACCAGTGTGTTTCCATTCATCTTCATAGATGAATGAGAACTCTGTTTCTGTTCCGACAGGAAGAATCAAACGACCAATTTTGGTATTCGTACCGATAAACACGTCTAACTGTTGTAACTTACTCATACCAACCGTCCTCATTGCTTCTCACGCTGTTTTCAGTTTGGGAGGTTATTTGGCTATGTGGACGAACAAATAGGTTTAAATCGATAAGGCGTAAAGATAGCCCTAAGATGTCCATGAGGACGAGTACATTGGCAAAGGTGACACTGGTATCGCCTTTTTCTACTTTCATGACTGTTCTACGAGATAAGTTGGCTTTTGAAGCGAGATCATCAATACGCCAGCCTCTATCGGTGCGCTTTGAGCGAATGGCGCTCCCCAGCGTTTCCATACTGAACTCGGTATTCAAATCAGGCATAGGTTGTGCCTTTACCATCTTACCTTTTTTCATAAGTGCCTTTTAATGTACTTTTGTCACTATTGGGTTCGTCTTAATATATAAGTTCACTATAACTCACTTTTGTTGTGACTGTATAAGAAATTATCTATAAGTGCAATTTAAGTTACTTATGGTTGGTTTGCGAGTTTAATACCTCTCTTTGTTCTCTATGAGAGAGTTTATCAGCCAGAACGACATATTTGGCAACAGCGTAGTATTCGGATTAGTATTGGAAGAAGGCAGAGAAGAGTGCGTGATTGGGGCTTACTTGACCCATTACCTGACCCAAAATCGTCAGGTACAAAAAAAGGTTAGTAAACACTACGCTTACTAACCTTCTGGAATTTGGTGGCCCTCCCAGATTTGAACTGGATTTATATCTATTTGTTATTGTTTATTTTTGTCGGTTGAAATTTTTATTGTTGTTACAACTGTTGTTACTAAAATTATTTGTTATGATTGAAGGGTATGGTGCATGTTAATTTTGTAAAGGCCAATAGCTGCGTATTATTTCACCACCTAACGTGAGCCCTGATAATGACCGCAGTCATTACTCATACAAGTTCAATCATGGCTCCACACCAACATCGTATCGATGCGTGGCAACAAACCCAACTCACTCAAGCACAATACTGCTGCTCTCACCAATTCGCCCCTTTCAGTAATCTTATAGGGTGTCGTATTGAGCTGTGATGTTAACTAAATGCATACGTTAGTGAGGAGTTTAGTCTTGACGGTAACATACTGATATTAAAATAATTGTGCTTTAATTTTTCTTGGGATATCTATGTGTTACGTGACTAAAATTACATAATAGATATCAACGTCGTACTTACTCGGTGAGTAGGTTGGAGAGCTTCAGTCGTTATTCTATCTTGAGCAATCTATATTTTATTGTTAAAACGAGCTTTGTATGCATCCTTGAGTAGCTTGTTGATTGTGCGGTTGATTTTGGGTTTGGTATCACCATTTGCTAGTTCTACAAGCATATTCCATTGCTTTTGATTTAGAGCTATTTGGAAATCTTCGCTATTCGCTTTGTCCAACGAAAACTTGTCCGTTAAGAGCTTTAGGCGGTGAGGAAAGTTAGCTGAGGTGGTGTACAATAAATCTAATGTTGTCACCATACATTTTTTCTTAGTACTGGTATCCTCTGCTGGATAAAACAGGTTATAGATTTCATACTGACTTTGTAATCGCTCATAAGTCTTGTCTATCAGTTTGTCGTTTTCTGTTTTGAGAATATCCCAACTTAAAGAGACATGTGTACAAGCTTCGATATACATTTCTCTAATTTTTAACAAAAGCTCTTGCGCTGTCGTGAGGTCGATATCTCCAGATATACAGTGGTAAGTGAGGTAGTTGATAATGATTATGTGGCTATCTTTATCAATAGTAGGGCACAACCTACAAACTAATTTCACTGTATCTAGAGTTGAATCGAGACGGATATTATCGAACTCTTCTTGTTCTCTTTTCTCTCTTCTTTCTTCCCTTTCTTGAAAGATTCTTTCAGCTTCTTCACGTATTTTTGTGACACTGCCGGATACTTTTTCAAAAGCTCTATCCCGTGCAGATTTTTTACGTTCTTCTATCTCTTTTAAATACTGCTTATCTTTCAGTTGAGGCCATAATATCTCACCAATGGTTTTTGTATCATCTGGCCTCTTCACTAGATTTACTTTAGCGATCACCATTGCCTTGAGCATGGAGTGAAAGAAGTACTTTTCTCTATCGTTTTGTAGCCAAGAAGTGAACTCACTCGTGAGCAGATTATCAACGGATTCTTCGTGCAGTCTATTTAACAAGCGATCTAAACTTCGCTCTTGTTCAATCGACAGCTCGCCTTTTTCTAGTGCGGCTACATTTATTTTCAGATTGAAAGAAAGTAGCTCAATAAAGCGATGCTGTAACTCTTGATAACTAAACAAGGCGAGATCACGAAAGTCATTGTGTTCTTTTTGACTGTCAATGTAAGAGAGGTAAAGCACATAGAAACGAAGATGTGTTTCAGTCTCATTGATAAATCGGTTTAGTCTTTTCTTTTGCATGATTATTCTTTTGTGGTTTACTGGTTGTTATGAGCAGGTTTTTAGTAAGATTTATGAAAGTATCAAGATGTTAAATTGCAACTAAACTGCAAGTTTTTAGCAAGATAATTACTCTTGTTACCTTTCATTATTGTTGTATTGTTTATTTTTATTTGTGCGAATTATAGTAGCATTTTCTTAATCTGATAGTCACTTTTCTTTAAGTGATACTGTAATTGGTTAGGAGGTGAATATATTTTAATATGAATAAATATGTGCTTATTGTGCTTAAGGGTGGTTTCGGTAGCCGGATAGGTGTGAGCAAAAATCTATCTCAAATCAGTCATCAATCTCACTTAACTTGCAAGCAATTCAGATCTTATTATTTGCCGTATGGAGTGCATGATAGCAATACATTTTCTTGATTATTGGCTATGAGGAGAGCCTATTTACGTAAAACAGGAACGCTATGAGTATAACGAAATATCAACAATGTCTGTCTGGTTAGTATTATTACCGTCATATCTACTATATCGATGTACTCACTACATCGGCATAACCTCCTCTACTGAGTCACACCAAGTGACTCACTGTACACAATTAAAAATAACGACACAGACCTATCTATGAACTTAAACACAGGAGTAGATAGGAATGAATGTACGTTCTCGCAAAAACAAAAACCTCAGACTCACCACCAAGAAAACGTTTCTGGGTAGACCTATCCAGACCGAGCACGGTCCACTCTACATCGACTACTTAGAAAAAATGTACGATACGGTTGATCGGGCATTAGACGAGTATCCTAGGCTAATGGCTGTTCGTGTGGATTTGAGGTTTCCCAAGCTAAGGAAAAACGAAAAGAGCGGTAATGTGATGACTGACTTTCTACGCTCATTACAGTCGCAGATTGATCACTCAGGCAAACGAAAGAAAAGAGAAGGGAGTAGAGTGCATCCCTGCAAGGTTAGAATTGCTTGGGTGAGAGAGTGCTCTAGCTCGATAAACGACCACTACCACCTAGTGCTCATGTTCAACAAAGATAGGTTTAACTGGTTAGGGAAAACTCAAACACAACAGGAGAACTTAGGCTCTTTTATCGTAGAGGCATGGGCTAGGGTCGCTGGTGTCGATTACGAAGAAGCCAATGGACTGGTTCATTTTTCAAAGAGAAGGAATAGCGACAGCGTGGTCATTCACCGCTTGAATAGTAACTCAGAAGACTTTGACGATGCGTTTGACGAGTTCTTTAAGCACATTAGCTATTTAGCTAAAGAGCGCACTAAGCACTTTGGTAGCGGTAGACGCAATTTCGGCCATAGTCACAAGTAGCTTAAAAATTACGGTAGTCATAGTTCCTGTGGGAATCACAACAAACCACAGGAACTCATCATGCCAAATCAGCTTAACGCCACTCAACATCACTCAGAAGCGTCTAACCACCTCACCATCACTCATGACCGAACGTTTAATGGAAAACCACTCTACTACCACAAGGATGGTCTTGTCCTTGAGCATCTGGAAGACATCGACCGAGTGCTGACTGAAGCGCTCGGCCAATATCCCAAACTTTGTGTCGCTCATTTTAATGTACGTCTACCAAGTGACTTTGATGGAAACCATTCTGAGGTATTCAGTCGTTTCTTTAGTACCTTGAAGTTGGAAACCAATGAGTTGTGCCTAATGAAGTACAGGCGTAGGCCTCACCAATATCACCAAACGGTCATTCGCCATGTTTGGTTCAAGGCGTGTGAGTCCACCAGCCAGTATCACCTTGTCTTACTCCTTGATAGGCGGCTATATCATTGTTTAGGCAGAAGTGGGGACGGGAGGAGTCGCTACTTGTCCAGAGTCAGAAAAGCATGGGATAGAGCTGTTGAAAAAGACCATGGGAGAAGATGTTCAGGACTGGCGTATTCTCCATCTGATGACGTGTTGTAATGATCCAGCTTTTTTGGAGAGTTTTTAAGCCACTTTTTGCATTTGTTGGTATTTTTCATTTGGCGTTAAATAATCAATCCCACTATGACTTCGTTTATAGTTGTAAAAACGAATGTAGCTCT
>NZ_SJFM01000054.1:0-14905 GCF_029478545.1 Vibrio sp. 1180_3
TCTACGATTACATGGTCAAATGTATGAAAGAACTGGCAAAGCCAGAGCCTGATATTAACTCTCTTCTGCCTTGGAACGTCTCACACTGAAATTAAAACGCCCCGTGGGATTATGGGGCGCATACGTTCTATTTTGCAATAAGAATTACTATTAATCTCATGGATAAAAAAAATTACATTCGCTAATCAATGAAGTCTCTCAACAGTTTTTGCCGCATTGCTGAAACCGAATACGCACTTTCGACTGATAAGGTAAATCTACTGTACTACGATTTACCAAAACACTTCCACGATGAATACCGCTCATACGATGCACCACGTCTTTGCACTATTTTACAGGGTCACAAAGAGGTGGTGATTAATCAAGCGGAACAATTTAGTTATCAGCGAGAACAATGTGTGTTACTTCCTCCGCATTCAACAGTTTATATGTCGATGACTGAGTACACTAAGGCATTAGTTTACGAATTTAGTGACGAAATTGTTGATGGCGTACGTTCACAAGTGAGCGAACAACTTGAAGTAGACTGCGAAGTCAAATTTGACCATAACCAATTTCAGCTCGAGCAATTACAAGATCAATTGCTTAATACGCATGTACGAGTACAGTCAATACTGCAAAGCAGAGATAACAATATTCCATTCCTGTTAGATTTGACTTGCCAAGAGTTAGTCTATGAGCTGTTAAAACGACAAGGTTGCCACGATATTCTACACCACTATAAAAATCATCCAATTAACCGCGTGATCAGCTTGATGAAATCAAACCAAGGGCAAGTCATGTCGATCTCAGACTTTGCTGAAGAAGTGAATATGTCACTGCCAAACTTCAGTCAAAAATTCAAAATGATCACCACTCAAAGCCCTAAAGAATTCATGACCAAAGTTCGCCTGACTAAAGCTAAGCGTTACCTATCTTCGATGTCGGTGACGGATACCGCTTTAGAATTAGGTTATGAAAATATTTCTCACTTTATTCGATTATTTAAGAAAGAATTCGGCATCACCCCCAAGCAATTTAAACTGACCCAAGAGTTGTCATGCCGATGAGCCTAGGGCGTGTTGACCTTTCAAGCTGATCTTTGCAGCGGTTTGTGGGTTCTTTGTACAAGGTAGAAACTTTGAAATGTAGTTTTCTACTTGATAATCCAATAACGTAGTTAAGATGGCCTACAACCACTGTCAAATAGACTTATAGTATAGCGTCAGAATTTTCGACCAATATCACGCCTTTGTCGGCCAGTTCGCCAATAACCGTGATTGCATTTTCTGGAAAAACGGCTCGTGTCGAGGCGAGGTTTAGGATCACACGAAAACCGGCATCAAGAAGCTGCTCGACTGATTTCTTGACACAAAAATCCAAAGCTAACCCACCCACAATAACGGTATCTATCGCTTTTGCTCGCAGAAACTCAATTCCGCCAGTGGACAACCTATCGGCTTGATCGTGATAAAACGCCCCGTATGGATGAGCGTCTGGGTCAATGCCTTTGTTAAGTTGAAAGTCGTACTCGCGAACAGCAGGCAAGCCAGGTAACAGCTCAACGCCAAGCGTTCCTACCACACAATGCGGGTTCCACTTAATGTCTACTTCTGGCAATCCTACCGGTTGCAGCATCTTATCGGGTGATTGAGCTTCCCAAGCCGCACCTGGTGGGTGCATATCACGAGACACCAACCTTACACTGGCTTTATTGTGGTTGTGTTTCAGCTCATCAACAATCTCTAACGCCCCCGCAACAGGTAGCTCATTAGGACATAGCTCACTAAAACCTTTCTGTGGATCAACATCAACCGAAGCTGTTTTGGCTTTATCAATCTTTATGGTTTGCATTTGCATGATTCACTCCTTGTTGGGTTTAGCGCAGACAGGTCTGAAAATAAGTCACACTTTTTTCACTAAGGCTATAAACCTGTGCCGGCTTACCGCCCTTCCCTTTATTGGTCGACGCCATTTTCTTCGCACTCACAATCACGCCAGTATCAATCAAGCGACGCTTGACCGTCATACGATTAACCTCGACACCGAACTTTGCATAGACAGCGATAATATCTGACACCAAAAACTCTTTTTCCAAAACAAACAATGCCACTGACGTATATTCAACTGCAGCTCTTAGTTTCTTCCATGCCAATTTAATGAGCTCAGCATGGTCAAAAGCCAGTTCAATTTCATCCTTTAGCACGCGCTCAAGGGTAAACCATCTTAATTGCTCTTGGCACAGCCCACTGTTTTCAATCTGCTCGACATTGGCATTATTGAGCAGCGCATAGTGCGCAATCGTCACACTCCAACCATCGGGGTCTCGCTTGGGGTTTCCCTCAACCATAGGCTCACTAATGTAGTGCGGATAGGTGTGAATTTTTTGCCGACATATACGTTTACGTGCTGCTTCAAAATCTTGATCGGCTTGCTGCCCACCTTGCTCAATAAGGTCTTGCTCAAATACGAATCCACCGGGAATAGACCACAGACCATGTTGCGGCCGATCAGGGTTATTGCGCTTAATCAATAACACCTCCAAGCCTTGTGTTCCAATTCGAAGACATATCATGTCAATGGTCACTATCATCGTCAGTTTCCTAAGTCCCTAATTGTTGGTTACATTACCACTGCTAAATTACAGGTCAACAGGAAAGTAACTAACCGTGACTAACCTTATTTATTTTGAGACGGCCACCTTTAAGCGTATGCCAATAAGATAAACCGATTAGATAGCATAGACTAAAAGGTAATAGGCGCAATCCAACCCAAAGTGCTAAATTATGGTTAATAACGTAATTTGACAAACCAAATGCAAATTACTAAAGTGCCAACCAGTAAGAGCCAGATAAAAGATAGGATGGCCGTATGAATGCCAAGCTTTTCAACCACAAAATCATTCAAAGCGCGCTTGATCTTGATGTTTATAAGATCAACATGATGTGTGCTGCTTATCGGCTCTATCCTGAAACTCAAGTACGTTATGAGCTCATTGTTCGTTCAGATGAAAACCTGACTGGTTTTAAACACCAAATAGAGCAAGAGATTAACAAACTCACTGACTGTCGTTTTAATCGCGATGAAATAGACTATTTACACTGCCAAGCGCCTCATCTCGACCAAGGCTTTCTAAGCTACTTAGCGAAATTCAGATTTGCTCCAAAACAACAAGTGACCGTATCCGTCGCTGATGAGCATGGTCAAAATCAATTAAAAGTCTCCATACAAGGGATTTGGCATGAAACCATTTTGTATGAAACCTTGGTGATGAGTATTATCTCGGAAGTGCGTAACCGTGAGCTGTGGAGTGGTATTCCCTACGCGCAATTTCACAATGTTTTGCAAAATAAGGTCAACAAACTAAAAACTGAGTTAGCCCGACACGAGATTACTAATTTCCAGTTTTCTGAGATGGGTAGCCGCCGCCGCTTCAGTGCTCAGGTTCAGCACGATGTGGTTGACTATTTTCGTCAACATGCGCCAGAGCTGATGTCTGGTACTAGCAATTACCACCTTGCTAAAAAATTTCAACTGACCCCAATTGGTACTGTTGCGCACGAATGGTTTATGGCCCACCAGCGACTAGTCGACACGGCTCAATCCCAAGCAATCGCACTAGATAGATGGCACGAAACTTTTAAAGGCAAATTGGGCATTGCCCTTACCGATACAATTAGCATAGATGCGTTCTTAAATGACTTTACCGCGCAGCGCGCCAACGCTTACGCTGGGGTCCGTCACGATTCAGGATGCCCATTGATATGGGGCGATAAGATGATTGCTCACTATCAAGCTTTGGGTATTGATCCAATGTCGAAAATATTAATTTTCACAGATAGCCTCGACTTCGACAGAGCGCTAGAGATTTGTCAGTACTTCAGCCAAAGAGCGAATATTAGTTTTGGAATTGGTACATTCTTAGCTAATGATATGGGCGATTGGCAGAGCAATAATAAGCGATACAAGCCATTATCGATGGTGATTAAAATGGCGCAATGCAATGGTAAAGCGGTCGCGAAAATCAGTGATGAACCAGAAAAAGCGATGTGTGAAGATCCGCTCTTTCTTAACCACTTAAAACAATGTTTTGGGCTGGACGTTGAGTTGGACAGAGCAAGCTAAGCCTGACTACACAATTTTTACCTTTTTAAACACATCCTCTTCATTTTAGCCCCTTACGATTGTATGGTATTTGTGCAACTTAAAGAGTGTAATCACTAGTTCCGAAGGAGTAGATATCTAGCATCTTCATCCTTCGGTCAACTACGTACAACTCACGGTAATAATGTGTGTTTCTTTAGCGAGATCATCATACTTCTTTCAACAGTTGTCTTACTTTTCTACGCATTTCCAGAGCATCTTACTTAGAATATGAGTATGGGTATATAAAGATGCAGATTGATCAATTGCTATCTGCGTTTTTAGGTATGAGCCCTTCAACCAACGCTCTTCGCCATTGCTCTGCGTATGGATCGTAAGCACCAAACCCAGAGCTGTATTCCCAGTAATTCCAGCTATACCCCCTCTTTTCCGCTTCTCTGGTAATAAATGCTGTCCAAGCGCGTTGATCTTCTGGCGCAGAGTATTGGCTGTAGACACCAAACTCACCAATATTAATTTCAAACCCATGACCAGGCTCAGCATTCCATTTATCTATAAGATCTAAGTAATCGATCAAAACTTTCTGCTGCGACTCAGTCGCCAACCAACGTGTACCAATCCATGTATCAGCCCCATCTACCCAAGATGCCCCCTGATGAGTGAATTGAAACGGTTCGTAGAAATGCACTGTGATGATTGTATTATCAGGATTAGATGATTTAGGCAGTTCCAAATAAGGTAGCTTAGATACTCCCCCCCAATCAGCAGGCCCTACCATAACTTTACGTTGGCCAAGCGCATTGTTTTGAGTAGCAGAATTCGCATGCCAAACGATATTGGTGAGATCTGAAATTAAACTATTCCATTCTTTAATGCCAACGTCTTCATGAGGCTCATTAAGAAACTCAAAAATCAGTTGGTCTTGATTATATTGGCTAATAGGGAAGCGCTTAGATATTTGATCCCAAAACTTCAATAACCGTGAGCGCTGATAGTCAAAGTCTTTATCATCGTAAAATAGTTCGTCAAAATGGTGAGTATTGATAATTACTTTCAAGTCTTCTTGAATGGCTTGATCAACCACTTCCTGAAAACGTGACAAGAAAGTATCGTCAATAATATTAGGATCATTAGTCAACGTGTGTGCACTCCAGCGAACAGGGATACGTACACTTGCAAATCCAGTTTGGTTGATATTTCTAAAATCACTTGCCTGAATAATCAGGTTATTGTTCCACTCCCCTTCATAAGTGGGCGACTCGAGATAATTCCCCATATTGATACCACGACCAAGCGCAGTAACGTTAAGCCCTTTGCTGTTATTCCAATGATACATATCTGTGTAATAACGATTGTCTAGGGCAACAGATTGCTCACTTTTATCGTTATGATTGTTATCCGAGCCACACCCTATAACGGCAAAGAGACTTAAAATAGCCACACTCGTTATTTTTATCTCACGAATCATAAAATATTATTCCTTTAAAACCCAACAATCATGAAAAATTATTTCAATTGGAAAAAATAAATAAGCTTTACTTATATATAGTTAGAAGCGAACAGAAGCTTGGCTGATAATGGTTTATTTTTAATTTCTTTACGCAACAAAGTCACCTCACTCATACATAGGAATGAGATGACAATATTCGTCTACCTTAACTCTATGTGAAATTACTTAATAACTATAATTTGGTACAAGGAGATGCAGGATCATAGCTGTCGCCTTTACCTTCAATTGATATATTGGCAAATGAAAATGCCAGATCCTTCATGCTGTCCCACGGCCCAGAGATATAAATAACTTTCTTGACTTGAGTTAAGCTACCTTGAGGAATAATCGATGCAACCGGAATTTGGCAGCGGTACCATTCATTGTCACTTGGTACGATTGCACTATCCACAGTAAAGAACAGGCCGAAATCTTCAGTGACCCCATCCATTCTAACCTGAAGGCCATTGGTTTCTCCGTAGCTTTTGATTTTCAAGTCGAGACTAACAAGTTCATCGCTGTAAGCAGAGAAATCCATATTAGAATCGTCCCCCCCGAGGAATACACCACCATTCTCTGAAGATGAGACGTTTACGACTTGGTTTTCCTCTTGCACAACAAAACCGAAACTATTTAATGGATAAGCAGACGAATAATCTTGAGCTTGGCTAATTTCACCCGAATAATATAGTGCAACGTCTCCACTATTAAGAGCCGGAGCATTGTTCACACCAAGCTCCACATCATTATTACTGTCACTATCATTATTACTGTCACTATCAGAAGTCGAAGTACAGCTATCAGCGTCCACAACGGTTTCTTGATCTGTAGTTAATCTATAAGTGACATCGGTAATTTCGAAGTCAAATGACTCTTTGACATCCAGATGGAAAGGCGTACCCACTTGTGTAAAATCGACCGCAGTAGCTCCATCGAAAGGTTTCAAACATTTCACTGGAACGCTAAGCGTTTCCCATTCTCCGCTTCCTGTTAACGGATTAACCAGCACTAGACTACTTCTGTTTGGCCACTCATTATCAATCGAAACCACCATAGATTCAGGTGTATCACTTTTCGCCCGAACTTTAAATTCTAGGTAACCAGTCTGATAAGTGCTTAGATCCGTTGCCACTTCGGACTTAAGCATGAATAAGTGACTCCCTGTACCTGTAACTTGGATATCTGCGGTATCGTTCTCACCGTTATTATTGATTAATACAGCACTGATACCTGCCAAACTCACAGGGGTCACGCTGACCTCCGCGACCTTCCAACCATCATTCTCAGACTGGATCCACGGAGAAATGCCAGCAGTTGTACCTACGCCTAAGAATGTCGAAACATCAGATTTATTATCGTTATTATCAGAATAACACCCAGAAATAACCATCGCCATTAATGGCAAAAGAATAAATTTTTTACTTATTTTTTTCATGATAACTTTATACTCTCGTTAATTGTTATATATAAAACATCAGCAGATCACTCATAAGAATAAAATCTAACTATTCGATATTTGGCATAAACGGGATTGCCATTATAATAACTAGGTGGAAACTGGGGATTAGCACTTATCCAGTTATTAATAAATATTTGCATATAATCTGAGACTGTTTTATTGGCTCTTCGTACTTGAATCCACTGATTATGATATCGACTGAAAACTTCCCATATCACACCATATTCATCGATTGTGAATGCATATTTTTCCATGCTCCAAATAGACATCCCATATTGACCTAAGTCGATATCTACAGGAGATTGACGACCTTCTATCCATACATTCGTGTGTAATAAATTCGTTCCTCCCATCAGTTCAATATCAACTTCATAATGACTGTCAGTTCCAGATTCTCCCGCATAAGTAAAAAATGAACTAATGGTTCCGGGAACAGCTCCCGCTTGCATTTCTACTTCATAACGTCCACGACGAACGTATTGGTAAGTTCTAATTTCAGAGCAGCTCTTACTATAAGAGTCTGATTTAGCGTGCATAATCAATAGATTATCTTCCCGCCAAACATTTTGTGATTGCCATGTACAATCGAACTCGCTTCCACCATTTCTCCATCCATCTGAGACGAGCCAGTTCATTCCGCTCCAATCCAAAGCAAAACTGTAAGAAACACATAATGTATTGAGTAGCAATACATAGCTGCAGCGTCGTAGAATTGTGTTCATTTTTAACCTCTTAACTAGGGTTATATACCTGTCGTATACATTTATAGGTTTCGAGAACAAAGTATGAACAGCAAAATCTCTTTGTTTCCCCACTTCTTTTACGATTAGACTCTAGATGTATTTGTTAAAAATTGTCCATATCCACCTTTAAAAAATATGTTTTAATTAATCAGTAAAAATAAAAAAAAAGGAATCAATCACACTTCCATAGAGATCATGAAATCGTTTCTTGAAATTAATATTTTATTTTTAAAAACAAAATATGATGGAAAATAAAATAACAATCATCTTCACAAATTAAAAAGTATCACTTGCATTGTTAAGAAATATATCGTCTTATCGGAATGCCCTATTTCTAAAGCTTATATTTAAACTTCCACTTTTTGTGGGGGTAATGACTATTGCAAAAGAGATCTATCCATATCATCCTTTTAAATTCACGAGGTTAAAATGAATAAGAAACAGCTAAGTATCGTAGCTATTTTTAGTTGTGGTTTTATTGGACTTAGTGGCTGTGCTGTAGAGCCATCGACGTCCAGTAATTCCGGCGAATATAAAGAAGAACTCATTACCAATGGCAGTTTTTCGCAAAGTACCGACGGATGGTGGGCTGCAGGCGCAGAACTACAATCTACTAACGAAATGGGTTGCATTACCTTTACCCAGAAGGGTAAGAATCCATGGGATGTAATTCTTGGACAATCGGGACTGGCTTTAAAACAAGGCCAAAACTACCATCTACAATTTAGTGCGCTAGCAAAACAGTCAATAAACGTAAAAGCACTAGTCCAACATAATGGAGCGCCATACACCAACCATTTTGTTCAGGATATTTCTCTCAATCAGGATCTTAAACCATTTCAATTTTCATTTAAGCCAACTGGTGATGACGATAACGTTCAATTCCAGTTTCAAATGGGAACCGAATCACCAACAACCGTCTGTGTTAAAGATGTTTCTTTAACCGGCCCAAAATATGTTAAGGAGAGCGACCTAGCTCGCGTAAGAGTTAACCAAGTCGGCTACTTTATCCACGGGCCTAAACATGCCACGGTCGTCACTAAAGAGACATCACCAATAAGTTGGAAGTTATTAGGTGCTGACCAACGTGTTATCGCTGAGGGTGAAACGATTCCATTCGGCTTGAATAAAGCCTCTGGTGAACATGTCCAGTTGATCGATTTTAGCAATGTGCAAAATCCGGCAAAGAAAGCCACGTTAGAAGTGGACGGACATCAAAGCCATCCATTTGTTATTGATAATGCCATTTATAGAAAAATGAAGTACGACGCCCTTTCTTTCTTCTATCAACAACGAAGTGGCATCGATATTGTTCCTGAGTACGTTCAACGAGCCGACCTCACTCGACCTGCAGGACATTTGCCTGAAGTTGTTACGTGTTTTAATAAAACCGATGCAAAAGGAAACCAATGGCCAGGCTGTGATCTTAATTTAGATGTCACTGGCGGCTGGTATGACGCGGGAGATCATGGCAAGTACGTGGTTAATGGCGGTATCTCGGCATGGACTCTCGCCAACTACTACGAAAGAGAAAAGCAGGCAAACCGTACCAACGCATTTGCAGATGGAAAAGTAAAAATCCCGGAAATAACAACAACTTCAACGATCTTCTTGATGAAATTCGCTGGATGATGGACTTTATGATGGCAATGCAAGTGCCTGAAAACAGCAAAATCTGGGTTCCCGTGGGTGATCAATCCGAGAAATTAGATCAATTGAAACTCACGCCGATTAATGCCGATGGCATGGCTTTTCATAAAGTCGCTGATGACGCTTGGACGGGAATGCCTTTACCTCCTCACAAAGATCCACGTGAGCGATTCTTAAGCTACCCAACAACAGCCGCTACGCTTAATTTAGCCGCTACTGCTGCTCAATGTGCAAGGATCTGGCAAGATCTCGATCCTAGCTATGCTAAGCGGTGCCTAATTTCTGCAGAAAAAGCCTGGAAAGCGGCTAATCAACACAAAAATGTGTATGCATACGATAACTTTGTCGGCTCCGGTCCATATGATGATACTCAGCTAGATGATGAGTTTTACTGGGCGGCTGCGGAACTGTTTGTCACGACAGGGAAAGAAGAATACAAAAAAGCGGTTCAATCTTCACCTTACTATTTAGCGACTCCTAAAGGAGATATTAATGCAACTGGCGATCTGTACTGGCAAGGAGTGAGCGCAGCAGGAACCTTGTCTCTTGCTATCGTTCCTAATAAATTACCAGCTAGCGAAATAGAGAAAGCACGTGCGAATATTATCAAAACTGCGGACGCTTATTACCAGTCGATAGAAAAAGAAGGTTATCTTATTCCTTACAACACCGAAGAGTACCCATGGGGTTCAAATTCAAACTTAATGAACCGCAGTATCTTCTTGGGTATTGCATATGATTTCACCAATAATTCGAAGTACGTAGAAGGCATTATTGATGCGATGGACTATGTCCTCGGTCGCAACGCGTTAGATCAGTCTTATGTTTCAGGCTATGGTAGTCGCCCGCTTCTGAATCCTCATCACCGTTTTTGGGCTCATGCCGCCGACAGTGAATCTCCAGTAGTCGCTCCTGGTGTCATGTCTGGAGGACCGAATTCTATTAACTTCAGTGATCCTGTCGCAGCATCAATGAAAGGCAAGTGTATTGGACAAACTTGTTGGAAAGATGATATCGGGGCATGGACACTCAATGAAATAACCATCAACTGGAATGCGCCATTTTTCTGGGCAACGAGTTTCTTAGATGAAACCGTTCAATAACTGAGTAACATGACATATTAAAGTATCGAGAAACCGTACTGGGAGATACGTTAGCAAGCTTCGCAACTTCGTAAGCGGTAGGCGCCTTGGTTTTATTTGTTTTATCCATATGAAGACTTAATGCTTTAGATCCAATCTAGAGTAACCGTTCTAACATATGTTTTCAGATTAGTGAAGGTAAAGGATCGATAAAAATCAATCTCTTATATTTTTGCAAATAACAATAGAGATAACAAAATAATATGTCTTGCCAGAGTTATATCCACATGTGTAACAAATAACAACTAGAGAAGATGGCACTGTCTAGTTGCTAGCATTGCCAACGCAAGTCTGCACGCTCACGATCTGTTTTATGAATGATTTAAGAATGGGTATTATCCATCGTACAATCTCCTATATGTGAAAAATGAAACGGCAGCGCGAGTTGAGTTAGATGTTGTTGACACTTTATGCGGATACTTAGAGATAAGCGTTGGTGAAGTGTTCGAACGGAAAGTTGAAAGCGAAGGTTAAAAACCCCAATGTTGGGCTGATGATTCTATTGAACTGGCCAAAAATAAGCCATTTAATCTAATTTTAGTTTTGGGCACCAAAAAGCCACCAACTGTAAAGTCGACCTAAAAATCATAGTTAATAGAATAACAGATACGAAAAAGCACGCCGTTAAGCGTTTTATGTTCAGTAATTTTGAATTGCTGAATCTTTAGAAAGGATTGGAGCGTACTGCGGGAATCGAACCCGCATCATCAGCTTGGAAGGCTGAGGTAATAGCCATTATACGAAGTACGCTATGTCGTGAAGACCTAGTTAATATGCCACATCTAACTGAAAAGAAAACCCTTTTTTTAACGAAAAACATCTAAGTGAACATTAAACAGGCAAATTTCATTTGATCGATTAAAAATTGCGCTTAACTTGTTTTGAACTGCGGTTATATTAAACACCGTCAGTGGCATGTTCTGTGATTATTTGCTTTAATAACCACACATTCTTTAGATATTTAATCCTATGCCATTTCGTCGACTGATTATTGTTACTCTTGTTGCGCTGTTTTCAGGCTGTGCAATGTACGCTGGTCTTAATTACGACCAATTATTTGGTGAGCCAGAAGTTCAAGCTAGGCAAACACCTCTGGATTCTCAACACGCAGAATTCTTCTTAAATCAAGTTAAACCGATTATTGATAATCGCTGTGTTGTTTGTCACGCCTGTTATGATGCGCCTTGCCAATTGAAAATGTCTTCTGTGGAAGGTATCGATCGCGGCGCGAGTAAAGATCTCGTTTACCAAGGCACTCGCCTAACCGCATCGAAGCCGACCCGCTTGTTTGAAGATGCTGAATTTACTCAACAATGGCGAGATTTTGGCTTTCACCCTGTGCTGAACGAACGGGACCAAACCCCTACCGCCAATATGGAAGCTGGATTAGTGGCAAAGCTACTAATGCAAAAAGAAACTCACCCGCTCCCTTCACAAGCTCAGTTAGAAGGGTTTGATTTTTCAATAGATAGAGAACAGATTTGCCCAACTATTGAAGAATATTCAAAATATGAAAAAGACTACCCAACGTGGGGAATGCCTTATGGTATGCCAAACCTAAGTGATCATGAATACAATACATTGCTGGCTTGGCTAAAAGATGGCGCACTGATGAACGCGCACATACCGCTAACGGCAGAACAAACCACACTTGTAGAGGAATATGAAAAACTGTTGAACTACAGTGCCAGAAAAAATCAGCTGACGGCTCGCTATATTTATGAGCATCTATTTCTCTCACACCTCTATTTCTCTGAGCTTGCAGAGCAACCTAGGTTCTTCTCTTTAGTCCGTTCAGCGACTCCCCCTGGTGAACCAGTCAAGCGTATTAGTACTCGCAGACCTTATGATGACCCAGGGGTAGACCGAGTTTATTATCGCTTAATACCAGAACAGGGCAGCATTGTTGATAAAACACATATGCCCTATGCTCTAAACAAAAAACGGATTGAAGATTGGAAAACGTGGTTCATTGATACCGATTATCAGGTAACTGAGCTACCGAGCTATGATGTTAAAGTTTCGGCAAACCCAATGACGGCTTTTGATGCGCTTCCCGTTAAAGCTCGCTTCAAATTTATGTTGGATAACGCTCAAAATACGGTCATGGCCTACATAAAAGGTCCTGTATGCCGGGGGCAATTAGCACTCAACGTAATTAACGACCGCTTTTGGGTTTTCTTTGTTGATCCAGAAAAAGCCGACTTGCCGGAAGTTAACGATTTTTATCGTTCACAAAAAGACAATTTAGACCTGCCAGGTGAGCTTGAAAGTAATACCTTACCAATCCACAATTGGGTGCACTTTTCTAAGCAACAAGCGCGTTACTTACAAGCAAAATCTGAGGCAAGCAATCAGTGGTTCAAAAATGGTGAAAATCTCACAACAGACATTCTATGGACTGGTGATGGTGTAAACCCTAATGCTGCGCTCACTGTGTTCCGTCATTTTGATAGTGCCTCGGTTGTACAAGGCCTAGTTGGGGAAAAGCCCAAAACAGCTTGGATTTTAGATTATGCGCTGCTCGAACGAATTCATTATTTATTAGTGGCAGGATTTGATGTTTACGGTAACTTTGGTCATCAACTCATTACCCGAATGTTCATGGACTTTCTGCGCCTTGAAGGAGAAAGTAACTTTCTCTCTCTTTTTCCTCGAGACGTGAGACACAAAGAGCACTCAAGTTGGTATCAAAATCAAAGTAAGCATTTAAGCGATTACTTACTACGAAATGTTGCTCCATTCGATCAGCCTAGCGGTGTTGTATATCACTCTGAAAACCAGAAATCTGAACTGTTTGATATGCTCAAAGCAAAACTAGAACCCGTACTGTCAGATCGTTTTAATATCGTCAACACTGGTTTTTCTCAACAAAATGAATGGTTACTTTCGGGGATCAATAAGATAAAGGGAGAAGGCTTACTTTCAATACCTCAGGTCACCATGATAATGATCAAATCAAAGCAAGGGCAAGAACAGTTATTTACACTGCTACATAATAACGCGCACACTAACATTTCGAGCTTATTCGATGAAAAAAGTAACCGCGACCCAGCAAATGATGATTTGACCATAGTCAGAGGTGTTCTAGGCAGTTATCCCGAGGCTTATCTGTCAATGGAAGAAAAAAATATTCCTGAATTGGTTGAACGCCTAACCAATATGCGAAATGAAGAAGATTACGTTAAGCTATTAGATAGATTTGCAATTCGTCGTAGCTCACCAGACTTTTGGCCATTTAGCGATAAAGTTCATGCTTGGTATAAGAAAAATCAACCTATCGAATTTGGTTTACTTGACTACAATAGATTTGAGAATAGATAAAAATCGCTTAATCAGTGGATACAGGAGGTGCGCGATGGCAATACGAGATAGCATTGAAGCACTTGAACAGCAAATTTATGTTGCATGCTCAGAAGGTGACTACGAAACGGTTAACCAGTTAGAGTACCAATTGGAAGTGCTACTAAGTAAAGCTGATCACCCTTTCGACGACGAGTCACCATTAGATGATGACAAATGGCGTTGAAAATTAATAAAGGGAGCATTTGCTCCCTTTACTATATACGCCACAGTAAGTGCACCTTTCCAATTAGACACTACAGCTTGAAGTAATACCAATCAAAAGAAATCAATTGAATTGCGTCCGCTCTCTTTATCTCTATGGATTGGGGATGATTCTTTTTGCTCTTTTTTACGGCTTACTGTTGGTTTCTGTTCTTTTTTTGACTTCGATTTGGTTTTCTTTTTAGGCACTTCACTTACTACTGATTCAGCTTTTTCCGATGGTCGCTCTGATACAGGTTGGTCACAAATCACAACATAGTATTCTTGGTTAAATTCAAAAAAGTCTCCATCGTACATTTTACGACGCTTTCTTGTTTCCAATTCACCATTTACCGCGACATAGCCATCACTAATAAGGTGCTTTGCTTGGCCTCCACCATCGACCAAGTTGGCGATTTTAAGCACTTTGTAAAGCTCTATTGGTTGCACTGAAACATCAATACCAATAGCTTCTATTTCGATTTCTTCTTCATCGAAAGTTTCTATCTCTTCGTTCATCATAACTTCTTAATCATGTTTTTCGCAAAGTGTAATGGTAAATCCAAAAATTAGAAACTATTGTTATCAGCTTGCAAGTGCACTGAGAGCAATAATGCAGTGAATATTCCATACCCAAACCACTTGTGGTTATAAGTTCCTTCGCACTGCATATTTCGGAGCATTCCGATCAGTCATTTCGGGATTATCCGATCACCCATTTCGGTTTAAACCGATCACTGATTCCGCGATTATCCGATCACTTTTAGCCTAACTCCGAAATCGGTGATCGGAA
>NZ_SJFM01000055.1:0-12620 GCF_029478545.1 Vibrio sp. 1180_3
ACCAATATTTTGATTGTTTTCTTAATCAAATTTGGTGTAACTTCTGGTTTATCTTATTGAATTTGCATAACAAAGCATTTAAGACGGATTCGCAACGCTTGGCGGTTTTAGTGTAAATTCAGTTTTTTGCGTTTTAAGTGGTTTGTCGAAGCATTGGTGTTTAGCATCGCTCACCACTTAATGCGGCGTTATGTGTTGGATGAGTTTTTAGGGTTAACTCTACGATTTCATTGAAAATTCGTTCCGTTTTTTCGGCAAGTTGGCTTGGTCGAAATGGATCCTTGGACAACCTGAGATTAATCGTTTTCAAGGTTCTTTGGTTGCCTCAATTGCGTTTTGGATCTGGTTTGTATTGAGTTTCGTCGGTTTCAAATCGCTTCAATTGAAATGCATTTTTGACTGATTTACTTGCTGACATTCAGCTCTGAGAATCTGGTGACGCAAAAGGTTTGGTTGTGGCTGAAAGGGCGCTTTCTTTGTTGTTGATTCTGCAAGTGACTTTCTTCGGCTAAGATCGCTGTGAAATTTAGGTTTTGGTAAGCATTGGTTTTTTACGTAACTTATTAAAATTCCTTCGTTTCTACGGTGGTTTATTTTGAATTCACGGTAAAATTCACATAACAAACAATTTAAGAGGGATTCCCAACGCTTGGCATTTTTGCTTCTACTTCAATTTTAGTGTTTACGGTACAATGCGTTAGGTTGGGTGGTAGCGTTGCTCACCCCTTAATTGGGCGTTATACAACTAAAGGGAACTTAGATGAAGATTTTTAATATTTTGCTATTGTCACTTGGCTTGTTACTTTCTGGAAATGCCGTGGCTGGAAAAATGATGTTTGGTGATGACGATATGTTACACAAACTTCAAGATGTTAGTTTTAAAGGTCCAAATGGAGAAGATCTATATCTGGCCTATAGGACCACGACAAAATTTTTTATTCTAGGCGTAAATATTACTGAGCAGGGTTATGTTCTGGCACTAAAAAATAGTGAAGAGAAATCCTATTACCCATTGAGTGATGTGCAAATCCAGGGTCTTCAGAGCGTTGGTGATTTGCCAAGGATACTTCCTAAATATGAACTAACCATATTTGACTATGCTTTTGGGTATTCATTGTGGATATTTATCTTATTATCTGTGCTTTATTCTTTAATTAAGCGCCAGTTTAGAAAGCGCAAAGATAGAACCGAGTCAGAGTCAAACGTTGTATAACAAGCGCTTCAAGACGGATTCGCAACGCGTGGCATTTTTACCATGCGTTGATTTTTGTGATTTAAGGTGGTGTGCGGAAGCATCGTATTGCGTTGCTCACCACTTAAGCGGGCGTTAAATTTATTGGAGTTCAACATTAGATGTATAATTTGTTTGTGACAGCTGAAGATGGAGCCTGGGAGCGGAATCATTATCAATACGATCGAAGTCGATTTCTTGAATACACAAACCAGAATCTATCTGAAGCACTTAAAAATCTTAATGAATCAAATATTGATTTACTAAAAAGCTATCCATGCCTCTTTGCATACGAAGGGACGAGAAGCGACGTTTACATTGGATACTTAACGTCGATCAAAGAGCGAAATAGAACAGTATTAATTGAATTTCAAATTTCTCAAGATATTGATCCTATACCATTCGCCCAAATTGAGCCAATTGCAGATCTTCTAGATATACGCGGTTGGGAAATGAATCGAACTCATTGGGCGGTAAAAGATGAGGATCTTTTCGCAAGATTAAAAAATCAAGGTATCCCTTTAAACAATGTTCAAGACATTTCTAAATCGGGTAAACCTACAGCGGAAAAGTCACAGTCTCCTACAATTACAAAGCTACAGGGTTTTATAAAAAAAGTGTTGTCTTATCAACATGAAAAAGATCGTGAGATTTTCTATCGCGGTCATTCGAGTAAAGATCAATACAAACTTGAGCCATCACTGTTCAGGAAAGACAAAGAGGGTAACTATCTATATCGTGATGTAGAACACATTATTTGCCGAGAGCTTTTGGTGTCAAACTCAGCTGATTTTTCGTCAGATATCTACACCTTAGATCGACTAGTTAGAATGCAGCATTATTCGTTACCGACAAGGTTGTTAGATATAACATCTAACCCTCTGATTGCACTATATTTCGCATGTAAAGGGTCCTCTGAAGAGTCTGGTGAAGTTATAATATTTTCCGTTAAAAGGGAGACCGTAAAGTATTTTGACTCTGATGTTGCTAGTTGTATATCTAATCTTTCAAGGCTACCCAAGTCTGAGAAGGATAAGATTGATTTCAATTTGGATATTGAAGACTTTAATGAGCAGAAATCGGTTAGAAGGCTCTTACACTTTATCAAAGAAGAAAAGCAATTTTTTGAGTCAATTATAGATCCAAAAGATATGAGAAAAGTCATTTGTGTAAAGGGGAAAAAGAGCAATGACAGAATAACCTCTCAATCAGGAGCTTTTTTATTGTTCGGTCACGAAGTGATATTTGATGAAAAAGGTACAGAAGAAATTGAAGTATTAAGGATTACAATAACTAACAAAACTGTACTATTGAAGGAGCTGGATCTACTAAATATTAATGAAAGTACAGTATTTCCATACATTGAAAACTCAGCCCGCTACGTCGCTGATAAATATAAATTTAACAAGGCGTTTAAGAGTGATTCGTAACGCGTGGTATTTTTGCTTTGCATTAAGTCCTGTGTTTAAGGTGCAATGCAGAGGCTTCGGTATTGCGTTACTCACACCTTAACGCGGCGTTATGCGTTACTCCAACTTGAGAAGGTAGTACAAGTGGAAAGTAGAGTTATAAAATCAGTTCGGTATCTTGCCTTGGGTATTCTTATCTATCCGTTTCTTTACATGATACTGAATTTTATTATCCCGATTCTAATAGCGACTTTGGGTGAAGGTAGTAGCCCGTTGATTGAAATTCTTGAGTATTTTACCTGGTTTATAATGCCATTTTTTTCGGTGCTCTATCTGTTAGCTTTCCATCATTTTTCTCCAATTTTAAGTAAGTGGCATCAACGGGTTGGGTATACTTTGGTTCTAATCGCGGTGCTAATCGAAATAGCAATGCCTTGGATGGGTTCGGGTCTGGTGTTTAAGACAGCATCTTTTCTTTGTCAGCTTTTCGAGATAGGTATTTTGGTTAGTTGTATGTTCGTTTTTAGCCGCAAGTTAGGGTTAAATCTGGAGCATGGAAGAAACGCATAACAAGGCATTTAAGACGGATTCCCAACGCTTGGCATTTTCGGTTTGATTCGGTTTAAGTGTTTACGGCACAATGGTTTAGGTTGGGTGGCAGGCGTTGCTCACCACTTAATGCGGCGTTAGCTGGGGTTAAGAAAAACGGTGAGTTTAGGGTGGAAAGGCTTTCGGTTTTCTAGCTACACACCGGACAAATCTCAGCTTCTCAACTATCTCGCCAGTGGCACTTTTCAGGAAGTGTTTGAACTTAACGAAGTCTGCTTACGGGAAATGTTGTGTTTGTTAAGTTCGTTGGCGCGGCTTCTTTGCTGTTGAAATTCATGAATGCCTAAATTCATTTCGTGTGCTCTGTCGTTGGCTTTTTCGATAGAATTCTTTGCAAATTACCATGCTCAGGAATGGTGATTTTCTCGGTCATTTCTTCTTTGCCAAGCGCATTTCGTGGATTAGGTTTTAATTTCACAGCTGTCCGTTTTACTTTGCCGTTTGAAAGCAATAATGTGTTTCAAATTAGGCATTTTGGCGTAATTTGCTAGCGAAAGTGCAGCAGCTAACTAGGCGTTTAAGACGGATTCCCAACGCTTGGGAGTTTCGATTCTAGGTTGAGTTTTGTGTTTAAGGCGCAATGGTTTAGGATTGTGGTCGCGTTGCTCACCACTTAACGCGGCGTTATGAGCTTCCAAGAATTAGAAGGAAAATATGGCAGTTTTAGAAATTCTGACTGCACCAGACCCAAGGCTTAAGGTCAAAGCGGAAAAGGTGCAAGATCTTTCGACGGTACAAACATTAATAGACGATATGTTGGAAACGTTATATGCGACTGACAATGGTATCGGTTTGGCGTCAACTCAAGTTGGTCATAAAGAGGCCGTTGTTATTATCGACCTTTCAGAAAATCGAGATGAACCGTTAATTTTGGTTAACCCTGAAGTCGTTAGTGGCTCAGATAAAGCATTGGGTCAAGAAGGTTGTTTATCAGTTCCTGATTACTATGCAGACGTAGAGCGTTTTGCTTCAGTTGTTGTGTCTGCTTTAGATCGCGAAGGTAAGCCAATTACCATTGAAAGTGACGAGTTTCTAGCTATCGTAATGCAGCACGAAATAGATCATTTGTCGGGTAACTTGTTTATTGATTACCTCTCACCACTTAAGCGTAAAATGGCTATGAAAAAGGTTAAAAAGTACGTTAAAGCGCACTCTTACCCCCGCTCATAACAATAAATTTAAGAGTGATTCACAACGCTTGGCGCCATCACTTCAAGCTAGTTTAGTGTTTATGGCACAATGCGTTACGTAAGGTGTTGGCGTTGTTCACACCTTAATTTGGCGTTATGCCACAAGGAGAAATTCATGATTGTAGTAGCAAGGTTTTCTTTTCCTCATGAAGCTCATATAGCGAGAGCTAACCTTGAAAGTGCTGGCATCGAAAGCTTCATTGCAGATGAGCATACGGTGAGTACACAATGGTTATATTCAAATGCTATTGGAGGCGTGCGCTTGATGGTTTTAGAAAAAGACTTTGAAGAAGCTACTGAAATCCTGACTAGTGATTTTTCTGAAAGTCTTGAAAAGCACTCCGAAACTGAGGGAGAGCAACAGGATATTTGTCCCCATTGTGGTAGTAGTGAGATAACTGCTCACACACAGGGCAAGCGTCCTGCATTTCTAGTTTTCATATTGTTAGGTTTCCCACTATTTTTCTACAAACAAGGCTATAAATGTAATCAATGTGGCGAGTTCAGTGAAAAGCTTTGAGTCGTGGCATAACAAACAATTTAAGAGGGATTCCCAACGCTTGGCATTTTGGGTTCTACTTCAAATTAAGTGTCTACGGCACAATGCTTTAGGTTTTGGTGGTAGCGTTGCTCACCCCTTAATTGGGCGTTAGCTGCTTTCATTGTTAACTGGTAAAGATATGAGTAAAAAGGTAGTGTCGTTTAATTTAGAAACAGATTTATCCATGTCACTGGAATGTTTATCTGATGCTTTAGATCGCATTAAAAATGGTGATGATGCCTACTTTAAATGGGCTGTGATATACAGTCATAATTCGATCCAAACAGCGATGTGTCTAGCTCTAATAACTTCAGGTAATTGCTTGGTTTTTAGCAAATTCGACGCTGAATCTGGTCATTTAACTAATATCGAGTGGTTGTATGAGCGTTTATTAGATGAACGATATGTTTCGTATGTTGATGGTCTAATTATTGATAGTGATCATTTTGAAAAGAAACATGTTTGCCGTTTACAGGCCATTAGGAATACATTCCTTCATCAACACCCAATTAGTTATACTTTCACATCGGAAGAACTAATTGAATTAATCGACTTTTCTATTAATGTCGTAGCGTTTTTAGTCAATGAAAGCGGGCGCATGGCTCTAGATTATGCACTAACATCAAAAATAATAGGTTTATTGACAAAATTGACCACGCAGCTAACAAAGCGTTAAAGAGGGACTTGGCACGCGTGGCATTTTCGGTTTGCAGTTTGTTTAGTGGTTAAGGTGTTATGCGGTAGCTTTTGTATTGCGTGCCTGCGCCCCTTAACGCGGCGTTATGTGTTTGATGAGTTTTTAAGGTCAAAGCTACGATTTCATTGAGAATTCGTTCTGTATTTTCGGCAGGCTGGCTTGGTCGAAATGGATTCTTGAACAACCTGAGAGTTATCGTTTTCAAGGTTCTTGGGTTGCCTCAATTTAGTTTTGGATCTGTTTTGTGTTGAATTTCGTCAGTTTCAAATCGCTTTAATTGAAATGTCTTTTTGACTGATTCACTTGCTGAAATTCAGCTCTGAAATTCTGGTGAAGCAAAAGGTTTTGTTGTGGCTGAAAGGGCGCTTTCTTTGTTGTTGATTCTGTAAGTGGCTCTCTTTTGCTAAGATCGTTGTGAAATTTAGGTTTTGGTAAGCATTGGTTTTTACGTAACTTATTCAAATTCCTTCATTTCTACGGTGGTTTACTTTGAATTCCCGGTAAAATTCACATAACAAGCAATTCAAGTGGATTCTCAACGCGTGGCAGTTTTACTATGCGTCAGGTAAAGTGCTTTACGGTGCAATGCAGCGGCTTGGCCAGTGCGTTGTTCACCACTTAATTGGGCGTTATGTGTCTCACCAAATTTTCATTTTCAATGTGCATTAGCATGCTTAATATGCGTTGATTTTTTCTATCAGGAGTTATTTATGGGAGCTGGAGGTCGTCGCGATCCAAGCGAATACACATCTATCATCTGTGAAGTTTTTTATGATGCGTCAAAGAGGAAAAACGGTGTTAGACCAATAGCAGGCCAACCTTTCCCTAGCGTTATGAAGGTAGAGTGCGCAAAAGCTATTCGGTCTCTTCCATTAGGTACCAAAGTTAAGCTATCAGTTGTTGAGACTGAAAAGGAAGGAAGTAGACCTTTTCTTTATAGTAGCTATAAGTGGGCTTACGACATCGTCAAGTAGTGCGCAATACACATAACAAACAATTTAAGTGGATTCTCAACGCGTGGCAGTTTTACTATGCGTCAGGTAAAGTGCTTTACGGTGCAATGCAGCGACTTGGTCAGTGCGTTGTTCACCACTTAATTGGGCGTTATGTGTTTGATGAGTTTTTGAGGTCAAAGCTACGATTTCATTGAAAATTCGTTCCGTGTTTTCGGCAAGTTAGCTTGGTCGAAATGGATTCTTGAAAGAGCTTTAATTGGTCACGTCCAAGTCTCTTGGGTTGCCTCAATTAAGTTTTGGATCTGGTTTGTGTTGAGTTTCGTTGGTTTCAAATCGCTTTAATTTAAATGTCCTTTTGACTGATTTGCTTGCTGATATTCAGCTCTGAAAATCTGGTGAAGCAAAAGGTTTGGTTGTTGCTGAAAGGGCGCTTTCTTTGTTGTTGATTCTGCAAGTGGCTCTCTTTGGCTAAGATCGCTGTGAAATTTAGGTTTTGGTAAGCATCGTTTTTGCACGTAACTTATTAAAATTTCTTCATTTCTACGGTGATTTACTTTGAATTCACGGTAAAATTCACATAACAAACAATTTAAGTGGATTCTCAACGCGTGGCAGTTTTACTATGCGTTGAGTAAAGTGTTTTACGGTGCAATGCAGCGGCTTGGTCAGTGCGTTGTTCACCACTTAATTGGGCGTTAGCTGGGGTTAAGAAAAGCTGTGAATTTAGGGTGGAAAGGCTTTGGGTTTCCTAGCTACACACCGGACAAATCTCAGCTTCTCAACTATCTCGCCAGTGGCACTTTTCGGGAAGTGTTTGAACTTAACGAAGTCTGCTTACGGGAAATGTTGTTTTTGTTAAGTTCATTGGCGTGGCTTCTTTGCTGTTGAAATTTATGAATGCCTAAATTCGTTTCGTGTGCTCTGTCGTTGGCTTTTCCGATAGAATTCTTTGCAAATTACCATGCTCAGGAATGGGGATTTCCTCAGCCATTTCTTCTTTGCCAAACGCATTTCGTGGATTAGGTTTTAATTTCACAGCTGTCCGTTTTACTTTGCCGTTTGAAAGCAATAATGTGTTTCAAATTAGGCAGTTTGGCGTAATTCGCTAGCGAAAGTGCAGCAGCTAACTAGGCGTTTAAGACGGATTCCCAACGCTTGGGAGTTTCGGCTCTAGGTTGAGTTTTGTGTTTAAGGTGCAATGGTTTAGGATTGTGGTCGCGTTGCTCACCACTTAACGCAGCGTTATGCAACCAGTGGGTATCGTTTTAAATTGTCAGGTTAAATTATGAAAAAAGAGGCTCTTAATTGGAGCCTCCTGTCTGTAGTTACAAGCCTTTTCTTGCTGCAGCAAAGTTGGCTCGTTTGAATACTCCAAAGAAGTCATTTGGTGACAAGTCGAAACTGACTTTAGATAAAGACGCACCAGTAGACTTAACTTCATCGTAGCTTAAGCTTGTGTAGTTGATTGTAACCATAACTTGCTTAGTAACGTGAATGTAGCTTGCTTCAAAACTGAAGATCCTTTCATCTGGTTGGATATGTCCAGCATTTCGAGCGTAGTCGGTAAGATCGTTAGTGTCAGCATCATCAAATGCAGAACCACCGGTCCAATCGTCGTATTGAGTTGAAGCTGTTCTATTAATCATTTTAACTCCTAATGATTGTCTGTTGTCACTAAATAAATTGGGTTGCATATAGGAAATTCAACCATTAACCATGAATTTATTGTTGTTATAGCCTTTGTATTGTAGTGATAAGGTTGCATAACAAAGCGTTTAAGACAGATTCGCAACGCTCGGCATTTTTTGTTTTAATCAGCTTTAGTGTTTACGGCACAATGGTTTAAGTAATGTGGTAGTGTTGCTCACTACTTAACGCGGCGTTAGCCGACAAGCACAAATTTTAGTTATGGAGAACAAAGTGAACGTAAGGAAAGCGATCAAGCAAGACTCCGGTAAGTTGTTAGAACTCATTGGATACAAAGCAGAGTTTGACCGAAGTATGAAAGGGTTCGACGGCGAAATCTCCACGACTAAACAGAAGATTGAACGAACCTTATTTGGTGATTATCCGTTTGCTCACGCTTTGTTATTGGAGGTCGATGGCGAAGCTCAGGGGTTCGCCTTATTTCACTATCGTTATTCCTCCTTTCGTGGTGAGCCGTCTATTTGGCTTGATGACCTTCTAGTTGTCGGTAAGAATCGCTCAAAGGGGTACGGTGCTGAACTTATGGATGCTTTGAAAATGGTTGCTGAAGAGTCGTTAACTTCTCACATTTCATGGACTGCTAGCCCTTATAACACCAGAGCACACGAGTTCTACAAAAAGTTAGGTGCAGAAGTCGAGCGTATGGATGATCAGCGTCCGTATTTTCGTTGGGCAATGTACGGCTAACAAAGCGTTTAAGACGGATTCCCAACGCTCGGCATTTTTGGTTTGCTTCAGGTTAAGTGTTTACGGCACAATACTTTAAGTGCAGTGGTCTGCGTTGCTCACCACTTAACGCGGCGTTAGGGCTCAAGATAAACATAGGAGGGTATGTGACAACAGATAGTATGATTACTTTGGTTGGCACAGTTGTAACAGTGATTTCGATGTTCATAACGATTTGGCAGGTAACTAAAGCTAAAAATTATCGAGAACAGATCAAGTTTGATATCAGAAAAATCAACTTAGCAAGCTGTGCTGAACGCCTTCGAAGGGCTCAAGATGATATTCGTCGTCTTCCTCTTAGCACTACAAGTATTCCGCGAGGAGTAAGAGTTTCGGAGCTAATATTGAGCATCAAAGCACACTTTGATTATTCGATCGGAGCCATTAATAGTCAGGGTCCAGACAATGACATCAGAGGTATTTTGACGAATGCTCAAAAAAAACTAAATGACTATGAAGTAGGATTTAACTCACAAACTATTAATCACGCAGATGTTCATGAACTACAGAGCCTCATTCAAGACTCTATTTCAACATCGAACTCTAGAATTTTTGAGCTGGAAGGTAAGGCATGACAATGACACTAGAAGAACTATCCGCAGTTGTTGAAAAACTACAATATCACGTATCAATTTTATCCGACTGTGTTGATTATGAAAGGTATCCTGTAGAGCGCTTGATCTTATCGATGAATTGGGATAATGCGCAATTGAACAGGGCTCATGACATATTTCAAAAGTATGATGAACTGCTTGCAAACGAAGAAGACGTAAATTGGATGGCATTCGAGCATGAGTTAAGGGATGAATTTAACATAGGTTATCAGACAGTTAAGCACATAGTGTTGGCGTTCTTTAATAACCATCAATGGGTTGAAGTTTGTCATGGGTACGCTATGAGCTTTGAGCCAACCACTCCTGTTGAGTTTCATCAAATCACACGTCGCTAATTTAGCCCTAACAATCTGTTTAAGAGTGATTCGCAACGCGTGGCATTTTTACTATGCGTTGCGTTTAGCGTTTAAGGTGGTATGCGGAGGCATCGGTATTGCGTTGCTCACACCTTAACAGGGCGTTATGTAAAGCGGGTAAAATTGGTATTATTCTGTTTTTGCGATCTCTTAAGCCATCGGTCCGTATCGTCGGCAAAATTCGTTTTTTCTGTCCCGATTCTTTGCCTAATTTAGCCGTAAAACATGCCAAGATTTGTGAGTTGCCTCATTTAGTTTCAGGGTTGATTCGTGGTTGGTTGTGCAGGCTCAAAGTGTGGAAAGGGCAAGGTTAACGATAGTCAGTCTTTGTTGATGGTTTTTTTCGTTAAATTTCCTTGGCTTAACGGCATTTTTAGTCGCTGATAATCAGTATCCACCGTTTGTGCGGCTTGGTTTGTAACATTGCTGACTTCGCAAATTCGTGAACACGGTTGGGTTCTTTTATTTTGGCTAATTCTTCGGTCGTACAGGCTTGGTTTTTCATGGTAACTTTGGCTTATGTGACTGAATTTACATAACAAAGCATTTAAGACGGATTCGCAACGCTTGGCGGTTTTAGTGTAAATTCAGTTTTTTCGTTTTAAGTGGTTTGTCGAGGCATAGGTGTTTAGCGTTGCTCACCACTTAATGCGGCGTTATGCAACTCAGGTAAATTTAGGGGTTCAATCTTTTGGGATTTCTCCGGCCATTCGTTTTGTGTTGTTGGCAAATGAGCATTTTTACCCTCAAATTCGTGGTTAACTCAAACCGTAAAATAGGCAAATTTCTTTGTTTGCCTCAATTGGTTTTAGCGTTGGCGCGTTGTCAGTTTTGCGGTTGCAAAGTGTGGAAAGGGCAAGTTAATCGATCATTTCGCATTTGCTGAAAGTCTTGCTCGGTGAGTTTTTCTCATTCAAAAGCTTGGTTTGTCGCTGAAAGGTGGACTTTGTTTTGGTGGCTTATTTATAACGGTTCAGGCTTTGGCTGATTCTTGGTTCACTTAACCAATATTTTGATTGTTTTCTTAATCAAATGTAGTGTAACTTCTGGTTTATCTTATTGAATTTGCATAACAAAGCATTTAAGACGGATTCGCAACGCTTGGCGGTTTTAGTGTAAATTCAGTTTTTGCATTTTAAGTGGTTTGTCGAGGCATAGGTGCTTAGCGTCGCTCACCACTTAATGCGGCGTTAGTTTGCAAAGGGCAGAAAAGCGTTTTGGTCTAAAAGCTGGGTTCTTCGTTCTAGCTATACACCTGTTCGTTTTCCAATCTCACGAACTTTCCGGTGGCACTATGTGTGCAGTGTTTGTGGTGGGTTAGTCGCTTACTAGCTCTAACTTTTTCGCTACGTTCTTTGGTGTGGTTTCTTTTTCGTTGCGGCTAAGTTGAACTTAACTGGTTTCGTCGCACTTGGCTGTTAATTTCAGCGAACGAATCCTTTGCCAGCTTTAGTCCTTCAAATTGTGGTTGTCTCGCGCATGTCGCTTCTTAGCCAAGCCCGTTTTGTTGGTTGGTTTTGAGTTCTGTCGTTTTCAATTTTACATCTTCGTTTAAAGCCAGTAGTTTGGTCGTCAATTCAGCACCTTGGCGCTAAACCTTTGGTTTGTCGCGGTAGCAAACTAACAAAACGCTTAAGACGGACTAACAAACGCTTGGCATTTTCAGTTCGGTTTGGCTGCGTGATTAAGGTGCTCAAATTGAGGTGGGTGGCAGGTTTGTTAGCCACTTAGCTTAGCGTTAGATGAATTAGTCAGTTATTAAAATCAGAGAGATTCAATGAAAAAAATTTTAGCCGTACTTTTTATTCTTCTTCCATTTAGCCTTCATGCGGAAGGCAGAAACGCATCACTATATTTAATGAACACGCCAGCATCGCTAATGGATATTGGGATTCTTAAAACTAATATGTACCTAGAGGGTTACCCTTGCCCTATTGATGAACAGGTGTATGGTGTTAAATATTGCTCGGTGTCATATAACTATGGTGAAGATAAAATTTTCATAGATTTTTCGTTTGATATTAGAGCCGATAAAAAATCTGTATTAGAAAGCATCAGAATTTTTAAGCGGCGGCTATCTATTGATCCGGATCTGGGTAAATTCACGAGTAACACGAAGAACTCGCCAATTAGCTACAATTTTACTCATGAAGGTTATCAATCTAAAAATCAACCTGCAGATCTTTTAGATAGCATCGATGAGATGATTGTAATACGTAGCAGAAATGCGAAGATTTATTGCGAAACTAAGATGCTTAGCAATAAAGTAATGTGTGATGGCTAAACTGAAAAGATTGCCTCAAAAAATCATCTAACAAACAATTTAAGAGTGATTCAGCACGCTTGGCATTTTTGGTTTGGGTTTGGTTCAGTGTTTACGGTGCTCAAATGAAGTGCCGTGGTCGCGTGCTTCACACCTTAATTGGGCGTTATGTGTTTGGTCAGTTTTTAGGGTCCAAGCTACGATTTCATTGAGAATTCGTTTCGTGTTTTCGGCAAGTTGGCTTGGTCGAAATGGATTCGTGAACAACCTGAGATTGATCGTTTTCAAGGTTCTTGGGTTGCCTCAATTAAGTTTTGGATC